>CALJVL010000001.1 GCA_937773775.1 uncultured Flavobacterium sp.
TTTAAAACAGGATAATAATGATTCAACTTCACGATAAACAATTTGTTCCGTTTATTTCCGCCAAAGAAATAGAGTTTGCCATCACAAAAATGGTACAACAAGTGGAAGACGATTTTTATAGATGAAACACCCGTATTTATTGGGGTTTTAAACGGTTCCTTTATGGTCGTTTCTGACTTCATGAAAAAATATACTAAACCCTGCGAAGTAAGTTTTATAAAAATGGCTTCTTATGAAGGGGACTTCAACGACAAATGAGGTAAAACAATTGATAGGTTTAAACCAAGATTTGTCTGGACGGTCCTGTCGTTATCATAGAAGACATTGTTGATACGGGTAACACTTTGGTTGAACTAAAGGAATTATTCAAACAACAGAATGTAAAGCATTTTAAAATAGCTACGCTTTTCTTTTAAACCCGAAGCTTATAAAAAAGACATTAAAATTGATTATATAGGGATTAGAATTCCTAATAAATTTATTGTTGGTTTTGGTCTAGATTATGATGGTCTTGGAAGAAATTTACCCGAAGTATATCAACTAAAAGAATAACTACTCAACACACATTATGATCAACATAGTCTTATTTGGAAAGCCAGGAGCAGGAAAAGGAACTCAAGCGGAATTTTTGAAAGGAAAATACAATTTAACCCATATATCGACAGGTGATGTATTTCGTTTTAATTTAAAAAATGATACCGAACTTGGTAAACAAGCAAGAGTTTTTATGGATGCCGGTGATTTGGTTCCAGATGAATTGACAACAAAAATGGCTTATTGATGAGGTAAATAAACACCCAGATACCAATGAATTTTGTTTGATGGCTACCCAAGAACAATTTCGCAAGCCGAGGCCTTGGATATCTTTCTTGAGTCAATTGGTTCTAAAGTCGCCGCTACAATTGCATTAGAAGCTGACGATGAAATCCTAATACAACGTTTGTTGGAAAGAGGAAAAACAAGTGGTAGGATTGACGATCAAGATGAAGAAAAAATAAGAAACCGTTACAAGAATACAACGAAAAAAACAGCTCCCGTTAATGGGGTAATTATAACAAGCAAGACAAGTTCTACGCCGTAAATGGAATAGGGACAATTCAGGAAATTACAGAGCGTTTAAGTACAGTTATAGACAAGTTATAGTAGCTATACAAGCTGCGCGTTGTAAGTTCTAATTTTTGTTGTGTTTGAAGTGTTGCCGTAAAACCATCGTTTAGTCGATTGAATGCGCTAATAAAACTGAAATAACGAGGCTGTAGTCTGTTCACTAGCATCTGGGTTAAAAAATATGGAAATACTAATAATATTTTTTTTAATACTGTTGAACGGGGTTTTCTCCATGTCTGAAATCGCATTGATTTCGGCAAGAAAAAACAGATTGGAATCTGCTGCCAAAAAGGGAAATAAAAGTGCTAAAGTTGCTTTGGAATTAGCCAATTCGCCAAACAAGTTTTTATCCACAGTTCAAATAGGTATAACTCTGATAGGGATCCTAACGGGTATCTATAGCGGCGATAAGATAACGATGAATGTGGAGACTTTCGTCAAAACGTTTGATGTACTGATGCCTTATGCACATACGCTAGCAGTAGGGATAGTTGTAGTGGTCTTAACTTTTTTCTCATTGGTTTTAGGGGAGTTATTGCCAAAAAGAATAGGTATGAATCATCCTATTGCCATTGCAAAAGCAGTTGCATTGCCCATGAAAATGGTTTCGATAATTACGGCGCCGTTTATTTGGTTGTTAACACATGCTACAGAGTTTTTGTTGAAAATTCTACAAATAAAGCCAAATACAGACGGTAAGGTAACTGAAGAAGAAATAAAAGCGTTTATAAAAGAAGGAACAGAAGGCGGAGCAGTTCAGGAAATTGAACAAGATATTGTAGAGCGCGTTTTTCATATTGGGGACAGAAAAGTAAATTCTTTGATGACCCACAGAAAGTCAGTTGTGTTTTTACCCTTGCATTCAAATAAAGTTAAGGTGAAGGAATGTATGCTACAAGGACTGCATTCTATTTATCCGGTTTACGGCAAGGATTATGACGACATTGTTGGTGTTGTGAATTTGAAAAGCATTTTTGCGCATATTGATGATGAAAGTATCAGTTTGTCGGAGATTATGACAGAAGCGCCATTTATGATGGAACATACAACGGCATACAAAGCCTTGGAAAGATTCAAGAAAACGGGTATTCATTATGCCTTTGTGGCCGATGAGTATGGCATTTTTCAAGGAGTTATAACATTGAATGATATTTTGGAAGCATTAGTTGGAGATGCTTCAGATTTTGATAAAGAAGATTTTCAATTGGTGGAGAGAGAAGATGGAAGCTGGTTGGTTGACGGACATTATTCGTTACATGATTTTCTCACCTATTTTGATTTGGATGAATTAATAAATGATTACAACGTGACTACGGTCAGCGGATTAATAATGACGGAACTTTCACATATACCAAAGCAGGGAGAAAAATTGTTTTGGCATAAATTTGAATTGGAAGTCATAGATATGGATGGAGTTAAGATTGATAAGGTAATGGTTAAATCATTGCGAAAATAAAAAGAGCTTGTCGCATTTAAAGCATAAATAAAGTGCTGCATGCGACAACGGAACATTGAATAAAAAGGATGACAGAAGATTTGAAATTAAAAGAAGTACAGCCTGTGGCTGTCAGGTAATTTAATTTTTCAAATAAATACATTAGGAATTATGACTGAGGGGAACTTCGTAGATTACGTAAAAATATTTGTTTCATCCGGAAAAGGAGGGAAAGGGTCTACGCATTTGCATAGAGAGAAGTTTATTGAAAAAGGGGGGCCAGATGGTGGTGATGGTGGTCGTGGTGGACACGTTTATCTTGTGGGTAATAAAGGGCTTTGGACCTTGTTTCACCTCAAGTTTGCACGTCACATTAAGGCAGGATTCGGTGGAGATGGTAGTGGAGACAGAAGTACTGGAGCCGATGGTGAGGACAAGTTCATTGAAGTGCCTTTAGGAACTGTTGTAAGAGATAAAGAAACCGGAGAAATATTATTTGAGATCACTGAAAATGGTGAAAAACAGGTGCTTTCCAGAGGTGGAAAAGGAGGTTTGGGAAACTGGCATTTTAGAAGTGCCACAAATCAAACTCCAAGATATGCGCAGCCTGGATTGCCCGGAAGTGAAATGGATGTTATTCTGGAACTTAAGGTTTTGGCTGACGTGGGTTTGGTTGGTTTTCCAAACGCAGGAAAATCGACATTGCTGTCTGTATTGACTTCTGCAAAACCTAAAATTGCGGATTATCCCTTTACAACACTGAAACCAAATCTTGGGATTGTCGCTTACAGAGATTTTCAATCCTTTGTAATTGCAGATATTCCTGGAATTATAGAAGGAGCTGCAGAAGGAAAAGGATTGGGACATTATTTTTTGCGTCATATTGAGCGTAATTCTACCCTTTTGTTTCTTGTGCCTGTTGATACTCCTGACATCAAAGGAGAATATGATATTTTGGTAAATGAGTTGACAAAATACAATCCAGAAATGCTAGATAAAGAGCGTTTATTAGTAATATCAAAATGCGACATGCTGGATGATGGTCTGAAAGCAGAACTAAAAACAGAATTAGATGTTTCCTTTAAGGGAATTCCTTATATGTTTATTTCGTCTGTAGCTCAACAAGGCTTAACAGAGTTGAAAGATAAACTTTGGAAAATGTTGAATGATTAATTAAACATTTTTTACATATTTAAAAAACCACTACGGAGCGAATGCTCTATAGTGGTTTTTTGTTTTAATGCCTTTGGAGTTTAATTCATTTTGAATACCGAGTGAATAACCCAAGCTGGTCCAATGAGTAAAAATTGTAAATCGCTTATAAAGGAGGGCTTTTTACCTTCAATTTTATGGCCGTAAAATTGACCAATCCAGCCTACTGTAAATACCAAAATAGAAAACCATAATAAAGGTACTGATTGAGCAATAATGTAGTTTCCAACTAGACAAATTGTAGTGAAAACTAGCATTTTTATTCCCATTTTTATTGATAATCTAAAATAAAAAAACAGCACAAAAAGTAAGATTATAAAGGCCCAATTAGCCAAAACGGGATGTATTGAAGCGAATGGAGTTAGAATTTGGTTTGGAATAGTCATAAAAAGTCCAATTACCGAAAAAAAGATTAAAGGAACACAGATGTAATGGATTTTTTTATTGGTTAGATTTTTGTGGCTTAGGCTATAATCTTCAAACCATTCGTTTAATGTTTTCATGTGTCTTTTTTTAGAATTGCAAGCCAATTTAATAAAAAAAACAGAAAACTGCCGATGTTTTGTTAGTTTCGATGAATTATTAGTTGGTGTAATCGTTGATTTATCCGAGTTGGTTTTTTGGATGAGGGATAGCAGCAGAAATCCTTTATTGAGTTTTTTTCATCTCAATAAAGATTGTAGCGTATAGCCCGCCCCACCTTTTTAGGTGGGGCAGCCCCTAAAAAAAAGGTCTTTTTAGTCTCTGTAGGTATCAAAAAGATATTCGAGAGTTTCTGGGATATTGTTAGCCTCTATTTTAGGGTATTTTAGGTCTAAATTGATCCAGTTTTCTATAATTGCATTGAAATCAGGGCCCGCTTCGTAAACAACAGGAACGCCCAGTTTTTTTAAAGCGGCCGCGTTGCACTCCTGTTCGTAATGATTGCGCACAGGAATAGAAAGTACTTTTTTGCCCAGATATAAAGCTTCCGATGGTGTTTCAAAGCCTCCTCCGGTTATGATGCCTTCGCAACTGATCAGGCTTTTGTTGAATTTTTTTTGATTTACCGGAAAATACGTAATATTACCAATAGTGTGTTGTTGTTCTACTGTGTTTAGAAACCAATGAAATTGAATGTCAGGAATGCTCTTAAATGCTTTTTCTAAACAATCTTTGTCAAAAGAAGGAAGATATACGGTTATGTGCTTTAAATTTATAGGCTGAGATTCTATAATCTCCTCTTTGATGATTGGAGGAAGTATAAATGAATCGTATTTTTCAAAATGAAGACCAATGTTTTTAGGAGAAGGGGCATAGTGTTTTAGAATCATTTCCCCCATAATACTTTTTTTTGTTGGTCTGGGTGTATGTTGTGAAATGAAACTAGCTTGATGTCCAAATTGTACCGAATGTAATTTTTGCATTTTACACCCTAATGAAGTAATGGAGTCAAAATCATTGATGATTATATCGTACTCTTTTAAGGGAAGTGAGTCAGCATCTTTGTAAATTTGGCGTGGTCTAATATTTTTTACTATATCCCAGTAATTTAAGCCACCGCATTTGCTGTAATGTAGACTGCAGCCTTTACTTCTATATTTTATAGGCAATTTAATATCTAGAGTTGCATTATTGCCGCTTAGGAAAAAATCAAAAGCCCCAAATTTTTGCAGATAAGGATACAGCTGCATCGCTCTACTTATATGTCCATTTCCAGTTGCTTGTATCGCATAAAATATTTTCATGTAAGCCTTTTATTTAATGAGAGGAGAACGATTTAGTTTAAATTCTTGTTGGATTTTTTATGTTTTCTCAAAACAAAAGTAGTAGTCCTATCTTAATGTATAATGTTTTAAACTTTTCTAATACATTAAGATTTTAGGCTCGAACTCTTTTTAAAGGTTCATGATAGATAAAAATCTTTTCTATTCCTTTAAAATTTCCTTATTTTTGAAGAATGAAATATATTCTAACCCTCTGTTTACTGTTCCCATTGATAGTGTTGTGCCAATCGAGTTTTGATCAGGCCGAAAAACTATTTGAGGAAGGTAAATTAGAGCAGTCGCAAACTATTTTTCAAGTGGTTCTAAAAAAGGATCCTTCTAACCTCAAAGCAAATGAGTATTTGGGTGATATAGCGGGTCGTAATAAATCATGGGATGAAGCCATTACGTACTATGGAAGATTAAAGCAATTAAAACCATCTGAGGCAAATTTTTTTTACAAATATGGTGGTGCTTTAGGTATGAAAGCGTTAAGTGTTAACAAGTTTAGAGCACTAGGGATGATAGATGAAATAAAAGGCTCTTTTGAAAAAGCTATAGAACTGGATGCGGGACATGTTGAATCTAGATGGGCTTTAATTGATCTGTACATAAAGCTTCCTAGGATAGTAGGAGGAAGCGAAACAAAAGCAATAAGATATTCAAATGAATTGTCGAAATTGTCTGCGGTGGATGGCTATTTATCGCGAGGCCACATTGAGGAGTATTTTAAAAGATACAGTAGTGCTGAACAACAGTATAAAAAAGGGATTTTATCTGGATATTCTAAAACAGGCTATCAAATGCTGGCTAATCTTTATAAGAATAAAATGAATGCACCTGAACGAGCCAAAATCGTATTGGAAGAATTCAGAAAGAAATCAAATAAATAATCGCTACTTCGGTTAATCAATTCACCTAGGAACGTATAATAGAATCACATAAAATGAAAACACACTTCATCGCAATAGGAGGAAGTGCAATGCATAATTTAGCATTAGCATTGCACAATAAAGGGTATCAGGTAACGGGAAGTGATGACGCTATATTCGAGCCATCAAAATCGCGTTTAGATAAAAAGGGAATTTTACCGATTGAACTCGGTTGGTTTCCTGAAAAAGTAACAGCTGATATCGAGGCTGTAATTTTGGGAATGCATGCAAAAGCAGATAACCCTGAATTGTTAAAAGCGCAGGAATTAGGATTGAAAATTTATTCTTACCCAGAGTTTTTATACGAGCAATCTAAAGATAAAACTCGTGTCGTAATTGGTGGTTCTCATGGAAAAACAACAATTACATCCATGATTTTACATGTGATGCATTACCATGGCATTGCGGTGGATTATATGGTGGGTGCGCAATTAGAGGGTTTTGATACCATGGTTCATCTCACGGAGGAAAATGATTTTATCGTTTTGGAAGGAGACGAGTATTTGTCGTCACCAATTGATAGAAGACCTAAGTTTCATTTGTACCAACCTAATATTGCTTTGATTTCGGGAATTGCTTGGGATCATATCAATGTTTTTCCTACCTATGAGAATTATGTAGAACAGTTTGAGATTTTTGTCGAAAAAATTACCCGTGGTGGTATTTTAGTTTACAATGAAGATGATGCTGAGGTAAAGCGTGTAGCTGAAGCAGCGACAAATCCAACCCGTAGATTAGCTTATACTACTCCAAATTATAAAGTAGAGAACGGAACGACACTACTAGAAACTCCTGAAGGAGATATGCCTATTGAAGTTTTTGGAGCACACAATTTGAATAATTTGGCAGGAGCCAAGTGGATTTGTCAAAATATGGGAGTGGATGAAGCTGATTTTTATGAGGCTATTGCCAGTTTTAAAGGAGCATCAAAACGATTGGAAAAAATTGCCGAAAGCAGAGCTAAAGTGGCTTACAAGGATTTTGCTCATTCTCCGAGTAAAGTCGCTGCGACTACAAAAGCGGTAAAGGAACAATACCCAGATCGAACCTTGGTAGCTTGTTTAGAGTTGCACACTTATAGCAGTTTGAATGCTGAATTCCTGAAAGAATACGAAGGGGCCCTAGAGTTTGCTGATGTTGCTGTGGTTTTCTATTCGCCCGACGCCGTAAAAATAAAGCAGCTGGAAGAAGTTAGTTATGAACAAATAGCGAACGCTTTTAACCGAAAAGATTTAATTATATACACAAACCCAATAGAATTTAAAGACTATCTGTTTAGTTTAAATTTGGATAATTCCGCTCTGTTATTGATGAGTTCTGGAAATTATGGAGGATTGAATTTTGATGAGGTTAAAAAATTAATCGAATAATCTTTTTAGATGGATGATCAAATTAGAATTGTAAAAAGTACAAGCGAGAATAAAGATTTTATTGCGTTAGTTGCATCACTAGATCAGAGTTTGTGGGAAAGCTATCCGGAGTTAAAAGTTGATTATTGGGGGAATAACATAATGGAAATGAACCCGAATGTTGTGATTATTTATTTAAATGATGTGGCTGTTGCCTGTGCTTGCTTTAAGAAATACAATATCAATACAATCGAAATAAAACGTATGTTTGTTTCTGCCGAATTTCGTGGAAAAGGATTGGCTCAAAAGATGTTAAGAGAATTAGAATCTTGGGCAAAGGAAGCAGGGTTTTCCTTTTCTATTTTAGAAACCCTCTACAAACAAAATGCGGCCATTGCGATGTACCAGAAATTGGGCTATGTAGTTATTGAAAATTATGCGCCTTACATTAGCAGGGAAAGTAGTATTTGCATGAAAAAAAACATTTAAATTCAATTACGAGATTGGTTTTAAATAAATAACAAACGTCGGTATTTGTATCATTTTAAATCGTTAAGCGTGGAACAAAATAATTTTCCGATTACCCATTGGTCCGAAGACGACAGGCCACGCGAAAAACTGATGCTTAAAGGTAAGAGCGCTCTTAGTGATGCTGAACTGATTGCTATTTTGATTGGTTCGGGTAGTCGTAATGAATCAGCAGTCGAATTAAGTAAACGGATTTTGAAGAGTGTAAATAATAACCTGAATGCTTTAGGTAAATTATCCATTTCACAATTGAGCGAATTCAAAGGAATAGGGGAGGCAAAGGCTATCTCTATTATTGCTGCTTTAGAACTAGGAAGACGCCGAAGAACTGAGGATGCTGTCGAGTTGATTAAAATCACGTCAAGTAAAATGATTTTCGAAATCATGCAGCCGATCATTGGAGAATTGGCACACGAAGAGTTTTGGATTGTTTATTTGAATAATTCGAATAAGATTATTTCAAAATCCCAACTTAGCAAAGGAGGTATTACTGGTACCTTGGTCGATGTGCGGCTGGTCTTTAAAAATGCGCTTGAAATGGGGGCGACTGGATTGATTCTTTGCCACAATCATCCTTCGGGGACTTTAGTACCAAGCGAGGCCGACAAGCAGATAACAAAGAAACTCAAAATAGCTGGCGATAGCTTAGAAATAAAAGTGTTGGATCATTTGATTGTTACTGAAGTAAATTACTTTAGTTTTGTTGACGAAGGAATATTTTAAAAAACAAAATGAAAATAGCAGGTATAAAGAACATATTTTTCGACTTAGATCACACGCTTTGGGATTTTGATAAAAACTCGGAGTTAACTTTTGATACTATTTTTAAGAGAAATCACCCCAGTGTGCAGTTGAAAACATTTATCGAGAAATACGTACCTATAAATAGAGCGTGTTGGGAATTATTTCAATACGATAAAATTTCACATGCTGAATTGCGGTACAACAGATTGAAACACTCGTTTGACGCAATGGATTATGTAGTGTCCGATGAGCAAATTGAAAGTATTGCTCAAGAATATATTGATTTGTTGCCTGATAACAATCATCTATTTGATGGTACATTCGAAGTTTTGGATTATTTGAATAAGGATTACAATCTGCATATTATTACTAACGGTTTTGCTGATGTACAATTTAGAAAAATCAAAAATTCTAATTTAGCAAGCTATTTTGATACCATTACGAATTCTGAAATGGCTGGTGTTAAGAAACCAAATCCAATTATATTTGAATATGCGTTAGACTTGTCGAAAGCAAAAAAAGAAAATAGTATCATGATTGGGGATTCTCTAGAGGCGGACATTCAAGGAGCATTAGATATCGGTTTAGACGCTATTTTTTTTAATGAAAGAAATGTTGAAGCGGCAGAAAACATTAAACAAGTGAATCATTTATTAGAACTAAAAAAATATTTATAATTATGAAAATCCGAATCTTTCTTTTACTTTTTTTTATTACGAGTTATAGCTTTTCGCAATCTGTTAACGATTACAAAGCCGTAATTATACCATTAAAGTTTGAATTTTTAAAAAGCGATAATCAATACCGTCTTGCCACTATCTCGAAGTTTGAATTGGGTAAGGCTGGTTTTCAGGCCTATTATGATAATGAGCCTATCCTAGATCAAAATATCCAAAGGTGCGAGTTGCTGAATTTTGATGTAATTAATCAAAAAGCATTTTTGACCACTAAATTATATATTATTTTCAAAGACTGTTATGGTAAAATCATTTTTCAATCTGAAACAGGAGTTAGTAAAGAAAAAGATTATGAATTGGCTTATAAAGAGGCGTTAAGTAAAGCGTTTGTCTCTGTTTATGCTTTGAATTATAAATATATCGGAGAAAATAAAGTAAGTTCAGTTCCGAGTATTGAAGCAGAAGTTGTTACTGAATCGCAAGCTGTTGTTGCTACTAATGTGAGATCTGATGAATTGGTTGTTCAGGAAAAAACGAATCTAAACCTTCTTTACGCCCAACCAACTGCTACTGGTTTCCAATTAGTGGATAGTACGCCGAGTGTTGTTGTGGTCTTGTATAAGACGTCAATAAAAGAATGCTACATTGCGGTAAAAGGAAATAAGCAAGGAGTTCTGATAGCAAAGGGTAGCGAGTGGTTTTTTGAATACTATCAGAATGAAAAATTAATTTCAGAGAAAATAGAAGTGAAGTTTTAGATAATTGGTCTGTTTTTTAAAATGAAAATACATTAAAAATGGTTTAAAAAACGCATCAAGGTAAACGTGTTTTTTAAACCATTTTTTGTTGTTAATAACCGTATTTGTCTTTCCAACGATTTCTTAAAAATTCTCTGGTGCTGTTCTCCCGAGAATTATTTCCTGGAATATATATCGCTTTGTTGCTAAGTTCCTTAGGAAGAAACTCTTGTTCTGCAAAATTATTGGCGTAATCATGTGAATACTTGTAATCGTCGCCATAACCTAATTCTTTCATAAGCTTGGTGGGTGCATTGCGCAGATGTATGGGCACGGATAAATCACCAGTTTGTTTTACTAATTGTTGAGCAGTGCCGATAGCCATATAGGACGCATTACTTTTAGCAGACGTTGCTAGATAGATGGCGCATTGGCTTAATAGGATTCTGCTTTCGGGATAGCCAATTGTGGTAACGGCCTGAAAGGTATTGTTGGCCATTATGAAAGCGGTAGGATTTGCGTTTCCAATGTCTTCGCTCGATAGGATTAGTAATCGGCGGGCGATAAATTTCACGTCTTCACCACCCTCAATCATTCTGGCTAGCCAATATACGGCTCCATTTGGGTCACTTCCTCGGATCGATTTGATGAATGCGGAAACGATGTCATAATGTTGCTCGCCACTTTTGTCATATAATACTGTGTTTTGTTGCACAAGTTGAAAAACCCGATCGTTAGTGATGACAATTTCGTCTTCAGCCGAAGCATTTACGACCAGTTCAAAGATGTTCAACAACTTGCGTCCGTCTCCTCCAGAAAGTCTTAACAGCGCCTCTGTTTCTTTTAATTGAATATTCTTAGTTGCTAAAAAAGAATCAGTTTTCAAAGCGCGTTGCAAAAGGGACTCCAGATCTTCTTTAGTAAAGGCATTTAGGATATAAACTTGACAACGGGAAAGTAAAGCGGGAATTACTTCAAAACTGGGGTTTTCGGTGGTGGCGCCAATAAGCGTGATCCATCCTTTTTCGACCGCTGCCAACAATGAATCTTGTTGCGATTTGCTGAAGCGATGGATTTCGTCAATAAACAGAATTGGATTTTTGGTGGTAAAAAGACCGCCGCTTTGTTTAGCTTTTTCAATTACGTCACGGATGTCCTTTACTCCCGAGTTGATGGCGCTCAAGATATAAAACGGACGTTTTGATTCTTGGGCTATGATTTGTGCCAAAGTCGTCTTTCCTGTTCCCGGCGGTCCCCACAATATCAATGAAGGGATAATCCCTTTGGCGATTTGTTGGGTCAATGAGCCATTAGGCCCTATAAGGTGTTCTTGGCTTATGTAGTCTTCCAGTTTTTGTGGGCGTATGCGTTCTGCTAAAGGTGCTTCCATTTGTTTTTTTTGGTCTCAATTTCATATTCGTTGTTCCTCTTCCTAGATTCATTTTGGTGATGCAAAATTACTCTATTTTTGGCGTTCTAGTTTTGAATCTGGATTTTTTTTGGAGCTACTTCCAGCTATCCGCTGCAACCTTTTTATTTCATTTGAATAAAATTGAAATAAAAAGGATTTTTCACTTCTATCTGGGCTGTCATTTTTACAACAACTATTTATGCATACTGACAAAATAGCATTAAATTGCAAATGGATAAATTGTTGAGACAGATTTTAAACAAGCAAGAAGGAAACCAAGACTAAAAAATTAATATAATGGATAAATATTTTAAGTATACGAATTCCGTTATAGGCCTGCCGCTTTTTTTTGTATTGTTCCTGTGGTTTGTTTATTGGTTAGAAATCCGTTTTGGTTTTGATTTCGATACTAATGGAATTTTACCTAAAACTGCTTCTGGATTGCAGGGAATCATCTTTAGTCCATTTATACATTCAGATATCAAGCACCTTTACAACAACTCTGTTCCTTTGCTCGCATTGCTGGCTGCATTACAGTTTTTTTATGCGAAGCAATCTTTTTTTATTATTGTGTTTGGCATTTTGTTTTCTGGTCTGATAACTTGGGTTATTGGACGGGAGAGTTACCATATTGGAGCAAGTGGACTAATCTATGTATTGGTAAGCTTCATCTTTTTTAAAGGTTTGATGACTAAATATTACCGATTAGTAGCACTGTCTTTAACCGTGATTATGTTATATGGAGGGATGTTATGGTATGTTTTTCCAAAAGTAGACGATACTATCTCTTGGGAAGGGCATCTGGCCGGATTAATAACTGGATTTGTTCTCTCTGTCATTTATAAAACACCGGAGTATAAGAAGGGAATCAAATACGATTGGGAAAAGCCTGATTTTGATCCAATCGAAGATAAATTTATGCAGCGCTTCGACGAGAATGGGAACTTTGTCAATTTACCTCCTGTAGTTGAAGAGGAGATTGAAGAGCCTGAAGCGCATTTAAGTTATTATACACCGACTTTTCCAGTCAATTATGAGGTAGTGTTAAACAAAAAAAATGAATCAAAACCGGAGTCGTGATTCATTTTTGTTTTTTATACTGGATTCTCTGTTTAAACAGATGTATTAGTTTCTTTGTCTAACCGCTTCATATAAGAAGGCTCCACAGGCAACAGATACGTTCAATGATCCTATTGATCCAAACATTGGTAATTTAGCTTTTTCATCTACAATTTTTAATACAGATGGATTAACTCCGCGATCTTCTGACCCCATTATAATAGCGACCCCTTCTTTTAAATCAATATCATAAATGTTACTGTCAGTTTTTTCAGTTGCTGCAACGGTTTTGATCCCACTAGCTTGCAGTAGGAAAATAGCATCCTTAATATGTTCCACTTTACAAATTGGAATATTGAATACCGCTCCAGCCGATGTTTTTACCGTGTCTCCGTTAACTGGCGCAGAACCTGCTTTTTGAACAATGATTCCATTTACTCCAGTGCATTCGGCAGTTCGAATAATAGCTCCAAAATTACGGGCGTCAGAAATTTGATCTAAAATCAAAAACAAAGGTTTTTTCCCGTTGTCGATAACGGATTCTATTAAAGTTTCTAAATCAAAAAAGGAGATAGGAGAGATGGTTGCCACCGCACCTTGATGATTGTTTGGTGTTAGTCTGTTAAGTTTTTCAACTGGAACATAGGAGAAGTTTATATTACCACGCTTCATCACTTTCATCAAGTCTTTCATTAGTTCGCTACTAGCTTCCTTTTGAATGTACACTTTGTCTACTGTTGCGCCTGCTTGTATGGCCTCGATAATTGCTCTAATCCCAAATATTTGATGTTCTTTTTCCATGCTGCAAATATATAAAAAAAAACCACCAGCTTTTGCCGATGGTTTTGAATAAAAGATTAATAATTGATCTCTTAAGATTATGCCCTTAAAATGGTTCCTTCTTTGTACTCAAAAGTAAATGTTTTAGTAGTAGTACCGTTTAAAGTACTCGAGCTTAAATCTCCAACTTTAATAATACCATAAGACGTAACGTCGCCTCTAACTATTTTGTAAATGATAAGATCATCTTGCGCTAAATTAGTTAGGCTTGTACCAGCCGTTCCTGCAAGGAAATCTACTTCAGCAGAAAACAAGTCGGCTGTGTCGTAGTCAGTACTATTTGATTTGACAAAAGTAATTGAAGTCGTACCTGTCTTTGATAGACCATAAGGAGAAGTGAATTCAACTTCAGCTTCTGTATCTTCGTCAGCGTCATCGTAATTTAACCCAGTGGCAAAACTAAATTTATTAGCAGTTAACGCGTCGGTGATTTCTGCTGATGCACTAGCGCCAAATTTTTGAGTATTTATTGCAATAGCCGTTTGAATATAATCTGTTTGTGTTCCAGATTTAACTGATATTTTATAATATAAAGTATCATTAACTGCAAGGCCGTAGGAAGAGTAGTTTAGATTTCCAAGATCAATTTCTCCTTTGGTTATTGGAAATGTTGCAACACCAACACTATAAGTACCTGCTTTGTTTTTTTTCCATTGTACTGTTACATTATCTACTACTGTATTTGCATATTTTTTATAAACAGCATATCTCAATACATTAACACCAGTTGTGTTATCTAGATATTTGATGTTTGTAGTACCGCTTGTAGCGTTAGTTACAGATAAACCATCATCATCAAGTATTTTCCAGTCTATACCTCTAGCGACAGTTAAGGAGTATGGATTTGTTGTCATTGACCCGTCAGAATAAGTAGTAACAAAAGCTAATGCAATAGTTCCTTTATCTGTACTTTGATTAGACACAAAGTTAGGGTCCGCAATTAACTTTGAAGAGCTCAAAGTAGCTAGATCTCCAGAAACAGTAGCTTCTCCGATTTTAGTTCCCAATACAATAGCACCAGACGCTGCTGTATTGTAGAAAATCTCCAATTTACTAACTGATACGCCAGCTTTAAGAATTACCCCAATTTTGATGTCACTATCTGTATCTAGACGACTAATTTTTGTGTCTTTTAACACGGTATTTCCACCAGCATCCAACATTGCTAGTTCTTCATCTTGTGTACAGGAGGAGAAACTAACAAGCAAGGCCAATAAAGAAATTTTTACTATATTTTTTTTCATTTTTTCCATGTTTAATATTAAAATTTATCCCAAAATATTTTTGTAGTCAATAAATCCCCACCGCTAATAAGAGCTGAAGCAGCACTAACGTTCGTTTGATTTACAGTTTGTTCTGCAGCAGGATATTTATATCTAGTTGGTACACTTTTAAGATCATTATAAGCGGCAGCTGGTGCTAATAAAACGGGAAAATCTAATCTTCTATATGAAGTCCAAGATTCAAATCCTCTATTGTATAATCCTATCCATGCTTGTTCCCCTATGCTTTTTTTCCAGTTTGCAGCATCAAATACTACAGAAGGTTGTGCAAGGTAAGTTGCAACGTCAGCTGTTTCGACACCCCAACTTTCCATTGATGCAGTAATTGCAGTAGTATAATGTGTTGCTGCTGTACCTCCAACTGAAACACCTCTTGCAGCCGATTCAGCTAATAAGAATTCAGTTTCAGTATAGTCAAAAATTGTGCCTGCAAAAGTAGGTTCAAGTATTGTCTGTTTGATTTGAGAAAAGTTTGTGTAACTGTTAGATGAGCCATATATTCCTCCTATGTAACTCGTTGTACCAGGTGCGAAAGTGAAGTATTTAGATCTTCTTGGGTCTAAAAGCGTATTCATTTTGTTTACAAATGTATCAGCAATTACAAAATCTTTTCTTCCACTTGCAACAATATCAACATATAATGGATTCGCATTTGGTTGTTCTCCTAAATAAACTAGATCAGCATTGTCAGAGTTACTTGTCATGACTCCAGCGTTTACTGCAGCAGTGATTTGAGTAGTCGCGTAATTGGCGTCTACATCATGCATGTTAACAGCAAGTCTTAATCTAAGAGAGTTTGCAAATTTTTTCCATTTTGCAGCGTCTCCACCATAAATTAAGTCAGCAGATCCAAAACTGCCGTCTGAAGAACTTAACGAGGCAACATCAGCAGTAAGTCTACTTAAAATGTCTTTGTAAATCGTTTGTGCATCATCGTATTTTGGTAAAGGATTTCCTTCGATGTCCAAGGCTTCTGAATAAGGTACATCACCGAAAGTATCTACTAAAACGCTGAAAGTGTATGCTGACATGATATCAACAATCGCTTTTTTATTAGCTAAAATGGCGGCTTCAGCCGGTCCAGCAGTAACTTGCTTATCTAATAAAGTTTTTGACTCTTTCAAATCTCTTAAAACATCTCTGTATAGAATGGTAAAATGAGTATCTGGAATCGGTCTAGTTGTCAAGTTATATTGACTTTCATCTGGATAAGTTGTTTCTGCCCAGTATTGAGTAAATAATCTGAAAACATTTCTGTTTACTGAAGCATTCACCATTTGATCAACTAGAGACTTTTCTGCATTAGTAAACAAAAACTCAGCTTTTGTTGTCGTTGGGTTTTTTGTGTCAGCATTTAAACCTGTAATATCATCAGTACATGATACAGTCAGCGCCATAAATGTGATTAATAAAAATATCTTTTTCATAATTTAAAATTTAAATGTTACGTTACAACCAATATTTCTAGTTGATGGCAATGAACCAATTGAATATCCTGCAGAGTTTGAGTTTGCACTTAATCCACTTTCTGGATCAGCATAAGGAAGGTTTTTACTTATTATCCATAAGTTTGAACCTACTATACTAAATTTCATCTCTTGAAGATTCATTCTCTTTACAATGGTAGAAGGTAAGTTATAAGTGATGTTAACTTCTCTCAATTTCACAAAAGAGGCGTCGTATACAAATGCCTTGTTAGGACCTCTTCTATATCCTGATACGTTTCCGTATTGTTCAGGAGATAGTGTGCGTATTGTATTAGCAGTTCCGTCAGCTTGAACACCGGGAAGGATTATTCCTCCTCCATTTGCTATTGTGTTTCTTACTGGGTTTCCTAGATCATTATTTCCTGCAGTTACATCATATAAACCTGTAGCTAGACCATACGCTTGATCAAGAGAGAATATATCTCCACCTTGTTTCATGTCTATTAAGAATCCTAAAGATAAGTTTTTGTATGTAAATTTATTACGGATACCACCTATCCAATCGGGATTAACATCTCCAATTACATTGTTAGCTGATGCATTAACGATATATCTACCGTTTGTTCCAACAACTTTTTCACCATTCAAGTAAGTATAATCTGTACCTCTTAATACACCGTAAGCTTCACCTACAGCAGCATTAAGTGTAACACCTTGTCCAAACTGACTTAATCTAAGGTTTTCAATTCCTTCAACTAACTTAGTAACTTTATTTTCGTTTTTAGACCAGTTTACAAAAATATCCCACTGGAAATTTTTAGATTTAAATGGGGTTGCATTAAATTGAACCTCAAGACCTTTATTCTGAACAGTAGCTGCATTGATGTATCTTGCACTGTTTCCCGTAGATGTAGAATAAGGGACTGAAATTGCCTCTCCTTCGTTGACGTTTTTGTATGCGCTCAATTCAAAGCCAATTCTTTTGTTTAAAAATTGCATTTCCAAACCAATTTCTTGCGTGTTTGTTTTTACAGCTTTTAAATTTGGATTATTTTTTGTTGATGCCACAGAATATTGTTGGTTAGTGCCAAAGGGGTTATCTTTGATATATGTATCAACCAATGATTGATTTGGAGTACCAAGTGGAGATTCAGAATATCCTGCTCTAAGTTTACCAAAACTTAACCATGGTTGATTAATATGATTTGTGAAAACATAAGATCCAGAAGCTGAATAGGTGTTAATTGCATTCTCATTTTGTGGTAAAGTAGAGAAAGCATCTCTTCTTACAGTTGCGTCTAAAAATGCAAAATCTCTGTAACCAAAAGAGGTCGATGCGTAGTAACTATTAATTCCTTGGTTTATTTCATCTTCAACTGGAAACGGAACTCCCGCAACAGAATTAGATAAACTGAAAAGATCTGGAACAATAAGTCCTCCTTGAGTTGAATTCAATGTAGAAACAATTCTAGTTTTTCTTGATGTACCTCCGGCAACTCCATTAAAACTAATGTCGTCTGAGATGTCTTTTTTGAAAGTCAAAATGAAATCGTAGTTTTGTTCAGAGAAATTTCTCATGTATTTTTGGTATCCAGATGTTTCTGCTAATCTGTTAATACCAAAATCACCAGCAATAGATCCAAACGCTCTTCTCTCCTCACGTAATTCGCTATAGGTATCTGTTGAAATTTTAGCTGTAGCAGTTAACCAATCAGTAAGTTTATAATTTATGTTACCATAACCTAAGAATCTGTTTCTTTCATCCGATTGGAAATTTTTATTTCTAATGAAATAAGGATTATCCCAATAGATTTGCGTTAAATCTGAAGGGTCTGAGTAGTTCCAGTTGATGTTTTGTCCACCAGATCTCTCGTATACTTGTTTTAACTCTTGTACATCAACATTAGTTTGCCACCATTGACGGAAGTTAGACATAATGTTTTCGTTGTATCCTGTTGAGTTTCTACCTACAGTAGACTGAGTGTTGTAATTAGCAAATGCACTTACAGATAATTTATCTGAGAAAGTGTGGTTGATTTTAGCACTCATACTATTCTTTTTCATGTCACTATTTGGTAAAATACCTGTTTGTTTTGAATTAGTAAAATTCAAAACAAAATTAGTAGTGTCATTTCCGTCCTCTAATGATACAGAGTTGTTAAAAGAAGTAGCAGTTTGAAAAAATGTAGTTGGATCATTTTTTGCAGCTACCCAAGGAGTGGCTTTTTGGTAGCTATCAGACCATGGAGTAAATGCATTCCAATTGTAAACTAATAAGTTAGGGTCGAAAGCAGCTCCGTAAGAAGCATCTTCAGACGTTGGTACAACTAAGTCTTCTACACCATCATCATTAACATCTCTTGACAAGAAAAAGCCTGAAGCATCTTCGTAGTAAGGTCCGTATCCTGCACCGTATTTGTCTTGGTATTTAACAAATGTAGATTTGTCAATAGTTCCAGCAACAAACTCAGATGAAACTGTAACACCTAATCCTTTTTTTGTTCTCCCTTTTTTAGTAGTAATCATCACTACTCCGTTTCCTCCTAAATAACCATATAAAGCAGAAGCTGCTGCTCCTTTTAATATGTTTACACTTTCGATGTCTTCAGGATTGATGTCCATAGCAGCATTACCGTAATCGTAAGTATTACCAGCTCCAGTTGTTTGACTTGCAGTGTTTGAATTAATGTTTGAGTTGTTAATAGGCATTCCGTCTATAACAATTAACATTTCATTATTACCAGTTAAACTTTTTACACCTCTAGAGACAATACTTGAAGATCCTCCAAAGTTATTGTTTCTTTTGATGTTCACACCTGCGACTTTTCCAGAAAGTTCGTTGATGAAGTTCCCACTTCCAGCGCCTGCTGTAAGATCTTCAGCCTGGATCTCTTGAGTGGCATAACCTAAGGATTTTTTTTCTCTTTTAATCCCTAATGCAGTAACTACAACGCCTTCTAGTTCAAAAGCAGTGCTTTTCATCTTAACGTTTACTACTGATGGATGTAGCTTTTAATTCTTGGGTTTCCATCCCAATGTAGCTAAAAATTAAAATTTGACGTGGGGCTTGCATTAATTGCGAAATTCCCGTCAAAATCAGTTTGTATTCCGAAGTTGAGTTCCTTTGACTAATACACTTACGCCTGGTATAGGCATTCCTGCATTGTCAGAAACAACACCGGTCACGGCTCTTTCTTGCGCAAAAGTTAGTTGCGTCATCAGTACTACAAATAGCACCAAGATTCCATTGAACTTTAGTTTCATTTTTAATTATTTTGAATTAGTGAGACAAAAATCTTAATAATTTGTTAACTTTCCAAATTTATTTGACAAAAATTCTTCTTCTAAGTAAAATTGCTCCGGTATAACGATTATTGTTGCTAATATGTTGTAAGTAAAGTAATCTAAATGTACAATTATAAAGATTTGTAGCAAGTGAGGTTTAGGGTAGCTTTGTTTATAGAGACAGTTGATTAATGCTGATAGAAAAGTTAGATTGTCACGGTGAATCTTTAGAAAAAAACAATTCAATTCTTCGTATTAGTAAAATAGGAATGAAATGAAACGATCGCCAGAATAGGTTTAATTACGAAAAAAGTTGGAGATTGGAAATGGTGCTAAGTAGCTTATATGACTAACAGTATTTGTTTGACCATTAGTTTGTATTGCGTATGAAGAAGGGTTTTTACTAATGATAGTTGCTTTATTAAAGGCTATTAAAAGCAGAAATAGTATAAGTTCATATAGTAAAGATGTCGGCTGGATTTAGTTATTGATAAACAGTTATTAGCTGTGTGATGAAACAATCCTATTTTGAGTAGCGGTTATAGTGAGGGGGTTGAAGATATTTCAGTAAAATACTGCCAGTCAAGAGGCTATTAATAAAGTACTAACAACGATTTTATAGCGCGAAAAAAAATTGAAGATTCTTTTTTTGATGGAAGGTGTAAACGTAATTAAGAGTGGAAGTTACAGCTTGTATAAAGAGCAGTTAGGCTGATTGTAAATACTTTTGTTTAGGATTGAAATTAGCAAAAAAAAAAGAGGTTGATCACAGATCAACCTCTTTTAAGAAATTTTAATTTATAAGTTTTTTAATTTTTAGTGTATATAGCATCGCCAAAATCACCAAAATCATTCTCCCAATGAATAGTTAATGTACCATCGCGATTTGCAGCTCCGGTGAGTACGTTACCTTCTCCGAATGCGCCAGTAAATGTTCCGGAAAGTTCACCACATACATCGTTGAAGGAACCCTTAACTTCAAACGTAAGTCCATAAGAACTGTACCATAAGATTTCAAGTCCACCAAATGCATCTGACATTGTGTAGCTACCGCCACCATTATCCTTTATTACAGTGGTATAAGGATAGTCTGTGATAGGGTTGTCTTCTGGACGCGGTGCAGAATCTGTAGATGTTCCTGAACTTAAAACGGAATAGGTTCCGCCTAAATCGGATGGGCAAGAAACATTATAGTTTTGTACTACTGCGTACAAGGTAGAGTTGGCGATGTCTTGACCATAATTTCTAGATCCATCATCATTTAGAATCTTGATTACCGTTCCATTTTTTAAAGTGAGTTCGGCAGAAACCGTTAGTTGATCCCCTAAAACAAAATCGCTAGCTGAACTTAACTCGCTAAAGGCTGCAATAATATCACCTTTACTTAAATTTACTGTTGCAGGGAAAGTAGTGATGTTTGTGTCAAAAGTGGCTTTCGAAACAAGGTCTCCTTTTCTATAAAAAGCTACGATATCCATAGAACTAACCTCGCCTTGACCTACAGTTACGTTCAGTCCGAGATCGAATGTTCCTCCATTATTTAAAGCGATTAAGTTAATGAAATCATCAGTTGTTGTGATTTTTACTAAATTAGGAATTCCTCCATTTTCAAATATCATTTTTGAATCACCGCCATCGTTTGAACAAGACGGGATCAGCACAGCGAGTGCTAATAATGCGAATATTAATTTTATTTTTTTCATAATTAGATAGTTGTATTAATTATCCCAAAAGATTTTATAAGTTGTTGGGTCTTTCTGAGCTGGAGCATTTTGATTTGCATTTAATTCGCTTTGTGGCCAGAAAAGAGAGATTTGAAACAGATTATTTTGAATGGTTTGTGAGTCTGTCAATGGAAATCCATCAGCATTATTTAGCTGGTACTCTGGAGAGGGTCCTTCTGTTGGGTTTGCTAGGATTGGAAAACCAGTTCTTCTATAATCGTTATATTGGTCCAAAGGGTCTCCAAAAGTGGCTACCCATTTTTGAGTCATTATGATCTCTAATTTTTTATTTGCAGAAGCAGCGGTATATTCAGCCATTACGTTCTCAACAAATGCTACTACTTCATCTGAGCCTGTCAGCACAGGTATGTCAGTTTGGGATGAGTCATTATCATCAACTACTTTGTCTACTTTTGCAAAACTAGCTTTTATTGCTTGTTCCAATTTTGCTGTAGCTGTCCCAGCGCCACTTAGTTTACCTACTTGAATTAATTCCGCTTGAATGTATAAGAATTCATCATAAGTTAAAATTCGGCGAGGTGCAATTCCTGTTCCGCTTGATTGATCAATAACATCTCCTTTGCCATCGTCATAGCGTCCGCCAGCGGGAAAAATACCAGGATAAGTATAGGAGGTCTCTGCACTAAGGTCTCTGTCCGGACCTACACTACCAAATCGAATACTATAAAACCCACTAGATTTATCCCAATAATCAGCTCTAGGATCACCAGTTTCTGGATTTCCTTGATCAGGAGGAAGTGTTCCTGCTGTTAATTGGTTAAAGAAATAATATTTCATTCTAGGGTCAGCATTATCGGTATGGATGCTAGGGTTTACTCCTTTTAGTATTTCGTAAAACCAAGGGCTTTGATAAGTGCTGAACTGTGTACTAGGATAAGATTCAATAAATAAATTATTTCTTTCATCCAATGGTGCTATGGTAGCTGTATGTATCAATTGAAAATCATCATCAATTGATGTGAAGAAATTGTTTTCAGCAACCAAGGCATCAAATCCAGACTGATCAAAAGTTGAGCTTAGTCGTACTTGATTGTATAGCTTTAATTTAAAAGTGTTGGTAAACTTTATCCATTTTGCGATGTCACCTCCATAATATAAATCATCTGTACCTGGTTTTGCATTACCGGCATCCGTAGCGATGTTAGTTTTAGCAGTTTCTATTAAGCTAAAAATAGTGGCATAGATTTCCTCTTGATCGTCAAATACAGGGCTTGTGATGCCTGCAGTTAATTTTGAGGCTTCAGTGAATGGTACGTCGCCCCATAAATCAACAGCAACGGACATTAAGTACGCTTTTTGCATTTGCGCCATACCTAGGTAAACTAAATTTCCTGATTCGGTGGTTTGACTTATTAAAGTTTCAATATTTGTTAAGGTAGTGTATATAGTGTTCCAATCGTTAGAGATAGGACCGCTATCTACCCTAGTTCCATATTGGTCATCATTTTCCCGCGTAGTCATCTGATGAGTAAATACTCCGAGGATATTGCCAGTAAAATTGTTAAAATCACCAATTCTGGCCACATCAATTTCAATTTGTGTAAGCAAAAGAGCTTCTGGTGCCAGAGTTGGGTTATCCTTGTCTGTATCAACATCTAAGTAGTCGCTACAACTTATAAAAATAGTCGTAAGCAATAACAAAGCAATTTGAGTTTTGTTATTTTTTATTTTATTTAAAAGTTTCATGTTTTTTTTTTTTAGAATGTTAAATTAAGTTTAAATCCATATCTCCTAGCTGTTGGTGCTGATGAAGTCTCAATACCTTGCAGGGCTGTAGATCCATAACTGGTAGTTTCAGGATCGAAATTAGTATACTTTGGTACGTTAGGTGCAAAATACCAAAGGTTACTTCCAATTACACTAAAATTAATTTGTCCGAAAGGAGTCTTTTCTAAGAATTTTTTTGGTACCTCATAGGTCAAACTTGCTTCTCTTAATCTAAATACGGTTCCATCATAAATGGACGCTTCATCAACTGCATTTATTCCAAAGGTAGATGATCCTGCAGGGGAGAAATAAAGTTCGTTCATGCTGATCTGAGTTGTATTAGGAATTTGATTTCCAGATTGATCTAAAATGGCTTCCCCTTGATTGTTTCCGTAAGATCCAGGAATAATAAAAGTACGTTCTCTGTCCTCAGTATCTTTGGTCACTCCTCGTCCTAAAAAAGTTTGGATAGAAGAAGAGGAGATATCGCCTCCTTGTTTCCAGTCAAATTGTGTTCTTAAACTAAATCCTTTGTAGGTAAATGTATTGATTGAACTCATTTTAAAATCAGCATTTGGATCTCCTATTATGCCTGGTGTAGGATCTATAACAACTCCTCCTGAAGCTTCGTTGATAAGTAAGTTGCCAGCATCATCTCTTGCGAATTTGCTACCATAAAATACTCCAAAAGCTTGGCCAGGTATTACATGTGCAACTTGATTGACATTTATAGCAAATCGGTCTAAACCTTCCGTTAGCTTTGTTACTCTGTTTACGTTTTTGGTAAAATTCGTAAAAACGCTCCATTTAAAATCACTAATTTGTATCGGTACCAGAGTTAGTCCTATTTCAATTCCTTTGTTCTCAAGTGCCCCAAGATTGGTATTAAATTCACGATACCCACTAGAAGAAGGTACGGTTATAGGAGTAATTAAATTAGTAGTCGTTTTTTTGTATAAACTAAAGTCTAATACAATTCTTCGTCTAAAAAATTCTAAATCAGCTCCAACTTCTATTTCATCTGTAAACTCAGGTTCAATATTTGGATTTGCAAGAGAAACATCGTTTTCGATTACAGGCAGTGAATTATAAGCTTGACCTAAAATGAAAGTTTGATTTATAAATTCAGCTGGTGCATCTCTACCTACTTTGGCATAGCCTCCTCTGATTTTTGCAAAAGTTAAAACATCGCTATCCATTTTTAGTGCATCTGTTAGAATGAATGAGCCACTTACAGACGGATAAAAATAGGAGTTGTTGTTCTTCGGTAATGTAGAACTCCAGTCGTTTCTTCCTGTAGCATTCAAGAATAAAAAATCTTTATAGGAAAGAGTGACATCGGCAAAAGCACCTACAGTCCTTTTTTGTGCTTGGGAATCATCTAGATTAGTTATTGTTAGGACGTTACTCAAATTAAAAATATTTGGCACTTTAAAAGTCTCTCCTAAATTTCTTCTGCTGGAGTTATTGTTTTGTAAAATATTATTTCCAATGATAGCATTTAAACCAAAATCTTCAGATAATTTATAATCGAAATTAACTAATAAAGTAGACTCTATATCTTCGTTTGAAAAATTATCGGTTGTTAAGGCTCCTATGCCTGCGTTAGATCTGGAATTTAAATCTCGAATCTCTTTCCTACCTAAAGTATATCTATTGATACCTGCTCTATATGAAGCTGTAATATTGTTATTAAACGTATAGTTTAAGTTTATACCAGCCACAGTCCTATTTGTATTTGTTAAAATCTGATCGTGTTCCCAAGACCATAGAGGGTGGTCAAATTGACCTGTGTTTGGAACTACTGAAGCACCTGTTGTAGGATTTACATATGGTAAATTTAGATCCCAATTTCTTGCTAAAAACAGTGTTCTGGCAAAGGAAGAAGATGCTCCTCCGAATTGATTTTCACCAAAAAACGCACCCACTTGTTTCGTGCTTGAATAACTCATATTTGCCCCTAAAGTCAATTTTTTTGATAATTTAAAATTCCCTCCTATTGATATAGAAGTTCTGTCAAATGAGTTGTAAGGAATGTATCCTTCTTGTCCTAAATCCGAGATAGTTACGTTGAAACTTCCGTCCTTACCGGCGTACTTTAATCCTATCGTGTTTTCTAATATGACACCTGTATCAAATAGATCTTTTACATTGTTAGGTTTCGCAACGTAGGGTACAGTTGGGCCTATCTCCGGAAAAGCAGCAAGTATTGGTGCCCAAGTAGGTATCGTTTCTAACGAATCGAATCGAGGTCCCCATGATCCATTTGCATTTGAATATTGAAAATTAGCTCCTGCTCCATACGTGTTTTGGTAGTCTGGTAAGTTTGAAATAGTTTCAAAATAAGTTGCATGTCCAACGCTTACGCTAAGTTTTTGACCTGATCTTGAACTAGGAGAGCCAGATTTTGTAGTAATTACAATTACTCCATTTACTGCTCTTGAGCCATATAGAGCAGCTGAAGCTGTACTTTTTAGGACATTTACCGAGGCAATATCATTTGGATCTAAACTGGACAATGCAGATTCATAACCTCCACCTCCTGAAATTTGGCTAGATGTGGTTACCTGGCTATTGTCAAATGCAATTCCGTCAACAATGATTAAAGGCTGTGTGTTTCCTGTAAAAGAAGTAATTCCTCTAATTGTAATTTGACTTGCAGCACCTGCCACACCACTAGAAACATTTACGTTAACTCCAGCAACTTTTCCTGAAAGGGAACGAATCAAATCCGGTTCAGAAGACTCAGTCAGTTCTTCAGTTTCTATGCTGCTTACTGAATACCCTAATTGTTTTGGGTTTCTTTTAATTCCGAACGCTGTAACAACTACACTTTCTAATTGCACAGAATCTCCCATCAATTTGATATCTATATTAGCAGAATTAGCTACAGTTTCTTGATTTTTCATACTTATATAACTAAAAATCAATATCTGAGTTGGTGTTGCTCTGATAGAATATTTTCCGTCAAAATCAGTTTGTGTTCCGAAGTTAGTTCCTTTGACTAATACACTTACGCCTGGTATAGGCATTCCTGCATTGTCAGAAACAACACCCGTCACAGCTCTTTCTTGTGCAAAAGTTAGTTGCACCATAAGTACTACTAGTAGCACTAAGATTCCATTAAACTTTAGTTTCATTTTTAATTATTTTTGAATTAGTCTCTCAAAATTCTTAATAATTTGGTAATATTCCTAATGTTAGACCGTTAAAAATTAACAATTGTTTAATATTGGGTAGAAACAATTATGATCATTTTGCATATAATTTTGATAATAAAACATATAATAAGTAAGGTTTATCACAATTAAAAATGTTTGTTGTAAGAAATAAGGTATTTTCGCATAGATTAATTTTTATGTTAAAATTTGGATATGTTTTCTTATAGTTTTGACAAATGTTAAAAAACTTGTTTTTTTGCCATTTGCTGCTTGAATATTTAGTGTTGATTTATTAAAAAGTAGTCGTTTTTGTTGTGCTCTTTTGGAGTATTCAGAATCAGTTTTTCTGTTTGTAGATGAGTGATCGATTATTAAAAAGTTGTCTTTGTTTTGAATATGATAAGATATTGTAGACTAAATAGGTTTGGTTGTCTGGCTTAGCGTAATGATCAAAATATGCGTCTGTGGTTTGTTTTAAATAGTATTTTATTTTTTAAAAACTGTCCCGTCCTGAAATAGCGATACACGAAAAGTATCCTAATGGAAAAACATTAAGGAGGATCACATGATGAGGGGCAACTCAAACCAGCCTATAACATTCAAATTTCTAAAGAAAATCAGATTATTTCGTACTATTCTGCCCATCAAAAATCTACTGATTTTACAACCTTAGAGCCGCATTTGATTGGTTTTGAGAATGCTAACAAAAAGCAATCCAAACAAGTCATAGCTGATGCTGGTTATGGAAGCCAAGAGAATTATCAACTGCTAAAAAACAAACAAGTTGATTTTTGTTATTTCGTATAATATGTATCGAATTGAACAAACGCGAAAGCACAAGAAAAATTTATTCCACGCACAAAACCTTTTTTATAATGCGCAACAGGACTTTTTAGTTTGCCCTACAGGACAAAAAATGACCAACATTTATACTAAACAATCCAAAACAACAACAGGTTTTTTACAACATCATTCTGTTTAGCACGCTATTAATTGAGAAAGATGCCCAATGCGAGGTCAATGTTTTAAAGGCCATGGAAATAGAAAAATAGAAATTAATCATGCTCTTCAAAAGCTCAAAACTCAAGCAACAGAAAATTTAGAAAGTGAATTAGGAAAAGCAATTTACTCTACAATATGCATAGAACTGATCCCCGTTTTTGGAAACATTAAGGAAAACAAAGGATTTAAACGTTTTACATTAACTACATTAACCAAAGTAAATATTGAATTTGGTTTAATCTATTGCCCACAACTTTTCTAAATGGATTGTAAAAGTACGTTTGCATAATTTTAGACCTGATTTGGGCTTCAAACACTACTCAATAAGCCTGTAGAACAGTTTTTGATGATGAATTGCAAATATTCAACAAAACAGCAATGAATCAATACGGAATCAAAAAACAAGAGGCTGCCTTTTCAGACAGCCTCTTTTAAATAAAGGATTAAAAATTAATCTCTTAAGATCCTGCCCTTAAAATGGTTCCTTCTTTGTACTCAAAAGTAAATGTTTTAGTAGTAGTACCGTTTAAAGTACTCGAGCTTAAATCTCCAACTTTAATAATACCATAAGACGTAACGTCGCCTCTAACTATTTTGTAAATGATAAGATCATCTTGCGCTAAATTAGTTAGGCTTGTACCAGCCGTTCCTGCAAGGAAATCTACTTCAGCAGAAAACAAGTCGGCTGTGTCGTAGTCAGTACTATTTGATTTGACAAAAGTAATTGAAGTCGTACCTGTCTTTGATAGACCATAAGGAGAAGTGAATTCAACTTCAGCTTCTGTATCTTCGTCAGCGTCATCGTAATTTAACCCAGTGGCAAAACTAAATTTATTAGCAGTTAACGCGTCGGTGATTTCTGCTGATGCACTAGCGCCAAATTTTTGAGTATTTATTGCAATAGCCGTTTGAATATAATCTGTTTGTGTTCCAGATTTAACTGATATTTTATAATATAAAGTATCATTAACTGCAAGGCCGTAGGAAGAGTAGTTTAGATTTCCAAGATCAATTTCTCCTTTGGTTATTGGAAATGTTGCAACACCAACACTATAAGTACCTGCTTTGTTTTTTTTCCATTGTACTGTTACATTATCTACTACTGTATTTGCATATTTTTTATAAACAGCATATCTCAATACATTAACACCAGTTGTGTTATCTAGATATTTGATGTTTGTAGTACCGCTTGTAGCGTTAGTTACAGATAAACCATCATCATCAAGTATTTTCCAGTCTATACCTCTAGCGACAGTTAAGGAGTATGGATTTGTTGTCATTGACCCGTCAGAATAAGTAGTAACAAAAGCTAATGCAATAGTTCCTTTATCTGTACTTTGATTAGACACAAAGTTAGGGTCCGCAATTAACTTTGAAGAGCTCAAAGTAGCTAGATCTCCAGAAACAGTAGCTTCTCCGATTTTAGTTCCCAATACAATAGCACCAGACGCTGCTGTATTGTAGAAAATCTCCAATTTACTAACTGATACGCCAGCTTTAAGAATTACCCCAATTTTGATGTCACTATCTGTATCTAGACGACTAATTTTTGTGTCTTTTAACACGGTATTTCCACCAGCATCCAACATTGCTAGTTCTTCATCTTGTGTACAGGAGGAGAAACTAACAAGCAAGGCCAATAAAGAAATTTTTACTATATTTTTTTTCATTTTTTCCATGTTTAATATTAAAATTTATCCCAAAATATTTTTGTAGTCAATAAATCCCCACCGCTAATAAGAGCTGAAGCAGCACTAACGTTCGTTTGATTTACAGTTTGTTCTGCAGCAGGATATTTATATCTAGTTGGTACACTTTTAAGATCATTATAAGCGGCAGCTGGTGCTAATAAAACGGGAAAATCTAATCTTCTATATGAAGTCCAAGATTCAAATCCTCTATTGTATAATCCTATCCATGCTTGTTCCCCTATGCTTTTTTTCCAGTTTGCAGCATCAAATACTACAGAAGGTTGTGCAAGGTAAGTTGCAACGTCAGCTGTTTCGACACCCCAACTTTCCATTGATGCAGTAATTGCAGTAGTATAATGTGTTGCTGCTGTACCTCCAACTGAAACACCTCTTGCAGCCGATTCAGCTAATAAGAATTCAGTTTCAGTATAGTCAAAAATTGTGCCTGCAAAAGTAGGTTCAAGTATTGTCTGTTTGATTTGAGAAAAGTTTGTGTAACTGTTAGATGAGCCATATATTCCTCCTATGTAACTCGTTGTACCAGGTGCGAAAGTGAAGTATTTAGATCTTCTTGGGTCTAAAAGCGTATTCATTTTGTTTACAAATGTATCAGCAATTACAAAATCTTTTCTTCCACTTGCAACAATATCAACATATAATGGATTCGCATTTGGTTGTTCTCCTAAATAAACTAGATCAGCATTGTCAGAGTTACTTGTCATGACTCCAGCGTTTACTGCAGCAGTGATTTGAGTAGTCGCGTAATTGGCGTCTACATCATGCATGTTAACAGCAAGTCTTAATCTAAGAGAGTTTGCAAATTTTTTCCATTTTGCAGCGTCTCCACCATAAATTAAGTCAGCAGATCCAAAACTGCCGTCTGAAGAACTTAACGAGGCAACATCAGCAGTAAGTCTACTTAAAATGTCTTTGTAAATCGTTTGTGCATCATCGTATTTTGGTAAAGGATTTCCTTCGATGTCCAAGGCTTCTGAATAAGGTACATCACCGAAAGTATCTACTAAAACGCTGAAAGTGTATGCTGACATGATATCAACAATCGCTTTTTTATTAGCTAAAATGGCGGCTTCAGCCGGTCCAGCAGTAACTTGCTTATCTAATAAAGTTTTTGACTCTTTCAAATCTCTTAAAACATCTCTGTATAGAATGGTAAAATGAGTATCTGGAATCGGTCTAGTTGTCAAGTTATATTGACTTTCATCTGGATAAGTTGTTTCTGCCCAGTATTGAGTAAATAATCTGAAAACATTTCTGTTTACTGAAGCATTCACCATTTGATCAACTAGAGACTTTTCTGCATTAGTAAACAAAAACTCAGCTTTTGTTGTCGTTGGGTTTTTTGTGTCAGCATTTAAACCTGTAATATCATCAGTACATGATACAGTCAGCGCCATAAATGTGATTAATAAAAATATCTTTTTCATAATTTAAAATTTAAATGTTACGTTACAACCAATATTTCTAGTTGATGGCAATGAACCAATTGAATATCCTGCAGAGTTTGAGTTTGCACTTAATCCACTTTCTGGATCAGCATAAGGAAGGTTTTTACTTATTATCCATAAGTTTGAACCTACTATACTAAATTTCATCTCTTGAAGATTCATTCTCTTTACAATGGTAGAAGGTAAGTTATAAGTGATGTTAACTTCTCTCAATTTCACAAAAGAGGCGTCGTATACAAATGCCTTGTTAGGACCTCTTCTATATCCTGATACGTTTCCGTATTGTTCAGGAGATAGTGTGCGTATTGTATTAGCAGTTCCGTCAGCTTGAACACCGGGAAGGATTATTCCTCCTCCATTTGCTATTGTGTTTCTTACTGGGTTTCCTAGATCATTATTTCCTGCAGTTACATCATATAAACCTGTAGCTAGACCATACGCTTGATCAAGAGAGAATATATCTCCACCTTGTTTCATGTCTATTAAGAATCCTAAAGATAAGTTTTTGTATGTAAATTTATTACGGATACCACCTATCCAATCGGGATTAACATCTCCAATTACATTGTTAGCTGATGCATTAACGATATATCTACCGTTTGTTCCAACAACTTTTTCACCATTCAAGTAAGTATAATCTGTACCTCTTAATACACCGTAAGCTTCACCTACAGCAGCATTAAGTGTAACACCTTGTCCAAACTGACTTAATCTAAGGTTTTCAATTCCTTCAACTAACTTAGTAACTTTATTTTCGTTTTTAGACCAGTTTACAAAAATATCCCACTGGAAATTTTTAGATTTAAATGGGGTTGCATTAAATTGAACCTCAAGACCTTTATTCTGAACAGTAGCTGCATTGATGTATCTTGCACTGTTTCCCGTAGATGTAGAATAAGGGACTGAAATTGCCTCTCCTTCGTTGACGTTTTTGTATGCGCTCAATTCAAAGCCAATTCTTTTGTTTAAAAATTGCATTTCCAAACCAATTTCTTGCGTGTTTGTTTTTACAGCTTTTAAATTTGGATTATTTTTTGTTGATGCCACAGAATATTGTTGGTTAGTGCCAAAGGGGTTATCTTTGATATATGTATCAACCAATGATTGATTTGGAGTACCAAGTGGAGATTCAGAATATCCTGCTCTAAGTTTACCAAAACTTAACCATGGTTGATTAATATGATTTGTGAAAACATAAGATCCAGAAGCTGAATAGGTGTTAATTGCATTCTCATTTTGTGGTAAAGTAGAGAAAGCATCTCTTCTTACAGTTGCGTCTAAAAATGCAAAATCTCTGTAACCAAAAGAGGTCGATGCGTAGTAACTATTAATTCCTTGGTTTATTTCATCTTCAACTGGAAACGGAACTCCCGCAACAGAATTAGATAAACTGAAAAGATCTGGAACAATAAGTCCTCCTTGAGTTGAATTCAATGTAGAAACAATTCTAGTTTTTCTTGATGTACCTCCGGCAACTCCATTAAAACTAATGTCGTCTGAGATGTCTTTTTTGAAAGTCAAAATGAAATCGTAGTTTTGTTCAGAGAAATTTCTCATGTATTTTTGGTATCCAGATGTTTCTGCTAATCTGTTAATACCAAAATCACCAGCAATAGATCCAAACGCTCTTCTCTCCTCACGTAATTCGCTATAGGTATCTGTTGAAATTTTAGCTGTAGCAGTTAACCAATCAGTAAGTTTATAATTTATGTTACCATAACCTAAGAATCTGTTTCTTTCATCCGATTGGAAATTTTTATTTCTAATGAAATAAGGATTATCCCAATAGATTTGCGTTAAATCTGAAGGGTCTGAGTAGTTCCAGTTGATGTTTTGTCCACCAGATCTCTCGTATACTTGTTTTAACTCTTGTACATCAACATTAGTTTGCCACCATTGACGGAAGTTAGACATAATGTTTTCGTTGTATCCTGTTGAGTTTCTACCTACAGTAGACTGAGTGTTGTAATTAGCAAATGCACTTACAGATAATTTATCTGAGAAAGTGTGGTTGATTTTAGCACTCATACTATTCTTTTTCATGTCACTATTTGGTAAAATACCTGTTTGTTTTGAATTAGTAAAATTCAAAACAAAATTAGTAGTGTCATTTCCGTCCTCTAATGATACAGAGTTGTTAAAAGAAGTAGCAGTTTGAAAAAATGTAGTTGGATCATTTTTTGCAGCTACCCAAGGAGTGGCTTTTTGGTAGCTATCAGACCATGGAGTAAATGCATTCCAATTGTAAACTAATAAGTTAGGGTCGAAAGCAGCTCCGTAAGAAGCATCTTCAGACGTTGGTACAACTAAGTCTTCTACACCATCATCATTAACATCTCTTGACAAGAAAAAGCCTGAAGCATCTTCGTAGTAAGGTCCGTATCCTGCACCGTATTTGTCTTGGTATTTAACAAATGTAGATTTGTCAATAGTTCCAGCAACAAACTCAGATGAAACTGTAACACCTAATCCTTTTTTTGTTCTCCCTTTTTTAGTAGTAATCATCACTACTCCGTTTCCTCCTAAATAACCATATAAAGCAGAAGCTGCTGCTCCTTTTAATATGTTTACACTTTCGATGTCTTCAGGATTGATGTCCATAGCAGCATTACCGTAATCGTAAGTATTACCAGCTCCAGTTGTTTGACTTGCAGTGTTTGAATTAATGTTTGAGTTGTTAATAGGCATTCCGTCTATAACAATTAACATTTCATTATTACCAGTTAAACTTTTTACACCTCTAGAGACAATACTTGAAGATCCTCCAAAGTTATTGTTTCTTTTGATGTTCACACCTGCGACTTTTCCAGAAAGTTCGTTGATGAAGTTCCCACTTCCAGCGCCTGCTGTAAGATCTTCAGCCTGGATCTCTTGAGTGGCATAACCTAAGGATTTTTTTTCTCTTTTAATCCCTAATGCAGTAACTACAACGCCTTCTAGTTCAAAAGCAGTGCTTTTCATCTTAACGTTTACTACTATGGATGTAGCTTTTAATTCTTGGGTTTCCATCCCAATGTAGCTAAAAATTAAAATTTGACGTGGGGTTGCATTAATTGCGAAATTCCCGTCAAAATCAGTTTGTATTCCGAAGTTAGTTCCTTTGACTAATACACTTACGCCTGGTATAGGCATTCCTGCATTGTCAGAAACAACACCGGTCACGGCTCTTTCTTGCGCAAAAGTTAGTTGCGTCATCAGTACTACAAATAGCACCAAGATTCCATTGAACTTTAGTTTCATTTTTAATTATTTTGAATTAGTTTAACAAAATTCATAATTAAACGTTAAATACCCTAGCATAAGTGTTTAATTAACTATATTTTCTTACAAAATTTAAACGAAATGTTAAATTAATAAGCTTTTATATTTTTTTTGTGCCTGTCGTTAAGGGAAGGTTAGCAAATTGGTTTTTTCATTATTGTCACGAGCTATTTTATATAAGAAATATCGGATGATTCTGGATTGTTTTTGAGTTAGTGTTGTTTTTTGGATGGAATTAAAGCTCTATCATTAAGTAATTGCCAGGTTTTCTCACAATATGTGGTGGTGGTGAAAGATAATTTTTAGTTAATAACTCTTTATGCATTTATTGGTACTGAGCTAATAAATCCTTTGAGATCGATAGGTACCTGTAATATAAAGTCTTGAAGGTAGTTGTATAAAAAATATGTAAAAGGGGTGGTTTCTCGGATTTAAGGCTTAGTAGTGCGGGACTTGCTGAAAAGGAAGTGAAACATGAAATTGTATGCTGGCGATTGTTTAACTAGACTGAAAATTTGTTGTAGTTGGTGAGTATAGTGTGTCTATTTTCCGCAAAAAGCAAGTTATGTTAATGTGAAAAGTAGTTTTTTCTTGCAGACATGAAAAGCATGTAATTAAGCCAAGGAATTGTCTCCTAAGTCGCAAGCTGAAGTTTAAAACTTTACGTTGTAACTAAGGTGAAGAATCGTGTTGGAAAATTCTATCTTTTGATCGTTAGGACTTCCAGCTGCGATTTAGATTTTTAAGATCCCGCGTTTTGTTTTTATTCCTAGACCAAGTCCAAGTCCCAATAAAGTAGACTTAAGGCTGGTTTCTGTTTGTAATGATGAGTCTTGAAGAATGGAATAGTCGATTATGGTGTGAAAGTATAGTACCGGTGATGCTATATACCGATACTGTGTTAAAAGTGCTGTCATTAAATTCGCTTGAAGGCTATTTTCTGTAAATCCGCGAATGGAGTTGACGCCTCCAAAACGGAATAATTCATTTTTGACGTAATTCGTGCTTTGCAAAAAGTAGTTTTGGCTTGTTATGTTAATTGAGTTTTTCTCGTTCAAATAAAAAGTATGCATAGCGAGCAAATCAATGTAGAACTGTTTGTTTATTGCAGAATTGTCTAGTAGATTATTTGTTTCTCTTGTTCCTATTCCGGTTTTAATGTTGAGTTGTGATCTGTGCAAAAACATTGAATTGCGATTGTCTATTTTTGAATAGGCTAATGCTGAGGTCAGGTAGGAGCTTTTATAATCAGAAATAAGCGAATTATTACTGTTTTGAATGTCGCTCGACACGGTGGATTGATAACCTAGGTAAAGACGAGTGTTGTAATCTAGATAGTAGCTTAAAGCTATGTTTGTTTTGGTGTTTTGAAAAGTGCTGTCTTGTTTAAAGATGTTTAGCTGGCCTCTCAGTCCCAGGGGGCTTTGCAGTATGTAAGGCAGTTCTAGGGAAGTTCTAAATGTTTTTTGGCTGTTTCCGTCGCTTTTCCAATAAAGTGAAAACTGTTCCCCCAGCTCTTATAATGTTTTGAAGAGTTAGGTCAAGATAGCCATTGAGCGTTATTTTATTGTTGTCGTTGTTGTTAAACCTTATAAAACCATCAAAATTGTTGGTTTTTACATTTTCGATATAAACATAGACTTTGGTGCTGTCTGTGGGGAATAGTACATCTGGGTATTTTAGTTGGGTAATAAATGGGTATTTTTCAAAGTCGTCTTGAATTTGACTCACGAGATCCTGATTGAATATTTTGTTCTTGTATTTTCGATGGATTTGAGCTAAATGCCCTTTAGGGAAGTCATTGTTTTCTTGTGTACTGCCGTATTTAACCACTATGGAATTCAGTTTTCTCTGCTTTTCAGCTTCCAGTTTCAGTGTGGTAACTAGGATATTTCCTTTTATTTTTAGCTTAGTCAGATTTATTTTTGTGAAAGCGTATCCCTTTTCGTCCATTTTTTTTAGACTCTGGTTTAAAAAGTCTTCGGTTTGTCCAGAAGGTAGAACAAGGCTGTTTTTATTCTCGTTTGGAAACAGCAATCTGTTGAGTGTAGAATTTGTACCTATATAGATATGTACCCATTTAATTCTGTTTCCTAAGTTTAGTTTTACGGTATAAGTGGAATCACTGACTTTATTTTGTGTAAGTATTCTATTTGTAAGAAACCCTATTTTCGAAAGTTTTGCAGCTATTTGTTCAAGCTCGTCAGTTATTGATTTTGCATTTTTGTGATTAGAAAGATAACCAAGCGAATCTATTGTTTTTGTTTCAGAAGCTGAATTTCCTATAAATTTTAGTTGCATCGTTTGTGCATAGGAGTTAACACCAAAAGTAAATAGTAAAATATAAATTAAATAATATTTCAATTTAGGCCAGGTTTTGATAAAAGTAGTTCAAATATCTAAGGTTTGTAATAAAATTTCAATCACGAAAGAATGTTGCTAAAAATTAATGGTTTAGCATTTGTAAATTTAAAAAAAAAGCATACATTTGCAAGCTCGTAAAAAGCGGGAAATAAATATACATAATAAATTTTTAGTATTAATTATGCCAACAATTCAACAATTAGTAAGAACAGGAAGAACTCAGATAACTAAGAAGAGTAAATCGGTTGCTTTAGATTCTTGTCCTCAAAGAAGAGGGGTTTGTACGCGTGTTTACACTACAACACCAAAAAAACCAAACTCTGCAATGCGTAAAGTAGCGCGTGTACGTTTGACAAATGGTAATGAAGTAAATGCATACATCCCAGGTGAAGGACACAATTTACAAGAGCACTCGATAGTATTAGTTAGGGGTGGAAGGGTAAAAGATTTACCAGGAGTTAGATATCACATCGTTCGTGGTGCGCTTGATACGTCAGGAGTAGCAGGAAGAACGCAGAGAAGATCTAAGTATGGTGCTAAACGCCCAAAAGAAGCAAAAAAGTAATTTAAAAAGTTATTCTTGTATTAGCATGATTCATCATGCTTGTACTAGTATGGCATTTTATTAAAAAAAAGACATGAGAAAAAGAGCGGCAAAGAAGAGACCACTTTTACCAGATCCAAGGTTTAATGACCAATTGGTGACACGTTTTGTAAACAACTTAATGTGGGATGGTAAGAAATCGACAGCTTTTAAAGTATTTTATGATGCAATTGATATCATAGAATCAAAGAAGCAAGATGTAGAAAAATCATCATTAGAAATTTGGAAGGATGCGTTAACTAATGTCATGCCTCACGTAGAAGTACGTAGTCGTAGAGTTGGTGGAGCTACATTTCAGATTCCGATGCAAATTAGACCAGACAGAAAAATTTCTTACGCAATGAAGTGGTTGATACTTTATTCAAGAAGAAGAAATGAAAAGTCTATGGCGCAAAAGTTAGCTTCAGAATGTTTAGCTGCGGCTAAAGAAGAAGGTGCTGCGGTTAAGAAAAGAATGGATACTCACAAAATGGCAGAAGCTAACAAAGCATTCTCTCATTTTAGATTTTAATTCATAAGAAATGGCTAGAGACTTAAAATATACAAGAAATATTGGGATTGCCGCTCACATTGATGCTGGTAAAACAACAACAACTGAGCGAATTCTTTTTTATACTGGAAAGTCACACAAAATTGGTGAAGTACACGATGGTGCTGCGACAATGGACTGGATGGCTCAGGAGCAAGAAAGAGGTATTACAATTACATCTGCAGCTACGACTTGTTCTTGGAATTTTCCAATGAGACAAGGTGAAGCGTTGCCAGAGACATTGCCTTATCACTTTAATATTATTGACACACCGGGACACGTTGACTTTACAGTTGAAGTAAACCGTTCTTTGCGTGTACTTGATGGCTTGGTTTTCTTATTTAGTGCTGTTGATGGTGTTGAGCCACAATCAGAAACGAACTGGAGACTTGCGGATCAATATAAGGTACCACGTATTGGATTCGTGAATAAAATGGATCGTCAAGGCTCTGATTTTTTGATGGTTTGTCAACAAGTTAGGGACATGCTAAAATCAAATGCTGTTGCAATCACTTTGCCTATCGGTGAAGAAAATGATTTCAAAGGTGTCGTAGATTTAGTAAAAAATGAAGCTATTATATGGCATGATGATACGCAAGGGGCGACTTTTGATGTTGTGGCTATTCCAGAAGATATGCTAGAAGAAGTGAAGGAATACAGAGGAATTCTTATTGAAGCGGTTGCTGATTATGATGAAAATCTTTTGGAAAAATTCATGGAAGATGAAAACTCTATTACGGAGGAAGAGATTAACATTGCTCTAAGAGCTGCTGTTATGGACATGGCTATCATTCCAATGATTGCGGGTTCTTCTTTCAAAAACAAAGGTGTTCAATTCATGTTGGACGCAGTTTGTAAATACTTGCCTTCTCCAGTGGATAAAGATAGTATCGAAGGTATTCATCCTGATGATGCTGATTTATTGGAAGAAGACCAAACTAAAATTATGCGTAAGCCAGATGTTAAAGAGCCATTCGCTGCTTTAGCTTTTAAAATCGCTACTGACCCATTCGTAGGTCGTTTAGCTTTCTTCCGTGCTTACTCAGGACGTTTAGATGCAGGTTCTTATGTCTTGAACACACGTTCGGGAAACAAAGAAAGAATCTCTCGCATTTATCAAATGCACGCTAACAAGCAAAACCCAATCGATTTTATCGAAGCGGGGGATATTGGAGCAGCAGTAGGGTTTAAAGACATTAAAACTGGAGATACATTGTGTGATGAAAAACACCCAATTATCCTTGAGTCAATGAAGTTTCCTGCGCCGGTAATTGGTATTGCAATCGAGCCTAAAACAAAAGCTGACGTTGATAAAATGGGTATGGCTTTGGCTAAATTAGCTGAAGAAGATCCTACGTTTACTGTTAGAACTGATGAGGCATCTGGACAAACTATTATCTCGGGTATGGGTGAGCTTCACTTAGATATCCTTGTTGATAGAATGCGTCGTGAATTCAAAGTTGAAGTAAATCAAGGTGAGCCTCAAGTTGAATACAAAGAAGCGTTTACAAAAACTGCTCAACACAGAGAAACATACAAGAAACAATCTGGAGGTCGTGGTAAATTCGGTGATATCGTGTTTAGACTAGAACCTGCTGATGAAGTAGATGGTAAAGTTCCTGTTGGATTGCAGTTTGTGAATGCTGTAAAAGGTGGTAACGTTCCTAAAGAATATATACCGTCCGTTGAAAAAGGTTTTAGAGAAGCTATGAAAACTGGTCCGTTAGCGGGTTACCAAGTTGATAGTTTAAAAGTAACTCTTTTAGACGGATCTTTTCACCCTGTCGATTCTGATGCACTATCTTTTGAGTTAGCGGCTAGAATGGGGTACAGAGAAGTAGCTAAGGCTGCTGGAGCTGTAATTCTTGAGCCTATCATGAAAATGGAAGTTATTACACCAGAAGAAAACATGGGAGATATCGTAGGTGATATTAACCGTCGTAGAGGTCAGGTTAATGACATGGGTGATAGAGCAGGTGCTAAAACTATTAAAGCTGATGTGCCTTTGTCAGAAATGTTTGGATATGTTACAACATTAAGAACACTTTCGTCAGGTAGAGCAACTTCTACAATGGAATTTTCACACTACGCGGAAACTCCTTCTAATATTTCGGAAGCAGTAATCAAAAAAGCAAAAGGAAACGCTTAATCTTTAAGAAAATGAGTCAAAAAATTAGAATAAAACTAAAATCTTACGATTATATGTTGGTAGACAAGTCTGCTGAGAAAATCGTAAAAACGGTAAAAAGTACCGGTGCAGTTGTAACAGGACCAATTCCATTGCCAACACACAAAAAGCTTTTCACAGTACTACGTTCTCCACACGTTAACAAAAAAGCTAGAGAGCAATTCGAGGTAATGTCATACAAGAGATTAATTGACATTTACTCATCTTCATCAAAAACAATTGATGCTTTGATGAAACTTGAATTACCTTCTGGAGTTGAAGTAGAGATCAAAGTTTAAGTAGCTTACTAGTAAGAAAAGAGCACAGTATTTAGGCGAAAATATTTTTTTTGGAATATCTGCAAATAAGTTATACTTTTGCAGCTCTTAAAAAAATAGGAACTGCTTAAATGTTGTGTTCTATATTTATATTTAATAATTAATAATTAATAATTATGTCTGGGTTAATTGGTAGAAAAATCGGCATGACTAGCATTTTCGACGAGAACGGGAAGAATATTCCTTGTACAGTAATCGAAGCTGGACCATGCGTTGTTACCCAAGTCAGAACCAAAGGTGTTGACGGGTACGAAGCGTTGCAACTTGGTTTCGATGACAAAAACGAGAAACATTCCACAAAAGCGGCTTTAGGTCACTTTAAAAAAGCGGGAACTGTAGCTAAGAAAAAAGTCGTTGAATTCCAAAATTTTGCAACAGAACAAAAACTAGGGGATCTTATAGATGTTTCTATGTTTGTTGAAGGAGAATTTGTAGATGTACAAGGTGTGTCTAAAGGTAAAGGTTTTCAAGGGGTTGTAAAACGTCACGGTTTTGGTGGTGTTGGTCAAGCAACTCATGGTCAACATAACCGTTTAAGAGCGCCAGGTTCTGTAGGAGCTTCTTCTTATCCATCTAGAGTATTCAAAGGAATGCGTATGGCTGGACGTATGGGAGGAGAAAATGTAAACGTTCAAAACCTTAGAGTTTTAAAAGTAGTTACTGAAAAGAACCTACTTGTTATAAAGGGATGTGTTCCTGGATGTAACAACTCTTATGTAATCATTCACAAGTAATGGAAGTAAAAGTATTAGATTTCAACGGAAAAGATACTGGAAGGAAAGTTCAACTTTCTGATGCAGTATTCGCAATTGAACCAAATAATCACGCAGTATACCTTGATGTTAAGCAGTATTTAGCCAATCAAAGACAAGGGACGCACAAGGCTAAGGAAAGAGCTGAAGTTGCGGGAAGTACACGTAAGATTAAAAAACAAAAAGGAACTGGTACTGCTCGTGCGGGTAGTGCAAAGAATCCATTGTTTAAAGGTGGTGGAACAGTTTTTGGACCAAGACCAAGAAGTTATTCATTTAAATTGAATAAAAACTTGAAACGTTTGGCTAGAAAATCCGCTTTCTCAATTAAAGCAAAAGAGGCAAACATTATTGTTCTTGAAGACTTCAATTTTGAAACACCAAACACTAAAAATTTCATCAATGTTTTGAAAGCTTTAGAGTTAGAAAATAAAAAGTCTCTGTTTGTGTTGGGCGATGTGAATAAAAATGTATATTTGTCGTCACGCAATTTAAAGGCATCTAGCGTGGTAAGTAGCTTAGAATTAAGCACTTACGCTATTCTAAATGCCAATAACCTAGTTCTTTTAGAGAGTTCTTTGGAGATAATTGAAGAAAATTTAAGTAAATAATAGGATATGAGCATCATAATTAAACCTATAGTAACGGAAAAAGTAACCAAGGAAAGTGAAGTTTTAAACCGCTTCGGATTCGTTGTTAACAAAAAAGCAAATAAAGTTGAGATTAAGAAAGCTATTGAAGCTGCTTATGGTGTGACTATTTTGAGTGTTAACACGATGAACGTTAGACCGGATAGAACTACAAAATACACTAAAAGTGGTTTAATCAGTGGAAAGACGAATGCTACTAAAAAGGCAATTGTTCAAGTACAAGAAGGAGAAACAATTGATTTTTACAACAATATCTAAGATAGAAAAATGTCAGTAAGAAAATTAAAACCTATTACCCCAGGTCAGCGATTTAGAGTTGTGAATGGTTATGACGCCATTACAACTGATAAGCCGGAACGCTCTTTGATAGCGCCGATAAAAAACTCTGGTGGTAGAAATAGTCAAGGAAAGATGACCATGCGTTATACGGGTGGTGGTCACAAGCAGAGATATCGTATTATTGATTTCAAAAGAACAAAGGAAGGAATTCCTGCGACAGTGAAATCAATCGAATACGATCCAAATCGTACTGCGTTCATCGCATTATTAGCTTATGCTGATGGTGAGAAAACTTATGTTATTGCTCAAAACGGATTGAAAGTTGGTCAGAAATTAGTTTCTGGTCCTGAATCTCAACCGGAAATTGGTAATACATTGCCGTTAAGCAGAATTCCTTTGGGAACTGTAATATCTTGTATTGAGTTAAGACCGGGTCAGGGAGCTGTAATTGCTCGTTCAGCTGGAACATTTGCTCAATTAATGGCAAGAGACGGGAAATATGCAACAATCAAGATGCCGTCAGGTGAAACAAGGTTAATCTTGTTGACTTGTGCTGCTACTATTGGAGCTGTTTCTAATTCAGACCACCAATTAGTTGTATCTGGTAAAGCGGGTAGAACGAGATGGTTAGGTAGAAGACCTAGAACAAGACCTGTAGCAATGAACCCTGTCGATCACCCAATGGGTGGTGGTGAAGGACGTTCGTCTGGTGGACATCCACGTTCAAGAAATGGAATACCAGCAAAAGGTTATAGAACTCGTTCTAAGAAAAACCCGAGTAACAAGTATATCGTAGAACGTAGAAAGAAATAATTAAGATATGGCACGTTCATTAAAAAAAGGACCCTTTGTTCATTATAAGTTAGACAAGAAAGTTCAAGAAAACATCGCAGGTGGAAATAAAGGAGTTGTTAAGACATGGTCTAGAGCTTCTATGATTACTCCAGACTTTGTTGGGCAAACTATCGCAGTTCATAACGGTCGTCAATTTGTACCAGTTTACGTTACAGAAAACATGGTAGGTCACAAATTAGGAGAATTTTCACCAACTAGATCTTTTAGAGGTCATGCTGGAGCAAAAAATAAAGGTAAAAAATAAGAAGTAATGGGAGTTCGTAAAAGAGAAACAGCAGATGCGAGAAAAGAGGCTAATAAGTCTATAGCTTTCGCGAAATTGAATAACTGCCCTACTTCACCTAGAAAAATGCGCTTAGTAGCGGACTTGGTAAGAGGTCAGAAGGTAGAAAGAGCACTAAACATCTTAAGATTTAGTTCTAAAGAAGCTTCAAGAAAATTAGAAAAATTGGTTTTATCTGTAATTGCCAACTGGCAAGCAAAAAACCCTGAAGCTAATATGGAAGAAGCTGGTTTATTTGTTAAAACGATTACAGTAGATGGTGGAATGATGTTGAAAAGACTTCGTCCAGCTCCACAAGGTCGTGCGCACAGAATAAGAAAACGTTCTAATCACGTTACAATCGTATTAGGATCTATTAATAACACACAAGCAATTTAATACAAGATGGGACAAAAGACAAATCCAATTGGAAATAGACTTGGTATCATCAGAGGATGGGACTCAAACTGGTATGGTGGAAATGATTATGGTGATAAACTTGCCGAAGATCACAAAATCAGAAAGTATATCCATGCTCGTTTATCAAAAGCTAGTGTATCAAAAGTAATCATCGAGAGAACTTTGAAACTTGTAACCGTTACTATCACTACTGCTAGACCTGGTATTATTATCGGAAAAGGTGGCCAAGAGGTAGACAAGTTAAAAGAAGAACTTAAGAAAATTACTGACAAAGAGGTTCAAATCAACATCTTTGAAATCAAAAGACCTGAACTTGATGCTTATTTAGTTGCAACAAGTATCTGTCGTCAAATCGAAAGCAGAATTTCTTACAGACGTGCAATCAAAATGGCTATTGCTGCCTCAATGCGTATGAACGCAGAGGGTATTAAAGTTTTGGTTTCTGGTCGTTTGAATGGTGCTGAAATGGCACGTTCAGAAGGTTTCAAAGAAGGTAGAGTTCCTCTTTCAACTTTCAGAGCTGACATTGATTACGCACTTGCTGAGGCGCATACTACCTATGGTAGAATGGGAATCAAAGTGTGGATCATGAAAGGTGAAGTCTATGGAAAGAGAGATCTTTCTCCTCTAGCAGGAATGGACAAAAAACAAGCTGGTGGTAAAGGTGGAGACGGTCCTCGTGGCAAATCTAACTTTAACAGAGGTGGAAAACCAGACGCTCGTAAAAGAAAGTAAATTTTTAAATTAAAGAAAAATGTTACAGCCTAAAAGAACAAAATACCGAAAGGTACAGAAGGGTAAAATGAAAGGAAACTCTCAGAGAGGACATGAACTTTCTAATGGAATGTTTGGTATTAAATCTGTACATGAAGATGGATGTTTTCTAACCTCTCGTCAAATTGAAGCTGCACGTATCGCTGCAACTCGTTTTATGAAAAGGGAGGGACAATTATGGATCAAAATATTTCCGGACAAACCAATCACAAAGAAACCTCTTGAGGTACGTATGGGTAAAGGTAAAGGGGCAGTTGAATACTGGGCTGCCGTTGTTAGACCCGGAAGAATCATGTTTGAAGTTGGAGGAGTTCCTTTGTCAGTTGCAAAAGAGGCATTACGTCTTGCGGCACAAAAGCTTCCAGTAAAAACCAAATTCGTCGTTGCTAGAGATTTCGAAGCATAATCTATATTATATTATGAAACAATCAGAAATAAAAGATCTTTCTGCAGCGGAGTTGCAAGAAAAGCTTAGCCAGACTAAGAAAGTATATGCTGACCTAAAAATGGCTCACGCTATATCACCAATTGAGAATCCACTTCAAATTAGAAGTATTAGAAGATCAGTTGCTAGATTAGCTACAGAGCTCACAAAAAGAGAGTTGCAACAATTGTAATCTGCTGAAAGATGGAAGAAAAAAGAAATTTAAGAAAAGAGAGAATTGGTGTTGTGACTTCAGACAAAATGGATAAGTCCATTGTAATTGCTGAAGTGCGTAAAGTAAAACACCCATTATACGGTAAGTTCGTGTTGAAAACTAAAAAGTATCACGCACACGACGAAAAGAACGACTGTAACATTGGAGATACCGTAAGGATTAGCGAAACGCGTCCTTTAAGTAAAACTAAATGTTGGAGGTTAGTTGAAATCCTAGAAAGAGCTAAATAATTATGGTACAACAAGAATCAAGACTAAAAGTAGCAGATAACACTGGGGCAAAGGAAGTTTTAACTATCCGTGTTTTAGGAGGTACCAAAAGAAGGTATGCCTCTGTTGGTGACAAGATTGTAGTTTCTATAAAAGATACAACTCCAAACGGAAGCGTTAAAAAAGGAGCTGTTTCAACTGCAGTTGTTGTACGTACTAGAAAAGAAGTGAGAAGAGCTGATGGTTCTTATATCCGTTTCGATGACAATGCATGTGTTCTTTTGAACGCTGCAGGAGAAATGAGAGGAACTCGCGTTTTTGGACCAGTAGCAAGAGAACTTCGTGAAAAACAATTCATGAAAATTGTATCATTAGCACCTGAAGTGCTTTAATTCGTTTTAAGATGATAAAGCTAAAAATAAAAACAGGAGACATCGTAAGAGTAATCGCCGGAGACCACAAAGGTTCAGAGGGGAAAGTTTTACGAGTTGACCGTGAGAAAAACAAAGCGATTGTTGAAGGTGTAAACATGGTTTCGAAACATACGAAACCTAGTGCAAAAAGCCCTCAAGGCGGGATCGTGAAAAAAGAAGCTGCTTTACAGATTTCTAATGTATCTCTGATAGATCCTAAAACTAAGGAAACAACTAGAGTTGGAATCAGAGTTGAAGGAGATAAGAAAGTAAGATTTTCAAAAAAATCTAATCAAGTACTATAGTAATGACGTATATACCTAGACTGAAAGAGGAATATAAGAACAGAGTTATCTCTGCTCTTAAAGAGGAGTACGGATACATAAACGTAATGCAAGTTCCTAAATTGGAAAAAATCGTTTTGAGCCGTGGAGTTGGTGCAGCTGTATCTGATAAAAAATTGATTGACTATGCTGTTGATGAGTTAACAAAGATTACTGGACAAAAAGCAATATCTACAATATCAAAGAAAGACGTTGCGTCTTTCAAATTGAGAAAAGGTATGCCGATTGGAGCAAAAGTTACTTTGCGTGGAGAAAGAATGTATGAGTTTTTAGATAGACTTATCACTTCTGCTTTACCACGTGTTAGAGATTTCAGTGGTATTAAAGCTACTGGTTTTGATGGAAGAGGAAATTATAACCTTGGTGTTTTGGAACAAATCATTTTCCCAGAAATTGATATTGACAAAGTAAACAAAATCTCGGGTATGGATATCTCTTTTGTAACTACTGCTAAAACTGATAAGGAAGCAAAGTCATTATTGGCTGAATTAGGATTACCTTTTAAAAAGAATTAAGACATGGCTAAAGAATCAATGAAAGCCCGTGAGGTGAAGAGAGAAAAAACAGTAGCTAAGTATGCTGAGAAAAGAAAAGCTTTGTTAGAAGCTGGAGATTTCGTAGGTTTGCAAAAGTTACCAAAAAATGCTTCGCCAGTTCGTTTGCACAATCGTTGTAAATTAACAGGTAGACCTAGAGGTTATATGCGTCAATTTGGTCTTTCACGTGTTACATTTCGTGAAATGGCAAATAACGGATTGATACCTGGTGTTAAAAAAGCATCTTGGTAAAACGTAAATTATTACGTTCTAATACAGACTTAACGTTGTTACGTCTGTATTATTATTATTTATAAATTGGTTTTAGGTTCGATTAATTTTAATTGAAAACCAAAACCGCAAATCAATAAACATGTATACAGATCCTATTGCGGATTATTTAACAAGAGTTAGAAATGCTGTGGCTGCAAACCACAAAGTTGTCGAAATTCCTGCATCTAATCTAAAAAAAGAAATCACAAAGATCTTATTTGATCAAGGTTATATCTTAAGTTACAAATTTGAAGACAACACTGTACAGGGTTCAATCAAAATCGCTTTGAAGTATGATAAAGATACTAAAGAGTCAGTAATTAGAGATATCCAAAGAATTAGTAAACCAGGTTTACGTAAGTATTCAAGCTCTTCTACCATTCCTAGAATCCTTAATGGATTAGGCATCGCTATCGTTTCAACATCAAAAGGATTGATGACTGGAAAGAAAGCGAAGCAATTGAAGATAGGTGGTGAAGTGATTTGTTACGTATACTAATAAATATTCTATAAGATGTCAAGAATAGGTAAAAGCCCAGTCGTAATCCCTGCCGGAGTAACTGTAGAAGTTAAAGATGGTATTATTACGGTAAAAGGAAAAAATGGTCAACTTACACAGGAGTTTTCGGACGTTACTGTAACAGTTGAAGACGGTCAAGTTCAAGTAGATAGATCGTCTGATCACAAAGACCACAGAGCAAAACACGGTTTGTACAGATCTTTAATCAGTAACATGATTATCGGTGTAACTGATGGTTTTACAAAATCGTTAGAATTGGTAGGAGTTGGTTATAGAGCTTCAAATCAAGGACAAAAATTAGATTTAGCTCTTGGATATTCACACAATATTGTCTTAGAAATAGCTCCAGAAGTTACTTTAGAAACAATATCTGAAAAAGGTAAAAACCCAGTTGTTAAGTTAACTTCGTTTGACAAACAGCTTTTAGGCCAAGTAGCGGCCAAAATAAGAGGTTTCCGTAAACCAGAACCGTACAAAGGAAAAGGTGTGAAATTTGTAGGTGAAGTATTAAGAAGAAAAGCAGGTAAATCAGCATAAAAAATAAAATTATGTCATTAACGAAACCTCAGAGAAGACAGAGAATTAGATTCAGAATTAGAAAATCGATCAGTGGGACAACTGCTAATCCAAGACTATCTGTTTTTAGAAGTAACAAAGAAATTTATGCTCAATTAATTGATGACGTAAACGGAGTTACATTGTTGGCTGCATCTTCAAGAGAAAAAGAAATAGGAAAAGGTACAAACGTAGAAGTTGCTATAGCAGTTGGAAAACTAGTAGCAGAGAAAGCGTTAAAGGCGGGGATTGAAGTAGTAACATTCGATAGAGGAGGTTACTTGTATCACGGTCGTATTAAATCATTAGCAGAAGGCGCGAGAGCGGCTGGACTTAAATTCTAATATAGTATGTCTAATAGTAAATACAAGAATGTAGAGTTGATAAAACCAAGTGGTCTTGAATTAAAAGATCGTTTAGTGAGTGTTAATCGTGTTACTAAGGTTACAAAAGGTGGTAGAGCTTTCGGTTTTTCTGCTATTGTAGTTGTAGGTGATGAAAATGGAGTTGTAGGTCATGGATTAGGAAAATCTAAAGATGTTTCTGAAGCAATTGCGAAAGCAGTAGAAGATGCTAAGAAAAATTTAGTAAAAATTCCGTTACTTGGTCAATCAGTTCCTCACGAACAAAAAGGTAAATTTGGTGGTGCACGTGTGTTTTTAATTCCTGCCTCTCATGGTACAGGAGTTATCGCTGGTGGAGCTGTTCGTTCAGTTCTTGAGTCAGTAGGAGTTCACGATGTATTGTCTAAATCTCAAGGATCATCAAATCCTCACAACGTAGTAAAAGCAACTTTTGATGCTTTGCTACAAATGAGAAGCGCTCACACTGTTGCGAGACAAAGAGGAGTTTCTTTAGAGAAAGTTTTTAAAGGTTAATTCAAGGAAATTATGGCTAAATTATTAGTAAAACAGGTTAGAAGTAAAATCAACTGTCCACTTGATCAAAAGAGAGGATTAGTAGCTTTAGGTCTACGTAAAATGGGTCAAGTTGTAGAGCATGACTCAAACCCTACAATCCTTGGGATGATAAACAAAGTTAAACACTTAGTTTCTGTAGAGGAAGCTAAATAACAAATACTGTTATGAATTTAAGTAACTTACAACCAGCTGAAGGGTCAACACATAGTCAAAATAAAAGATTAGGTAGAGGAGAAGGTTCTGGAAAAGGTGGTACTTCTTCAAGAGGGCACAACGGACAGAAATCTCGTTCTGGTTATTCTAAAAAGATTGGTTTTGAAGGAGGGCAAATGCCACTTCAAAGACGTGTTCCTAAGTTTGGTTTTACAAACATCAATCGTAAAGATTACGAAGGTGTGAATCTTGATACACTTCAATTATTGGTTGATAATGGTGTGATTACAGATACTGTCGATATGACTGTTTATGTTTCAAATCGTTTGGCAACAAAGAATGAAATTGTTAAGATTTTAGGAAGAGGAGAATTGAAAGCGAAATTAAAAGTAACCGCTCACAAGTTTACTGCTACTGCAAAAGCTGCTATTGAAGCTGCTGGAGGAGAAGCTGTAACAATGTAATTTTGGATTTATGAAGAAATTTATTGAATCATTAAGCAATGTTTGGAAAATTGAGGAGCTAAAAAATAGAATTCTAATCACGTTAGGACTTCTTTTAGTTTATCGTTTTGGAGCACATGTTACGCTTCCGGGGATCGACGCAACGCAGTTAACTAGCTTAGCCGGTCAGACTAAAAGCGGTATCGGGTCTATTCTGGATATGTTTACTGGTGGTGCGTTCTCTAAAGCGTCAGTTTTTGCTTTAGGAATAATGCCTTATATTTCAGCATCTATTGTTGTTCAGCTAATGGGAATTGCTATTCCTTATCTGCAAAAGCTTCAAAGCGATGGTGAAAGTGGTAGAAAAAAGATCAATCAGATTACACGTTGGTTAACTATTGTTATTACTTTAGTTCAAGGGCCAACTTACATCTATAATCTTTACAGAACTTTACCTAGTAGTGCATTTTTATTAGGGTTTAATTCGTTTGAATTCTTATTTTCTTCAGTGATTATCTTAGTTACGGGTACAATTTTTGCCATGTGGTTAGGAGAAAAAATAACTGACAAAGGAATTGGAAATGGTATTTCCTTATTAATAATGGTAGGTATACTTGCTAGGTTTCCACAGGCATTCATACAAGAATTCACAACGAGAGTTACGAATAACAACGGAGGTCCAATGTTATTGGTCATCGAGATTATTATTTGGCTTTTAGTGATTGTTGCATGTGTTTTGTTAACTATGGCAATTAGAAAGATACCAGTTCAGTACGCTCGTCGTACTACATCAGGAGATTTTGAACAAGATATGATGGGTGGTAATAGACAGTGGATTCCTTTAAAGCTTAATGCTTCTGGGGTTATGCCTATTATCTTTGCTCAGGCGATTATGTTCATACCTGCTGCTGTGGCTGGATTATCAAAATCAGATGCATCACAATCTATTGTTGGCGCTTTTAGTAATATGTTTGGGTTTTGGTATAACCTTGTATTTGCAACTTTAATAGTTGTGTTTACATTCTTTTATACTGCCATTACCGTTCCTACTAATAAGATGTCTGATGATCTTAAGAGAAGTGGGGGATTTATTCCAGGTATCAGACCAGGTGTAGAAACTTCTGATTTTCTTGATAAAGTGATGTCTTTGATAACTTTCCCAGGATCTTTATTTCTTGCTTTGATAGCTGTGTTCCCAGCGATTATTGTTAGTCTTATGGATGTTCAACAATCTTGGGCAATGTTTTTTGGGGGTACCTCATTAATAATTATGGTTGGTGTCGCAATAGATACAATTCAACAAATTAATTCATACTTGTTAAACAAACATTATGATGGTTTAATGAAGAGTGGCAAAAATAGAAAAGCAGTAGCTTAATTTTATGGCAAAACAATCAGCAATAGAACAAGACGGATCGATAATCGAAGCATTGTCAAATGCAATGTTCCGCGTGGAGTTAGAAAATGGACATATCGTAATTGCTCATATATCTGGAAAAATGCGTATGCATTATATCAAATTATTACCTGGTGATAAAGTGAAACTAGAAATGAGCCCATATGATTTGTCAAAAGCAAGAATTACTTATAGATATTAAAGGATATTCACAATGAAAGTTAGAGCATCAGTAAAAAAGAGAAGTCCCGAGTGCAAGATTGTGCGTAGGAAAGGGAGATTGTACGTTATAAACAAAAAGAATCCTAGATTTAAACAAAGACAAGGATAGTTATGGCAAGAATAGCAGGGGTAGATATCCCGAAAAACAAGAGAGGTGTTATAGCACTTACCTACATCTTCGGATTAGGAAATAGTAGGGCTATTGAGATTTTAGATAAAGCTCAAGTTAGCCAAGATAAAAAAGTTCAAGACTGGAATGATGACGAGATCGGAGCAATTCGTGAAGCTGTGTCAGCATTCAAAATTGAAGGAGAATTACGTTCTGAAGTTTCTTTAAACATCAAGCGTTTAATGGATATTGGTTGTTACAGAGGTATCCGTCATAGAACTGGTCTTCCTTTAAGAGGGCAAAGGACTAAGAACAACTCTAGAACAAGAAAAGGTAAAAGAAAAACTGTTGCGAACAAGAAAAAAGCAACTAAATAATAAGTAATATGGCTAAAGCAACTGCAAAAAAACGTAAAGTTATCGTTGAATCAACGGGAGAAGCTCATATTTCTGCTACCTTCAATAACATCATTATTTCTTTGACAAACAAAAAAGGTGAAGTTATTTCTTGGTCTTCAGCTGGTAAAATGGGTTTTAGAGGTTCTAAAAAGAACACTCCATACGCAGCCCAAATGGCAGCAGAAGATTGTAGTAAAGTAGCTATTGAAGCAGGACTAAAAAAAGTTAAGGTTTATGTTAAAGGACCAGGAAACGGACGTGAGTCTGCTATCCGTTCTTTGCATAACGGTGGAATTGAAGTGACTGAGATTATCGATGTTACTCCAATGCCTCACAACGGATGTCGTCCTCCAAAAAGACGTAGAGTTTAATAATATATTTAAGTATAACTAGGTAGAATAAACGATTATCGAAGGATATGACCTGAATTCATAGTCTCTACCTTAATTTAATTTTTTAAGAAATGGCAAGATATACTGGTCCAAAAACAAGAATTGCTCGTAAATTTGGCGAAGCAATATTCGGAGATGATAAAGCTTTCGAAAGAAGAAGTTACCCACCTGGACAACACGGGATGGCTAAAAAAAGAGGAAAAAAGTCTGAATATGCTATCCAGTTAATGGAAAAGCAAAAAGCTAAATATTCTTATGGAATTTTAGAAAAACAATTCAGGGGCTTATTCAAAAAGGCATCAGCCACTAAAGGTGTTACTGGTGAGGTTCTTTTACAATTGTGTGAAGCAAGATTGGATAATGTAGTGTTTAGAATGGGTATTGCTCCTTCTAGAAGAGGTGCTAGACAATTGGTTTCTCATAGACACGTTACCGTTAACGGTGATGTTGTAAATATCGCTTCTTACCACCTTAAACCTGGTGACAAGGTTGCTGTTCGTGAAAAATCTAAATCTTTAGAGGCTATCGAACGTTCTTTATCTAATTCAAGTCAAGTTTATGAATGGATTACATGGAATAATGACGTTAAAGAAGGTACTTTTGTTTCTGTACCAGCTAGGCTTCAAATCCCAGAAAACATTAAAGAACAATTAATCGTAGAGTTGTACAACAAATAATAATTGACTTAGTCGAAATTATGGCAATATTTAATTTTCAGAAGCCCGATAAAGTTATCATGATCGATTCAACCGATTTTGAAGGTAAGTTTGAATTCAGACCTTTAGAACCAGGATACGGATTGACCGTTGGTAATGCACTTAGAAGAGTTTTGCTTTCAGCATTAGAAGGTTATGCAATTACATCTGTTCGCATAGAAGGTGTAGATCATGAGTTTTCTACTATCTCAGGAGTTGTTGAAGACGTTACCGAAATCATTCTTAATCTAAAACAAGTACGTTTCAAGCGTCAAATTGAAGATATAGATAATGAAGCAGTTACTATTTCTGTTTCAGGTAAGGACCAATTGACAGCTGGTGATTTTCAAAAATTTATTTCAGGTTTCCAAGTTTTGAATCCAGAACTTGTTATCTGTAATCTAGATCCAAAAATCAAACTGAACTTCGATTTAACAATCGAAAAAGGTAGAGGATATGTTCCTGCTGAAGAGAACAAAAAACAGAATGCTGCAATTGGAACCATATTTACAGATTCAATTTTTACTCCTGTAAAAAATGTAAAATATGCAATTGAGAACTTCCGTGTAGAGCAAAAAACTGATTATGAAAAATTAGTTTTTGAAATAAAAACTGATGGATCCATAAATCCTAAAGATGCCCTTACTGAAGCTGCCAAAGTTTTAATTCACCATTTCATGTTGTTCTCTGACGAAAGAATTACACTCGAGGCTGATGAAATCGCACAAACAGAATCGTATGATGAGGAATCATTGCATATGAGACAATTGCTTAAAACTAAGCTTGTTGATATGGACTTGTCTGTAAGAGCATTAAATTGTTTGAAAGCGGCGGAAGTTGATACACTTGGTGATTTAGTATCGTTCAATAAAAATGACTTAATGAAATTCCGTAATTTTGGAAAGAAATCTTTAACTGAGCTAGATGAACTAGTGGCAATTAAAAATTTAAACTTCGGAATGGATTTAGCAAAATACAAATTAGATAAAGAATAATTTACTTCATATTTTGCTCTCCATAGTGGATTGTAGCAAGATGAAGTTAAAATAAATTGGTCATGAGACACGGAAAAAAATTCAATCACCTTAGCAGACAGACTGCGCATAGAAAATCGATGTTAGCTAATATGGCTTGTTCTCTTATTGAGCACAAGCGTATTAACACTACTGTTGCAAAGGCCAAAGCGCTTAAACAATTCGTTGAGCCTTTAATAACAAAATCAAAAACTGATACGACTCACAATCGTCGAATTTGTTTCGCTTACTTACGTAGCAAATATGCGGTAACTGATTTGTTCAGAGACGTAGCTGCTAAAGTTGGTGACCGTCCAGGTGGATATACTCGTATCATTAAAGTTGGAAATCGTTTAGGAGATAATGCTGATATGGCAATGATCGAGCTTGTAGATTTCAATGAGCTTTACAATGGTGGTAAAAAAGAAGTTAAAAAAGCAAAAAGCCGTCGTGGTGGAAAGGCAAAGAAAGCAGATGAGGCGACTGAAGCTCCAGCTACTGAAACCGAACCAACTACTGACGCAGCTGAATAGTTATGAAAGTAATCATTCAATAAAAATTAAGGATAAACTATTTATAGGTTATCCTTTTTTTTTGTTTATTTTTTTGCAAAGGAATTGGCAGCTTTTTTCGGTAGCTTTTCTGCTTTTCGTAATACGGTTATATTTGTAAAGATTGGAGTAGAATTATGGCTGACGAATTTTCGTTATGATAAGGGCTAGCGTTATTCGGTTCATTTTTATAATAAATTTCAAAAGTTTGTTTCCATTGCATTAAAGAATTAAATTTGCATAATATTTAACTACATATGAAGCGAACTTTGCAAGTTTCAAGAGGCTTTTAAAATATAAATTGAAATCATCGAATGAAATATACTACAAGACAAAGTGCCATACTCTTATTAAGTGATGGAACTATTTTTCATGGAAAGTCCATAGGAATCAGCGGAACTACTTTTGGCGAAGTTTGTTTCAATACAGGAATGACAGGTTATCAGGAAATTTTTACTGATCCTTCTTATTTCGGACAGATCATAGTTGCTACTAATGCACATATTGGAAATTATGGTGTTAATGAAAAAGAAGTGGAGTCCTCAAGTATAAAAATCTCTGGGTTAGTTTGTAAAAATTTTAGTTTCAATTATTCACGTGCAGATGCGTCAGGAAGTTTAGAGGATTACTTTATTAAAGAGAACTTAATTTGCATTTCTGATGTAGATACCAGAGCCTTGGTTAGTTATATAAGGGATAATGGTGCTATGAATGCCGTGATTTGTACGGATGGTTCTTCGGTTGAAGAATTAAAAGCTGCGCTGGCCAATGTACCGGATATGAAAGGTCTGGAGTTGGCGTCAAAAGTTTCTACCAAGGAGGCGTATTTTCATGGAGACTCGGACGCAACATATAAGATTGCTGCCTTGGATTTAGGGATCAAAACAAATATCTTGCGTAATCTTGCAAAGAGAGATTGTTATATCAAAGTGTTTCCCTTCGATTCATCTTATGAGGATCTGAAGTCATTTAATCCAAACGGTTATTTCTTGTCGAATGGGCCAGGTGATCCTGAGCCGTTATCAAGTGCGATTCAGTTGGCGAAGGAAGTGATAGAAGATGACAAACCATTGTTTGGTATTTGTTTGGGACACCAGGTGATTGGTTTGGCAAACGGGGTTTCGACTTATAAAATGTTTAATGGACACAGGGGAATAAACCATCCTGTAAAAAACCTCATTACTGGAAAGGGAGAAATCACTTCTCAAAATCATGGTTTTGCCGTAAACAAGGAAGAGTTAGACAGTAATGCAGACTTAGAGATAACACATCTTCATCTTAACGATGGAACTGTTGCTGGTATGCGTATGAAAAATAAAAATTGTTTCTCTGTACAATATCATCCAGAAGCAAGTCCTGGACCTCATGATTCGGCTTACTTATTTGATCAATTTATTGAAAATTTAAAAGGATAAATATAATTGTGCTGTCGCTTTAAAAGATAGTATATGATAAAACGGGGGGTCTGATTTTTTAATAAAGTCAGACTTTTTTTTTATTCAATCTCGGTTTGTTAAACTTTAAATGATTAGGTTTCTCGGCTTTGAAAGCCGCCCGGGCTATTATGCAGTTTATGCAATTGATTGTTCAATTTATTTGAAAGCATCATATTTTTTTGTTGAATTCATAGGGACATAATTTCCAGATCTTTCGTGTTTTGGATTATAGATTAATCCAATTGTTCGTTGAGGAATATATTACTAAAGGTTTTGTTCTTCTCTAATATTATGTAGTAGTAATAATCTAATTTGACCATTGCTGGGAATGTAAAAATTGTTTTCCCGTTTCCCTTCACTGATTCGGTCAGTTTTATTTTTCTCATGCGAGACCGCAAGTCCTTTCCGCCGGCGGCACTATCTTTCTGGTAGCCAAAACCTATTGTAACTACTCCGTAAGTTGCGTTTTTCTCTCTCAGCAGTTGTCCTACGCTTATCAGTCCTTCTGACACGATGGCTTGGCTATTATATTGGCGTTTGGTGTATTATGTTTGCAAATGATTAACTTCTTATCGTTATCATGATTTTTTCAGTCAACTTCCTATTGTGGAGACCATTTGTTCATCATTTTTATTCTAGGAGGCTGAGCCTCTTTTTATCATAGCTCTATAGTACTTTTCTGCATTTCTGGCCGCATATGAATTTTGCTCTCTAAGTATAGTATTCATTTGTACCTTGATACTCTTCGTCAAGTAGTACATATTTTGCCTCTCTTATATAGCCCAGTAAGGGGTCTAGGTCTTCTAGATTTTCCAAAGGGGAGAAATGATGCTTCAACAAGTAAGTAATTTGAATTGATTTTTCAGTGTCCGTTTTATCAGCGCCCCGTTCTCATTTAATTTTTTGTCAAAACTATATTCTATAACCAATGTGGAATTGCCTTAGTTTAGACAAATTTTTACTGAAATATTAGTGATATTATACTCGTGTTCGCCTAAGAAAATAGATATGGCTTAGCTAAGTAGTTTTAAATCATTCTTGTAATTTTAAACTGATTTTTTGACGAAAAGCAAAAAATGTGGTGTCATTTTATTAGAAATGTGCTAATTATTTGATTTGAAAAAATAATTATAACGTTATCGTTAATAACATTCATTATTTTCATAATATCATTTCAAAAGATAGGATATATTTGTATAATTAAAATTTTAAATAAAGTAATATGAGTATTATTATCAAAATTCACGCAAGACAAATTTTTGACTCGAGAGGAAATCCTACTATTGAAGTAGATGTAGTGACAGAAAACGGTGTTTTAGGAAGAGCAGCAGTTCCATCAGGAGCGTCAACTGGCGAGCATGAGGCCGTAGAATTACGTGATGGAGGAAAAGCCTTTTTAGGAAAAGGAGTTTTGAATGCAGTGAAAAATGTTAATACTGTTATTGCTGAAGAATTGTTAGGAACCTCCGTTTTCGAACAAAATTTAATTGATCAAACGATGATTGAATTAGACGGTACTCCAAACAAATCAAAATTAGGTGCAAATGCAATTTTAGGAGTTTCCCTTGCTGTTGCAAAAGCGGCTGCTAATGAATTAGGATTGCCATTATACAGATACGTTGGTGGGGTTTCTGCAAATACGTTACCTGTGCCAATGATGAATATCATTAATGGAGGTTCTCATTCTGATGCGCCAATCGCATTTCAGGAGTTTATGATTTTTCCAGTAAAAGCGACTTCTTTTACACAGGCTATGCAAATGGGAACTGAGATCTTCCACAGTCTTAAAAAAGTTTTACACGATAGAGGTTTAAGTACAGCAGTTGGTGATGAAGGTGGTTTTGCGCCTACTTTAGCTGGTGGAACGGAAGATGCCTTAGATACTATCAAAAAAGCTGTTGAAATTGCAGGATATACTTTTGGAGATGAAATCATGATTGCTTTAGATTGTGCTGCCGCCGAATTTTATGTTGATGGAAAATACGATTACTCTAAATTTGAAGGATCAGCAGGTAAAATAAGATCTTCTGCTGAACAAGTAGAGTATTTAGCTGAATTGGCTGCCAAATACCCAATTATCTCTATCGAAGACGGTATGGACGAAAATGACTGGGAAGGATGGAAAATGTTAACTGATAAAATCGGAGACAAAGTACAACTAGTTGGAGATGATTTGTTTGTTACAAATGTAGAACGTTTATCTACCGGTATCGAAAGAGGTATTGCAAATTCTATCTTGATTAAAGTTAACCAAATAGGTACCTTGACTGAGACAATTGCAGCCGTGAATATGGCTAAAAATGCGGGTTATACTTCAGTAATGTCGCACCGTTCTGGAGAAACTGAAGACAACACAATTGCTGATTTAGCTGTGGCTTTGAATTGTGGGCAAATAAAAACAGGTTCAGCATCTCGTTCTGATCGTATGGCAAAGTACAATCAATTGTTACGAATAGAAGAGGAATTAGGAAACACTGCTTATTTTCCTGGTAAAAATGCATTTAAAATAAAATAACACTTCAATTTTATAGTTTAAGAGGCCATTCGTGTTAAACGAATGGCTTTTTTATTGAATTTAACAATAACAGTGACAATTTCTCTTTTTAATTCATGTTATTATTCTTAGATTTGGTAGATTATTAAATATAAAGATTTATTTTCAAAGTATTATGTCAAAAACAGCTACAATAGAGATTGATGGTAAGAAATATGAGTTTCCGATAATTGAAGGAAGTGAAAACGAAGAAGCTATCGATATTAAAAAATTAAGAGAATTAACTGGGATAATCACTCTTGACCCAGGGTATAAAAATTCAGGTTCTTGTACGAGTAAAATTACGTTTTTGGACGGGGAACTTGGGATTCTGCGTTATCGAGGATATTCAATTGAAGATTTAGCGGAGAAAGCTAATTTTTTAGAAACTTCATATCTTTTAGTTTTTGGAGAGTTACCAACTGCAGATCAGTTGCAACAATTTGAAAATGACATTAGAAAACATACTTTAGTCAATGAAGAAATGAAAGGCATTATTGATGGTTTTCCTAAAACAGCGCACCCTATGGGCGTTTTAGCAGCATTGACAAGTGCTTTAACAGCATTTAACCCTAAATCGGTAAATGTTGACAATGAAAAAGAAATGTATCAGGCAGTTTGTAAGACTATGGGGAAATTCTTGGTTATTGCAACTTGGACATATCGAAAAAGTATGGGCTATCCTTTGAACTATTACGATAACACAAAAGGCTATGTCGAAAACTTCATGGAATTAATGTTTAAATTACCAACGGAGCCTTATAAAGCAAGTCCAATAGTAATTGAAGCTTTGGAGAAACTATTTATTCTCCATGCTGACCATGAGCAAAACTGCTCTACGTCAACCGTGAGAATGGTAGGTTCTTCTCACGCGGGATTATTTGCATCTATATCTGCAGGAGTTTCTGCACTTTGGGGGCCTCTACATGGCGGTGCTAACCAGGCTGTTCTAGAAATGCTAGAAGAAATTCACAAAAATGGAGGCGATACAGATGCATATCTAGCCAAAGCCAAAGATAAAAATGATCCATTCCGTTTAATGGGATTTGGACATAGAGTTTACAAAAGTTTTGATCCAAGAGCGCAAATCATAAAAAAAGCGGCAGATGAGGTTTTAGCAACTTTAGGAGTAGATGATCCTATTTTGGCCATAGCCAAAAAATTAGAGGTCGCGGCCTTAGAAGATGAGTATTTCAAATCAAGAGATTTGTATCCAAATGTAGATTTCTATTCTGGGATCATTTATAGAGCATTAGGTATTCCAACTGATATGTTTACTGTAATGTTTGCTATAGGTCGGTTACCAGGTTGGATTGCGCAATGGAAAGAGATGCGAGAAAACAAAGAACCAATTGGAAGACCAAGACAGATATATACAGGTGCTGCCTTAAGGGATTTTAAGAAACCTCAATAAAAAACGAATTGGAAAGCTTCACTAACTAGTGAGGCTTTTTTTATCTTAGTTCAAAAAACCAAAAAATATATGCTAGAATTAAAAGTAAATAATGAGACTTCAAGGTTGCGAGCGGTAGTGTTAGGTACTGCGGTTAATAATGGACCAACCCCTTCTATTGATGCGGCATATGATCCAAAGTCGCTTGAGCATATTTTAGCTGGAACATATCCTTTAGAAAAAGACATGGTCATTGAGATGGAAGCGCTTAATAAAGTGTTCCAGAAATATGATGTAACTGTTTTTCGTCCTGAGTTAATTGAAAATTATAATCAAATATTCACTAGAGATATAGGGTTTGTCATCGATGACGTCTTTATTAAATCTAATATTTTACCGGAACGGGAAGGGGAGTTAGATGCAATTCAACATGTGATAGATAAAATAGACCCTAAGAAAGTGGTGCGCCCTCCTGAGGAAGCGCATATAGAGGGTGGAGATGTGATGCTTTGGGACGACCATATATTTGTAGGTACTTATAAAGGAAGTGATTATGCGTCCTATATTACGGCTAGAACAAATGCAGAAGGAGTTCAGTTTATCAAAGATTTATTTCCAAATAAAATTGTAAAAGAATTTGATTTGGTTAAATCTAAAATAGAGGCTAGGGATAATGCCTTACATCTGGATTGCTGTTTCCAACCTGTAGGTGTAAATAAGGGAATTATATATAAAAGTGGTTTTCGTGAAGAAGCGGACTATATGTATTTAGTAAACCTTTTTGGGAAAGAAAATTTATTCCACATCACGAGGGAGGAAATGTATAAAATGAATTCAAATATTTTCTCTATTGATTCCAATGTGGTAGTTTCTGAGAAAAATTTTACTAGATTGAATAATTGGTTTAGAGCCAATGGTTTCGTAGTAGAGGAAATTCCTTATGCCGAGATTTCCAAGCAAGAAGGTTTATTGAGATGTTCCACTTTACCGCTGATTAGGGATTAATTTTATAGGACAGTAAAGGGGGCTGCAGTGATTATCTACAGCGAAAATAAATAAAACAAAATACAAAAATGAAACAAACGACAAACTCCATATTGATGATTCGTCCGGTTGCGTTTAGAATGAACGAGCAAACGGCTGTAAATAATTATTATCAGAAAGTGTTAGATGGCCTTTTGCCAGCAACCGTAAATGCAAAAGCACAACAAGAATTTGATGACTTTGTGGTGAAATTAAGAGCAGTTGGTGTTGACGTGACAGTGGTAGATGACAACTTGAACCCAGATACGCCAGACAGTATCTTTCCTAATAACTGGATTTCATTTCATGAAAATGCTGATGTGGCTTTATATCCCATGTTTGCAGAGAACCGTCGTGAGGAACGTCGTGAGGAAATCTTGGATATGCTAGAAGACAAGGGCTTTAAAATTCAAAATATTGTTGACTATACTGAGGCGGAAGACGATGGGTTTTTCTTGGAGGGAACAGGTAGTTTGCTTCTTGACAGGGCAAATGAGAAAGCATACTGTGCTTTGTCGCCTCGAGCCGATGAAGAGCTTTTTATAGAGTTCTGTGAGGATTTTGACTATGCTCCAATCCTATTCGAAGCGTTTCAAACGGTAAATGGAGAGAGAAAGTTAATCTATCATACCAATGTGATGATGTGTTTGGGTGAAACCTTTGCCGTAATCTGTGCAGACTGTATTGATGACAAAAAAGAGTGTAAAATGGTTTTAGATAACCTAAAAAAGGACAGTAAAGAAATTATTTTAATTACAGAAGCACAAGTCAATACTTTCGCAGGTAATATGTTGGAAGTTCGTGGGACCGACGATAAAAGATATTTGGTGATGAGTACGGCTGCACATCAGAGTTTGACGCCAAAACAAATAGGACAGTTAGAAAAACATGCTACGATTCTTAGTTCAAGTTTAGATACTATAGAAGCTTGCGGCGGCGGAAGCGCCCGATGCATGATGGCAGAAATTTTCCTTCCAAAAGTATAAAAAAAGACCTTCAGAAATGAAGGTCTTTTTTTTACCAATGTGTTTTTTACATTAAATTTGTTTGAACTATCGTTATTACAGAGCTAATAATATATTGAATCCCAATTGCAATTACGATAAACCCCACAATTCTAGAAATAGCTACAATTCCTGAAGCTCCGAGTATTTTAGCTAAATAATGAGCGCTTCTTAAGATAATAAAAATCGTAACAGCGACAGCTAGAATAGCTAAAACCGATATGACAATTTCAAACATTTCATGATGTTCGTGGTAAAAAGCAATCAATAATGAGATCGATCCAGGACCTGCTAGCATCGGAATAGCTAGTGGTGTCAAGGCAATATCATTTCTCCTTTGCGCATCACTGGCTACTTTTTTACTTACTCCCCTTTTCTTATTGAAATTTCCTGTAAGTAATGAAAACCCTGAAGTAGCTATAATGATACCTCCTGCAATACGAAGTGCTTCAATGCTAATACCGAAGAATGATAGAACATATTCACCGAAAAAAAAAGAGATTATCAAGATCGCAAAAACGTTTATAGCAGTCCATAATGAAATACGGGAGCGTTCTTTTTTATCATCATCCATAGTAAGTCCCACAAAAATGGGTACGGTTCCTATTGGGTTCAAAACCGAAAAAAGTCCTGCAAATAAATAAATAAAAAGTTCCATGTTTTTTTTACGAAATTAGTGATTTGGCTAAGGGAAATAACCTGCTAAATATTAATAAATGGTTATAATTAAAGTAATTTTCAGCTTTCCATACTAGCAAATGAAATCGAAAGATATTGATTTAAAATGAAAAGGGACTATAGTATTTTAGTACTTTTGCAAAAGTAATAATAATTGAGATGATGAAAAACAAAAAAACTGTAATTTTAGGTGCGACTACAAAACCAGAACGAGCTGCATGTAAAGCGATACAAATGCTCGTGGATAGAGGGCATTCAGTATTAGCTATTGGGCAAAATGCAGGTGAAGTGGCAGGAATAAAAATTAAAACTAAAGCAATTCCTTTATCCAACATTGACACAATCAGCTTATATTTAAACCCAGCCCGTCAACGCGACTATTATAATTATATAGTGGAGGCAAAGCCAAAACGTGTAATCTTTAATCCTGGAACTGAAAACCCTGAGTTATACCAGCTTTTAGAATTAAATAACATTAAAGCAGATGTGGCTTGTACACTAGTGCTATTGACCACAAATAGGTATTAGTTTTTTTGGGAGCTAATTCCTGCTATTCGTTGCAATCTTTTCCTTTTTTAAGAAAAAAAGGAAAAGGATTTACACTTCTATCAGGGCTAAAAACCTAGAAAATCATTTTTTGTGAGCTTGGTTTGCTAATCAATAGTAAACCAATAAAAGTGATTAGACCGTTGATGATAATCAGTTCGTTGTCAAAAACGTATCCGAAAAACAGTGTTTTAGAATTTTCACTAATCAAAAAAGTTAATGCTGGAGATAGCAGGCATATTAGGGGTACCCATTTATCCTTTACCGTTTTTGATTTCATAAACAGGCCAAAACAGTACAATCCCAGTAAAGGTCCATAAGTGTATGATGCGACCCTAAATATCATTCCCACCACAGAGCTGTCATTGATAACATTAAAAAATACGATAACCAGAAACATTAAAAAACAAAAAATAAGATGAACAAAATGTCTTGTTTTGACCGCGTTAGCTTTGTTTGCGTTTTCAGCTTTATCCATCGCTAAAAAATCAATACAGAATGAAGTAGTAAGAGCCGTTAAAGCGGAATCAGTGGTGGCAAATGTTGCCGCCGTCAATCCCAACAAAAAAATCACCGATGGAATCAGGGTTAAGTGATGAAAAGCGATTTCTGGAAACAACAGGTCGGTTCTCGGTTTTCCTGTAACCAGATCGGTGGGTACTTCGATACCGTTTTTTGCAGCATAGATATAAAGTAAGGCACCTACACTAAGAAAGAAGATATTGATTAATACAAATATCGCTGTGAAGCTATACATGTTTTTTTGGGCTTCGCCAATAGTCGCACAACTTAGGTTTTTCTGCATTAAGTCTTGGTCTAAGCCTACCATAGCAATTGTGACAAACATCCCTCCTAATATTTGTTTTACAAAGTGAAATTTGCTGCTCAGGAAATCTTCAAAGAAAAATATTTTAGAATAATTACTGTTTTTTACGGCTGAAAAAGCTTCGATTATATTTAGGTCCAAACTTCGACAAATAAAGAAAATAGTCAGGAAGACTGAAGTGACCAGGAAAAAAGTTTGCAAAGTGTCTGTAATAATGATAGTTTTTAAACCGCCCCGATAGGTGTAGGCGAAAATTAAAGCTAAAGAAATTAAGACCGTAGCAGCAAAAGGGATTCCGTAAAAATCAAAGACATAACGCTGCAGAACAATCACCACCAGATACAGTCTGAAGGCGGAACCGATAGTCCTGCTTATCAGGAATATTGTGGCTGCAGTTTTATAGGAATAGGTCCCCAACCTGCGCTCTATGTAGCCGTAAATCGAAGTCAAATTCATTCTATAATACAATGGCAGCAAGACTTTGGCGATTATTATAAAGCCAATTGCATTTCCTAGGACAAACTGAAAGTATTTAAATTGTTCTCCGCTTGGGGCACCTACTTCTCCGGGCACCGAAATGAAAGTCACTCCAGAAAGTGCTGTTCCAATCATTCCAAAAGCGACCAAGTACCACTTCGAGTTTTTATTGGCTTTAAAAAAAGCATCGTTTCCGCTGTCTTTTTTACTTGTAAAGTGAGAAATCGCAAACAATATTCCGAAGTAAACTATGATAATCGAGAGTATAGCGAATGCTGTCATTTTTTCGTTTTAGGGGCCAAAATACAATTTTTTGTTTGATCGGATATTTATTGATTCAAAGATTTGAAAAAGAGTAGCTTTGAGATAGGGATTAGTCATTTAAGATGGCAAACAAATAAACAAATTACTACATTTGCAGTTATGGAATTTTCATCAAAATTAATAGAAAAAGCGGTTAATGAAATCGCTCAATTGCCGGGAATAGGTAAAAGATCTGCCTTGCGATTAGTACTGCATTTATTGAAACAACCCAAAGAGCAAACTGGTTTTTTGGCTCAGGCATTGCTCAATATGCGGGAGGATATTAAATACTGCGAGAACTGTAACAATATTTCTGATAGCGCTGTCTGCGAAATCTGTTGCAATAAGAACAGGAATCACCAGCTTATTTGTGTTGTAGAGGATATTCGTGATGTCATGGCGATTGAGAACACAGGGCAATATAGGGGAATATATCACGTCTTGGGAGGTAAAATTTCGCCCATAGACGGAGTGGGTCCAAGTCAGTTGAAAATCACCAGCTTAGTGGAAAAAGTAAAGCTAGGTAGTGTTAACGAAGTGATTTTTGCTTTAAGCTCAACAATGGAAGGAGATACTACTAATTTTTACATTTATAAACAGATCGCCGATGCCAATATTGTTATTTCTACAATTGCTCGAGGAATAGCGGTAGGTGACGAGTTGGAGTATGCTGACGAAGTTACATTAGGGAGAAGTATATTGCAACGGGTTCCTTTTGAAAAATCGTTTAAAAATAATTAAATTGCTTATTAAATTTTTAAACTTTTGATATAATAAATGAAAAGCTATATTTGTTATCTAAACTATTAAAATGAAGAAGTATATATTCTTTTTATTCATAAGTATCAGCTTAGTATTTACTTCATGTATTCCAACCCAAGATTTAATTTATTTGCAAAAAAAGGATGGAGCTGATGTGGAAAGCTCGATTTCTGCTGTAATGGCAAAACCGTACAGATTGCAAACTAATGATGTTTTGAGTGTAAGCATTAAAGCGATTGATCCAAAATTAGTGGCGATTTTCAACACAACAAATCAAGGTGAAGCAGGCAAGTCAGAATCAGGATTGTATTTTGAGGGGTTTACTGTCGATGACCACGGTAATATTAGAATGCCTATTTTGGGGGACATAAATGTAATTGGTTTTACCTTGGATGAAATAAGACTTAAAATTGAGAAGCAATTACTTGCAGAGTATTTTAATAAGGAAGCTAATATTTTTGTGATCGTAAAATTAGCTGGTTTCAAATATACTATTAACGGAGAGATAGGGAGCACGGGAACTAAAACCTTATTTCAAGAGAACGTTTCTATTATGGAAGCTATAGCAAATGCAGGTGATATAACGATAACCGGCGATAGAAAAGCGGTTACCATAATTCGAAAAACACCCACTGGAGTTCAAATGCACGATCTTGACCTTACAGATATCAAAGTGATGAATTCGCCTTATTTTTATTTGCAACCTAACGATTATGTTTATGTTAAGCCATTGAAACAAAAAACATGGGGTACAGGTAAAACAGGGATAGAGTCCTTAGGGACAATTATTACCTTGTTGTCATTGGCGACAACAACCTTCTTTTTATTATTTAGAAATTAAAAAAGAATTCAAAAAATGTTAGATATAAAAGATTTTTCGATTTTTGAAAATCAGGCAAGTTTTGATTTTAAAGGGTTTTTAATAAAAATCGGAAGTTACTGGAAATGGTTTTTATTGAGTTTAATCATCACTTTTACGATTGCCTATCAGGTTAATATTCGTAAAGGGAAAATTTATGGTATGGAAACGCTTATTTCCGTAAAGGAAGAAAGCAATCCTCTTTTTACCTCCAATACCAGTTTGGTTTTCAACTGGGGAGGTATTTCTGACCAGGTCCAAACCATTTCAACCACAATACAGTCAAGATCTCATACTGAACTGGTGGTTGACAAATTACAATATTATATCGATTATCTGGTTCAGGGAAAATACAACATGGAAGATGCCTATGGAGCAGTTCCTTTTTATGTGCAGATAGATAAATCCAAAGCGCAAATTGCGGGTAAGCAAATAGGAATTACTTTTTTGAGTGATACGGAGTATGAAATCACAATGCCGTTTGAGAGTAACTCAGTATCCCTAATTAACTATTCCGATAATTCTTACAGTAGCACTTCGGTAGCGGTTGGCGATTTTGTCAAAAGATATAAAGTGGGGGAGCAGGTTTCGTTGCCTTTTTTAAACTGGAAATTACAAATTAATGATAATCCCGGTTTTTACAAAGGCAAGCAATATTTTGTTCAGTTTAATGATTTTAATGGCACAGTTGCCCGCTATCAAGGGATAAATGTGAGGTCTGATGACAAAGGAGGCTCCATAATTACATTGGGAATGCAGGGGGCAAATAAGGCAAGAATGGTTGAGTATCTTAATTCAACTGTAAAAATGCTTATCAAAAGACAATTGGACAGTAAAAACCAATTTGCAACCAACACGATTTCGTTCATTGACAGCACCTTGGTCGCCATGGAATCACAGTTGAAAGAAACTGGGAATGAATTGAAATCGTTCAGGAAAGGGAAGAATATTTATGATATAGAAGAAGGTGGTGCGAAATTCTCGGATAAGATGCTTGAATTCGATGTCCAGAGAGACGAGGTAATCCGCAAAATAACCTATTACAACTCCTTAAAATCCTACTTAAAAAACAGTGTTGATTATTCTAAACTGCCTGCGCCATCAGTCGCGGGTATTGACGATCCAAATGTGGTCGTTAATGTTTCCAAATTGATTTCGCTTTCTACTCAAAGATCCGAAATGGCTTATGCTGTAAAAAGTGATAAGATATTCAAAGACTTTGATAATCAGATGGAAGCCATCAAAAGCGTATTATTGGTGAATATAGCTTCTGCAAAAGCCGAATTGCAATTTGACCTCGCGATAGTGAACAGTAAAATCATTGAAACGGAAAGTACCATTAAAGACCTTCCTGACGACCAACAGGAATTGATTAAGATAAAACGAAAATATGATTTGAGCGATAAAATCTATAGCACTTTCCTTCAAAAAAGAAGTGAGGCAGATATTGTTAAAGCGGCAAATTTATCGGATATTCATTTTATCGATCCAGCAAAAGATGTTGGTGGCGGCTTAATAGGAAACAAGACTTCAGTAAATTATGTGTTGGCATTGTTTCTGGGTATTCTATTCCCTTTGCTTTTTGTCTTCTTCATTTTCTTTATTAACAATTCCATTCAGAATACGGAAGATATTAGTAAACTGACTCAAATTCCTTTAATTGGAGTTGTGGGATTAAATAAAGAAAGCTCGGAATTGGCAGTGTTTAACAGACCTAAATCTGCCTTGTCAGAATCTTTTAGGGCGATCCGTTCTTCTTTGCAGTATTTGTACAAGCAGAAAAATGTCGATGGAGCAAAAACCCTGATGATTACTTCGTCAGTTAGTGGCGAAGGAAAGACCTTTTGTTGTATAAACATAGCGACGGTTTTCGCATTAAGTGGAAAGAAAACGGTTATTATCGGACTGGATTTAAGGAAACCGAAACTGTACGAGGAGTTCAATTTATCAAATGATGTGGGGATCGTAAATTACCTGATTAAACAAAAAAGTCTGGACGAAATCATTAATCATACGCAGGTTCCAGATCTGGATGTTATCCTTTCGGGACCGGTACCGCCAAACCCGTCTGAATTAATTATTGGCGATGCCATGGCTGAGTTAATTGAAGAATTAAAGAAAACTTACGATTATATTATTTTAGACACCCCACCAGTAGGATTGGTGTCAGACGCACTAGAATTATCTCAATATGCGGATGTTACCTTATACATCGTGAGGCAGAACTTTTCGAAAAAAGAAATGATCACCTTACTTAACAACAGGATAAAACGAGGGGAACTGGATAACGCGTCCGTTATCTTCAATGGGTTTGAGCATAAGGCCAAATATGGGGCGGGTTATGGTTACGGCTATGGTTACGGCTATGGCCGCGGTTACGGGACCTATTCAAATGGCTATGATGATGAAGGGGAAGCCAAAACATTTATTCAAAAAGCGGTCAAAAAGATCCGCAAAATAGTAAGTAAATAAAGAGCGTAGACAATGAATAAAGGAGAAATGAGAAGTACGATACTAATCACGGGAGGAGCAGGATTTATTGGGTCTAACCTGAGCGAGTATTTTTTGTCTAAAGGGCACAAAGTAGTCTGTTTGGATAACTTCGCCACTGGGCACAGACACAATCTAGAGGGTTTCATAAACAATCCTAATTTTCGTTTGATTGAAGGGGACATTCGTAATAGATCCGATTGCAGCAATGCGGTAAAAGGGGTGGATTATGTATTGCATCAAGCCGCTTTGGGCTCTGTACCGCGATCGATTAACGATCCGGTTACGGCGAATGACGTAAATATCTCTGGATTTTTGAATATGTTAGTGGCTGCTAAGGATGCCAAGGTAAAACGGTTTGTATATGCAGCCAGCTCTTCTACCTATGGTGATTCTGTTGGATTGCCAAAGGTAGAAGATGTTATAGGAAAACCCTTGTCTCCTTATGCCATAACTAAATACGTAAACGAACTATATGCTGATATTTTCAGCAAAACCTATGGGTTAGAAACGATAGGCTTGCGCTATTTTAATGTTTTTGGTAGAAAACAGGATCCTAAAGGCGCCTACGCTGCGGTGATCCCAAAATTTGTGATGCAATTAATGCAGCATGAAAGTCCAGTAATTAATGGGGATGGGAATTACTCCCGCGATTTTACTTATATTGATAACGTCATTCAAATGAATGAACTGGCAATGACCACTACCAATGCGCTAGCCTTGAATACAGTTTATAATACAGCATACGGAGACAGAAACACACTGAACAATTTGGTAGACTACCTGAAGGAATTTTTATCGAAATACGACGCGGAAATAGCAAATGTCAACATTGAGTATGGTCCTAATAGAGCTGGGGATATTCCGCATTCTTTGGCCAGTATTGATAAAGCAAAAGAATTGTTGGGTTACGATCCGAAATTTTCCTTGCAAGCAGGACTGGAAGAAGCGGTCGATTGGTATTGGAAGAATCTGCGTTAGTGAGTTATGGGTTGTCAGTTATGAGTTATTTATGGTCAGTTATGGCTTATCCGTTAGTATATGTTGAGTTATAGGATGGAGAATTATTTTCAATAGGGCAAAGATAACAAGGCACGAAGTGCATAAAACCGAAAACCGAAAACCGAAAACCGAAAACCGAAAACCGAAAACCGAAAACCGAAAACCGAAAACCAAAAACCGAAAACCAAAAACCGAAAACCGAAAACCGAAAACATGAAAAGTTACAAAGATTTAGATATATACACGTTAGCCTTATCTTTGTTTTATAGAACGCATCATGTTTCATTAAGGTTGCCAAAGTATGAATTATATGAGTTAGGGAGCCAAATTAGGAGGTCTTCTGATTCTGTGGTAACTAATATTGTAGAGGGATACGGAAGAAAACGATATAAGATGGACTTTATCAAGTTTTTAACGTATTCTCATGCGAGTAATTTGGAAACAATTTGCCATATAGAAAAATTAATAGTGCTTTACCCAGACCTATCGATTGAAATGATTGTTCTTCAAAAAGAGTACGATATCTTGGGTGCAAAATTGTTTTCATTTTTGCGTTATGTTGAAAATAATTGGAATAAATTTGAATAGAGAGTTTTCCTTTGATTGTTATGAGTTATCTGTTTCCTACTATGAGTTATTTATCGATAAGTTATAGGATTGAATGCTACCTCTAACCGACAACAGACAACAGACAACAGACAACAGAAAACAGAAAACAGAAAACAGAAAACAGAAGAAATGAAAATTACAAAAATTTGTTGCATTGGAGCAGGATATGTTGGTGGACCTACTATGTCCATAATTGCGGAAAAATGTCCGCATATACAAGTTACGGTTGTCGATTTGAATGAAGAAAGAATCGCTGCTTGGAATGATGAAGATGTTGAGAATATTCCAATTTACGAACCGGGTTTGTCGGAGATTGTTAAGAAAGCCAGAGGAAGAAATTTGTTTTTTTCTACCGATGTGGAAAAGGCCATTGACGAAGCTCAAATCATATTCATATCAGTGAATACCCCTACTAAAACCTACGGAAAAGGAAAAGGTATGGCAGCCGATTTGAAATATATCGAATTATGCGCCAGACAAATTGCTAAAATTGCGAAAGATGATAAAATTGTGGTTGAAAAATCAACGCTGCCGGTACGAACTGCTGAGGCCATCAAAAGCATTTTGGACAATACTGGAAACGGAGTGCAATTTCAGATTCTTTCCAATCCTGAATTTTTGGCTGAAGGAACAGCAGTACAGGATTTGTTAAACCCAGATCGAATCTTAATAGGTGGCGATACTACTGAAGAAGGACAAAAAGCCATACAAGCACTTGCTGAGGTGTATGCGAATTGGGTATCACCAGATAAAATATTGACTACAAATGTATGGTCCTCAGAATTATCAAAATTGACCGCGAATGCGTTTTTAGCACAGAGAATATCTTCAGTAAATGCAATGTCAGAACTTTGTGAGAAAACGGGTGCCGATGTGAATGAGGTGGCAAAAGCCATTGGTATGGATAGCAGAATCGGGAGTAAGTTCCTCAAAGCTTCTGTTGGCTTTGGAGGCTCTTGTTTTCAAAAGGACATTCTAAATCTGGTTTATATTGCCAAGTCGTACGGGCTGCACGAAGTGGCTGATTATTGGGAACAGGTGATTATTATGAACGACCACCAAAAAAGACGTTTTTCTAATAAAATAGTGCAAACTTTATATAATACAGTAGCCGACAAGAAAATAGCTTTCTTGGGTTGGGCTTTCAAAAAAGACACCAACGATACTAGAGAGTCGGCAGCAATTTATGTTGCGGATGATTTGATCAACGAGCAGGCGCAAATTGCAGTATATGACCCAAAAGTGTCTGCTAAAAAAGTGTTAGCCGATTTGGATTATCTCGAAACTCGCAGCACGGAAAAAAATAGGGCTTCTGTGATTTCGTTTGCTGATCCTTATGAAGCCTGCGCCAATGCACATGCGATATCCGTGATGACTGAATGGGATGAATTTGTAGAATATGATTGGCAAAGAATTTACGATTCTATGCAAAAACCCGCTTTTGTCTTTGACGGAAGAAATATTTTGGACCGGTCTAAAATGGAATCAATTGGATTTGTTTATCAGGCGATAGGTTCTTAAGTCCTCACCCCAGCCCTCTCCAAAGGAGAGGGAGGCTAAGCGGAAAAAAAGGAGTTTGTTTACTAAATAAATTTGTACTAGGTAGATCGCTAATAAATTAGTTTGCGGCTGCGATTCTCGATACATTTTTATAAAAATGCTTTCGCTATTTTATAAAAAACTTCTCGAAGCGCTCGCTAGCTATCGAGATCAGACAGTGAAATCGAAGATTAATTAATACCCCAAAAGCAATATTAAAAACAAGAAAATTTTATTGTTATGCCAACGTAATTTACTTCTTATTAGCCCGCATTCCGGTATTATTTTTTTGATCATGACAAATCGAAGATTTAGCGAACACCATTTAAATAAAAGTAATTGAGCTAAAAAAGTAAAATCGTACTATTATAATAAAAGCGCAATCGGTATTGAAAGTAGTTTAAATATTAATTCGGTAATTTGCGGTTAAAACTGATATAAGCTGGTCAAGTAGTTTCGCTAATACATAAATTAGTGCCGATTTGTGTAATTCGTGGCTAAAAATAGTTAGCTAACAATAAATAGATATTTATATAAAATAACGGAATAACAAGATGATGCTATTTCAATACAAAGCAAATGATTAACTGGTACGTAGTCTATACAAAACCGAAATGGGAAAAAAAAGTAGCTGAGCAATTAACTGCGTTCGGTGTTGAATGTTATTGCCCATTAATCACAGTAGTGCGTCAATGGTCAGACCGAAAGAAAAAAGTTGAATTGCCTCTTTTTAATTCCTACGTATTTGTTCAGCTAGAGGAAAAAGATAGAAATTTAGTATTCCAATCTGCAGGAGTGGTGCGTTACCTATTCTGGTTAGGGAGCCATGCCATTGTTAAGGATTATGAGATTGATACTATCAAAAAGTGGCTAAGCAGTCCTGAGAAATGCGATGTTTCGTTAGCGGCCTTTAAAATTGGTGATAAAATCATATTAGAATCTGGTCCCTTCGTCACGCAGGAGGCTACTGTTCAAGAAATCAAAAACACTCATTATGTTCTGGTGTTGGAATCTTTGGGCTGTACCTTAAAAATGGATTTGAAGTAAATTTACAATTGTTTTTTTTATATTCTTTTCACAGCAGTGGGTATTAAGCACGAAAAAAGTCGGTGGATTAAAGTCTAAAAACTGGAACTCGTTGCTATTTAGTTAAACGTCTAAAATTTAGTAATGTATTTTTTTTTATTTTCTCTTATTTTTTTTGAGACCTTAGTTTCGTTAGAAAGGGACTTGAGTTTCGTAACAATTACTGGTATCCAAGGATAGAAAAAGTAGGCGTGAAAAAAAAATACGATTTAAAAAAAAATGGTTTTTAGGGAATTTTAAGTCTCACCTAATTAGGTGATATTTCTATTTTTTTAAATTTTTAAAGCTAATTTTAACATCTGTTAACCAACAGCCTACACTTTTTTTATGCTTTTAGTCATCTTTTTTAAGTCTTTAACAAGAAAAGTCGTTTTGACATGACGATTTAAAGTTGTTATATTTGCAGACATTGTTGTCCGATAAAAAAAGAAGCCAAATTAATGGCTTCTTAAAATAATCGTAATTTAGAGTTGCAAAATTCAAATAACGATGGGTAAAAATAAGTATTTTTCGACTAAGTCTGTTTTCGGACAGCTAATTTCTTTAATAGATGATTCAATGATTCAGAAAGCTGTTGAGAAATATAATTCAGACAGATATGTAAAACGCTTCAAGAGTCAAGATCATTTATTTAGTATGATTTTTTGTTGCATAGAAAAGTGCAACTCTTTACGAGAAGTATCTGGGGGAATGCTTGGTTTGTCTGGCAAAGAAGAAACTGTTAGAATCAACTCTCTTCCCAAAAAGAGTACTTTGGCGGATGCCAACAAGGGGCGCAAGGTTGAGTTTTTTGAAGAAATTTACAACAATTTACTTCAGAAATATAGCTTCGTTTTATCGGACAGTCGGATTAAAGAAGCTTTGAAGAAGAATGTTAAGATTGTAGATAGCACCACAATAAGCTTGTTTAAAGATATATTAAAATGTGTTGGCAGAAAGTCTGTTGACGGAAAAAGTAAAGGAGGAATTAAATCGCATAGTGTGATAAATGTCGATGAAAAAGTACCCAGTTTAGTTTGGTTCACATCAGCCACAACGCATGATCATCAGTTTTTGAAAAGACTAAAATGCGATGAACATACCGTTTATATATTTGACAAAGGATACAATGATTACAAAGCTTTTGAGCATTTTACAAATCAAAAAACAGGTTTTGTAACCCGAATAAAAGAAAATGCGAAATTTGAAGTAACACAAAAAAATGACATTCCAGGAAACATTCACAGCGGTGTTTTATCGGACGAAATCATTGAAGTTGAAGTCAATAAAGAAGGCGTAAAAACCACTTTGAAATTAAGAAAAATAAAGTACTATGACAGAGAACACAAAAGAAGCTTTGAGTTTATTAGTAATTTGTTTGACTTCAGAGCAGACACAATAGCTGCACTTTATAAAATACGTTGGCAGATAGAGCTTTTGTTCAAACAAATTAAGCAAAATTTTCCACTAAAATATTTTTTAGGAGACAATGAAAACGCTATTAAAATCCAAATTTACTGTGTTCTAATAGTAAATCTATTGCTAGGCGTGGTAAAGAAAAGCTTGAAACGACAATGGTCTTTCTCGAATTTAGTTAGTTTTTGTAGAATTCATTTATTCAATTACATTCACCTAACTAAGTTTTTAGAAAGTCCTGAAAAAGACTGGGAATTAAATATTCAAAGCTATGGTCAATTAGGTTTGTTTGATGATTATTTAGCAACCGGATAAAATTCGATAGAACAAGCCAAAAATTATATTTTTTAGTACATCGAATTCTCAAGAAAGTAGTAGAAAACAAGCTGAACTAGGTTAAAACCTCGTTAAGCCTTGAAAAATAAAGAAAAAATAACGTTCCGATTATTTTTATCGGACAACAATGATTTGCAGACATAAATTCAGAATATTTTCTACCATTTTTGTGGGTTGGGAAAGCGAAGCCGTGGAAGATAGTTAACAATTTTGTCAATTTTTTTAGATTATAGATGATTCAAAAATTAAAAATAGCGGTTATTGGTCTGGGGTATGTTGGTTTGCCATTGGCACGATTATTCGCCACAAAACATGCCGTAATTGGGTTTGATATCAATGAATCTCGAGTGGCAGAATTGAAATCAGGTCATGATGCGACACTTGAAATCGATTCGATTTCTTTGTCCAAGGTCTTGCTGGAAAAAACAAGCTCCGCAGTTGGATTGTATTGCACTTCAATTTTAGAGGAAGTAGCAGATTGTAGTTATTATGTGGTTACAGTTCCCACGCCAGTCGATAAAAACAATCGTCCTGATCTGACTCCTTTATATAAAGCGTCTGAAACAGTTGGGAAATTATTGAAAAAGGGAGATATTGTCATTTATGAATCGACAGTATATCCAGGTGTAACGGAGGACGAGTGCGTGCCTGTATTAGAAAGAGTAGCCGGACTAAAATTCAATGTTGATTTTTTTGTGGGGTATTCCCCAGAAAGAATTAATCCAGGGGATAAAGAGCATACGATAGATAAGATTTTAAAGGTCACTTCAGGTTCTACAGCTGAAACAGGCCAAAAAGTAAATAAACTGTACCAATCCGTAATTACGGCTGGTACCCATCTAGCGCCATCTATCAAAGTGGCCGAGGCAGCAAAGGTAATTGAGAATTCGCAACGAGATATCAATATTGCTTTTGTGAATGAGTTATCCAAAATATTCAATTTACTGAATATTGATACTCAGGCCGTATTAAAGGCCGCCGGAACCAAATGGAATTTTCTTCCCTTTAAGCCGGGTTTAGTAGGAGGTCATTGTATTGGAGTAGATCCTTATTATCTAGCTCAAAAAGCGCAAGAAATGGGCTATCATCCAGAAATCATTTTGGCTGGAAGACGTTTGAATGACAGTATGGGGGAATATGTCGCTTCCCAAATTGTGAAGTTAATGATTAAGAAGGGGATTTCAGTGAATGGAGCGGCACTCTTGATGCTTGGAATTACTTTCAAAGAGAATTGCCCAGATGTTCGCAACACTAAAATTGTGGATGTTATCGCAGCCTTAAGCGATTACGGCATCACCGTTACCATATACGACCCTTTGGCCAGTCCCGAAGCAGTCAAAAAAGAATACAAATTAGTTACCTTAAATACAGTTCCCAATCAAAAGTTTGATGCAGTAGTTTTGGCTGTGGCACACACCGAATTTTTAGACTTAGATTTATCGCAGTTACAAAATAAAAAGAGCCTTTTATACGATGTAAAAGGAGTTTTGGGTGATAATGTAGACGGAAGATTGTAAAAGTCGATTACCGTTGACCGTTGACCGGTTTTCGTCCATCGTTAATCGTCCATCGTTAATCGTCCATCGATAGGAGAAAAACGTTTCACGTTTTTCTAATGAACATCGAACATCGAACATCGAACATCGAACATCGAACATCGAACATCGAACATCGAACATCGAACATCGAACATCGAACATCGAACATCGAACATCGAACATCGAACATCGTCAGCCGTTGACCGTCCATCGTTTTTCGTCCAACGAACATCGGTCATCGAACATCGGTCATCGAACAACGATAATCAGTCATCGAATTAACGAACATCGAATAACAGATGGAATCCAATTTAGAGGTGTGGAAAACAGCGCATCAATTAACATTGAGCGTATATAAGCTTACTCAAAACTTCCCTAAGTCGGAGCAATTTGGTCTTACAAGTCAAGTGAGAAGAAGTGCCGCCAGCGTTCCTACTAATATAATCGAAGGCCAAGCCAGACAATATAAAAAGGAATTCGTCCAGTTCTTGTACATTTCAAAAGGTTCTTTGGAAGAAACAAATTATCATTTATTTTTATCGAAGGAATTGGGATACATCTCAGAGGATGACTATAAAATGCTATCTGAATTATGCACAAGAATAAAAATGATGTTGTATAAATTGATAAAGTCCTTAAGCGTCTAATGTTAACCGTTGATCGTCCATCGATAGGAGAAAAACGTTTCATGTTTTTCTAAGGAACATCGAACATCGAACATCGAACATCGAACATCGAACATCGAACATCGTCCGCCGTTGACCGTCCATCGTTTTGCGTCCAACGAACATCGGTCATCGAACAACGATAATCAGTCATCGAATTAACGAACATCGAATAACAGATGGAATCCAATTTAGAGGTGTGGAAAACAGCGCATCAATTAACATTGAGCGTATATAAGCTTACTCAGAACTTCCCGAAGTCGGAGCAATTTGGTCTTACAAGTCAAGTGAGAAGAAGTGCCGCCAGCGTTCCTACTAATATAATCGAAGGCCAAGCCAGACAATATAAAAAGGAATTCGTCCAGTTCTTGTACATTTCAAAAGGTTCTTTGGAAGAAACAAATTATCATTTATTTTTATCGAAGGAATTGGGATACATCTCAGAGGATGACTATAAAATGCTATCTGAATTATGCACAAGAATAAAAATGATGTTGTATAAATTGATAAAGTCCTTAAGCGTCTAACGTTAACCGTTGATCGTCCATCGATAGGAGAAAAACGTTCCACGTTTTTCTAAGGAACATCGAACATCGAACATCGAACATCGAACATCGAACATCGAACATCGAACATCGAACATCGAACATCGAACATCGAACATCGAACATCGAACAACGAACAACGAACATCGAACATCGAACATCGAACAACGAACAACGAACATCGAACAACGAACAACGAACAACGAATATCGAACATCGAACATCGACCATCGAACATCGAACATCGACCAACGAAAAAATACATATGGAAAAGAATCATTTAATCACCCACGTCATTCTCACAGGAGGAGTAGGAAGCCGGTTATGGCCTTTGTCACGCAAAAGTCAACCAAAGCAATATCTCGACATTTTTGATGGTAAATCATTATTTGAAATGACCGTGGATCGGAATCGTAATATAGCCGATAAAGTGATGGTCGTAGGGAATATTGATAACTGTCATCTGAGCAGAAATATTTTAGAAAAGACAAATACTGAATATACAGATATTATTGAATCGACGCCAAGAAATACAGCTGCAGCAATTGCTTTTGCCGCTTTTGCCGCTGATCATGATGATATTCTAATTGTTACTCCATCAGATCATATTATTGACGATATGGAAGCCTATGAAATGGCAATCGAGGAAGCGGTAGAAAAAGCATCTAAGGGGTACATTGTTACTTTTGGAATTGTGCCCACCAAACCGGAAACGGGATATGGGTACATAGAGCGCAAAGGGGACGATGTGATTTCTTTTCGTGAAAAACCCAATCAAGTATCTGCAAGAGATTTTATAGCCAAAGGAAATTTTCTTTGGAACAGCGGAATGTTTTGCTTTAAAGCAAGCGTTTTATTGGAAGAATTGAAAGCTTTTCATCCTGAAGTTTATGAAAAATCAAAATTGGTTTGGGAAAACAACAGCAATGGGAATTTAGATTTGGATTTATCTATGGATATTCCTTCCATCAGCATTGATTATGCAGTGATGGAACGCTCAAAAAAAATTAAAGTGGTTTCCTCTCAATTTTCCTGGTCAGATTTAGGTTCTTTTGAATCGGTATATGACTATTTGATTACTATTGGTCACTCGGTTGATGAAAACGGAAACATGGTGATTGGTACTAACAATTACACGGCCTTTATTGGTGTTAAAGACACGATTTTCGTTTATACGCCTACCGCCAATTTAATTTTGAAAAAAGAATTCTCACAAGATGTCAAAAGTGTCTATAATGCGCTGGCAAGGGACAATTCAGATTTATTGAATTAAGAAGGCATAAATGTTAGTAGTATATGATGTTTAAATTTTTAAGTAAGAAATAGTGATAAAAAATTTAATAGTATTTGGAACTCGCCCTGAAGCCATAAAAATGGCACCATTGGTAAAAGCGTTTCAAAAAGAAACAGAAATATTTGAAACTCGTGTTTGTGTAACTGCACAGCATAGGGAAATGTTAGATCAGGTACTGGATTTTTTTGAAATCAAACCTGATTACGATTTAGACTTAATGAAACCCAATCAGAATTTATATTCCTTGACTTCGGATATTTTTTTAGGGTTAAAGCCTATTTTAGAGGAGTTTAAACCAGACTATGTTTACGTTCATGGTGATACTACCACGACAATGGCAACGAGTATTGCTGCTTTCTATTCTGGAGCAAAAGTGTGTCATGTGGAAGCGGGTTTGCGTACACATGATAAATATTCGCCTTTTCCTGAAGAAATGAATCGACAAGTTACCGGTAGAATTGCTGATATTCATTTTGCACCTACTGTAACTTCAAAAGAAAACTTGCTTTCAGAAAACATTGCTGATTCGACTATATTAATTACTGGAAACACAGTAATTGATGCGCTTTTACAAAGTTCAAATAAAGTAAATACTATTCAAAATGAAGAAATAGAGTTATTGAAAACTACCGTAGATTTTACTAAAAAAATAATTTTAGTTACAGGACATAGAAGAGAAAATCATGGTGATGGATTCATTAGTATTTGTGCCGCTTTAAAAGAAATTGCTGTTTCAAATCCTGATGTACAAATTATTTATCCAGTTCATTTAAATCCTAATGTAAAAGGGCCTGTTTATGAAATTTTAGGTGATGTAGCTAATATTAAATTAATAGCTCCTTTGGCTTATCCCGCATTTGTTTGGTTGATGAATCAATCTACTTTGATCATCACTGATAGCGGTGGTGTGCAGGAAGAAGCGCCAAGTTTAGGGAAGCCAGTTCTTGTAATGCGAGATACCACGGAAAGACCCGAAGCGGTAGAAGCAGGAACTGTTATTTTAGTGGGTACCGATAAAAATAAAATTGTTGATGAATGTAATAGTTTGTTAAACAACACAGAGCGTTACCAAATGATGAGTGCTTTACATAATCCTTATGGTGATGGTAAAGCTTGTGAAAGAATAGTGAATTATATCAAAGAAATTTAAAACATGAGTAATCAAAAAGTAGTAACCATTGGGTTAGGTTATATTGGTTTGCCAACGTCTGCCTTAATAGCTAATAATAATATTTCAGTACATGGTGTTGATGTCAATCAAAAAGTAGTTGATACTGTTAATGCAGGTAAAATACACATTGTAGAACCAAGTTTAGATGAGGCTGTTGCTAAAGCTGTAGCTGCTGGATTTTTAAAAGCAGATACAAAACCTGTTGAAGCAGATGTATATCTAATAGTTGTACCAACACCTTTTAAGGCTAAAAATGAACCAGATATTTCATTTGTTCAAGCAGCAACTAAAGCAATAATTCCATTTTTAAAAGAAGGTGATTTATACATTATTGAATCTACTTCTCCAATTGGAACAACAGAAAAAATGATGAATTTTATTTTTTCAGAACGACCAGAATTAAAGGGAAAAATTTATTTGGCTTACTGTCCGGAAAGAGTATTGCCCGGAAATGTAATGTATGAATTGGTTCATAACGATAGGGTAATAGGTGGAGTTGATGAGGTTTCTACGCAAAAATCAATTGCTTTTTATAGTCAGTTTGTAAAAGGAGAATTGCATGCTACCAATGCTCGTACAGCAGAAATGTGTAAATTAACTGAAAACTCATCAAGAGATGTGCAAATCGCATTTGCAAATGAATTATCCTTAATATGTGCAAAAGCGGATATTAATGTTTGGGATTTAATAAAATTAGCCAACAAACACCCCAGAGTAAATATTTTACAACCCGGTTGTGGAGTAGGAGGGCACTGTATCGCAGTTGATCCTTATTTTATTGTTGCCGATTATCCTATGGAATCTAAAATAATTGCTGCTGCCAGAGAAGTAAATAATTACAAATCGTTTTGGTGTGCAGAACAAGTTAAAACGGCAAAATTAGAATTTCAAATTAAGCACGGAAGAAAACCAAGCGTTGCCATTATGGGATTAGCTTTTAAACCTAATATTGACGATTTAAGAGAGTCTCCGGCTAAATATATTGCTCAAAAAGTATTACAAGATGCTCAAGACGAACAATATTATATTGTTGAACCAAATATTGAAGACCATCAAGTTTTTAAAATAACAAACTTCAAAGAAGCTGCCGATAAAGCTGATATCATTGTGTTTTTGGTAGCGCATAAGGAATTTAAAAACTTGGAAGTTTCAAAAGATAAAGTAGTAATGGATTTTTGTGGTGTGATGAATACTAACCAAGTGATATAAAAAGGAATAAAAATCCACAAATTCATGCAGCAGGTCTTTGAAGTAGGGTAAATAATACCATGTGGAAGGTGCTATTGGCTAAAAAATTTACGAATTTGCTTGGAGCTACAAGTAAAGAACTAAATTTAAGAAATCAATAGGCTGTTAGAGATTTTGTACGAATGATTTTTGCAAAAGAGGAGTTGAATTAGAGTTCAAAGAATACGGTATAATGAAAAAATACATTGAAACTTATGTAAATCCAGAGTTTCAATTGGAAAATATAACAAATTAAAAAATGAAAAGAATTTTAATTACAGGAGGAGCAGGTTTTATAGGGTCTCATCTTTGCGAGAGATTATTAAATGAAGGAAATGAAGTAATTTGTATGGATAATTATTTTACTGGAAGTAAAGCAAATATCCAACATTTATTGGGCAATCCGTTTTTCGAATTAGTTAGACATGATGTAACAGAACCGTATTTTGCGGAAGTGGATGAAATTTATAATTTGGCTTGTCCTGCTTCACCACCACATTATCAACACAATCCAATAAAAACTATCAAGACTTCTGTAATGGGTGCAATAAATATGTTAGGCCTAGCCAAACGTGTTAATGCAAAGATATTACAAGCTTCGACAAGTGAGGTTTATGGAGATCCAGAAATGCATCCGCAACCAGAAAGTTATTGGGGAAATGTAAACCCAATTGGACCTCGTTCTTGTTATGATGAAGGTAAAAGATGCGCAGAGTCATTATTTATTAATTATCATAAACAAAATAATGTTAAGATAAAAATCATTAGAATCTTCAATACGTATGGAACACGAATGAACCCTTATGATGGCAGAGTCGTTTCAAATTTTATCGTCCAAGCACTGAAAGGAGAAGATATTACGATTTATGGTAATGGAAAACAAACTAGGAGTTTTCAATATGTGGATGATTTAGTTGAAGGGATGATTAGAATGATGGCATCAGATGATTCATTTACTGGTCCAGTAAATATTGGTAATCCAGGGGAATACACTATGTTAGAATTAGCTGAAAAAGTTTTGGAATTAACAAAATCTTCTTCTAAAATTATATACGAACCTTTACCACAAGATGATCCTATGCAAAGAAAACCAGATATTTCATTAGCTCATAAGGAATTGAATGGTTGGGAACCTAAAGTTGAATTAAATGAAGGTTTAGGTAATACAATTAATTACTTTAAAAAAATTGTGGTTTAATTAAAAACATAAAAAAACAATGAAAGTACTATTATTAGCTGGAGGATTTGGTTCAAGATTATCTGAAGAGACTTCTTTAAAACCTAAACCAATGGTAGAAATTGGAGGAAAACCAATTTTATGGCATATAATGAAAACATATTCTGCTTATGGATTCAATGAATTTATCATTTTATGTGGTTATAAAGGCTATGTAATCAAAGAATATTTTTCAAATTATTACAGACATATGAGTGATATGACAATTGACTTAGCTAATAATGACGTTACTTATCACAAGAATAGTGCTGAACCATGGAAAGTGACTCTTGTTGATACGGGATTGAATTCAATGACTGGTGGACGTATTAAGAGGGTTAAAGATTATGTAGGTGATGAAACATTTATGTTAACTTATGGTGATGGATTATCTAACATAAACATCAATGAACTTGTTGATTTTCATAATTCTCACAAAGGAGCAATTACAATGTCTGCTGTACAGCCAGAAGGACGTTTTGGTTCATTACAAATTGATGAAAAAGAACAAGTAGTAAATTTTAACGAAAAGCCTAAGGGTTATGGTGCTTGGATTAATGGTGGTTTTTTTGTTTGTGATGCTAAAGTTTTTGATTACATTGAAGGAGATTCAACTACTTTTGAAAAGCAGCCTTTAGAGAATTTAGCAAATGAGGGTGAATTATTTTCGTTTAAGCATAGAGGTTTTTGGAAACCAATGGATATGTTGAGAGATAAAAATGAATTTGAGGAACTATGGAATTCAGGAAAAGCACCTTGGAAAAATTGGTAAACATGAATCAATTAGAAGTACTAAAAAACACCTATAAAGGAACTAGAGTTTTCTTGACAGGTCATACAGGATTTAAAGGATCTTGGATGACTGTGTTATTAAATGAATTAGGAGCAGAAGTAAAAGGTTATGCTTTAGCACCTGAGGATGAAAAAGATATCTATAATTCAATAAATAAAGAATCTTTCGAATCTGTTATAGGTGATTTAAGAAATAGAGATAAATTAGAAAATGAAATTATAAATTTTCAACCTGATTTTATTTTTCATTTAGCAGCTCAACCTTTAGTTAGATTAAGCTACAAAATACCAGTAGAAACTTTTGAAGTAAACGTAATAGGAACGGCTAATCTTTTGAGTGCTGTTCAAAAATTAGATAAAAAATGCCAAGTAATTTGCATTACGACCGATAAAGTATATCATAATAACGAATGGATTTATCCTTATAGAGAAACCGATAGATTAGGTGGCTATGATCCATATAGTGCTAGTAAAGCTGCTTGCGAAATTGTAATTTCATCGTATAAAAATTCGTTTTTTAATGCAAAGGATTATGAAAAACATCAAAAAAGTATTGCTAGCGTTAGGGCAGGTAACGTAATTGGTGGAGGTGATTGGTCAAATGACAGATTATTACCAGATATTGTAAATGCACTATCTGAAAACAGTGCTATAGAAGTTAGAAATCCTAATGCAGTTAGACCTTGGCAACACGTTTTAGAGCCAATTTTTGGTTATTTACTATTGGGATCAAAAATGGTTGAAGATCCTATTAAATATGCAACGGCTTATAATTTTGGACCATCTAATAGCGATAATTTAACTGTAAAAGAGATATTAGAAATTGCTATTAAGTCCTATGGAAGTGGCTCATATTTTATTAAAGAAGATGAAAACCAACCTCATGAAGCAGGTCTTTTAAAATTAGATATAAGTAAGGTTTCAAATGAATTAAATTGGAAACCGAGATTTACTGCAGCTGAAGCAGTTGATATAACAATTCAATGGTACAAGAATTTCAATGGCGGTATTTCACCTGTCGAATTAATAAAAAAAGATATTCAAAAATTCATTAATTCATAACGAATTAAAAAATTAAAACAGAATGAAAATAGCAATAATTGGAGGAAATTCTTTTTTAGGAAAGCAAATTATTATTAAATTAATTGAAACTAAAAAAACAATTGACTTACATGTATTTGGAAGTAGTTTAAATGATACTTTTAAATCAGTAGATTTTTTAACTTTTCATGAATACTGTTACCCTGAAATTAGATTAGATTATTTGCTTCTATCAGACTTTGATGCAATATATTTTTGTGCTGCATCTGGGGTGCAAGCTAGTATAGCTTTTGAAGCAAGTCAAATATTTGGTGTTAATGTGTTGGAACCAATTCAATTATCTCTTGAATTAGAAAAAAATAACTTTAAAGGTAAGTTTATAACTTTCGGAACTTACTATGAAATTGGAAGTAATATAATTGATAGAATGTTTTCTGAGGATGATGTTATTTATTCAAGAGGGAAGTCACCAAATAATTACTGTTCTTCTAAAAGATTACTAACAAGGTATTATTCTGGAAATAATTTAAAAACAAATTGGTTTCATTTCATCTTACCTAATGTTTATGGGCCAACAGAAAACCCGAAACAATTAATTCCTTATTTAATAAATTCTATTCAAAACAATGAATCTATTCAAGTTACTAAAGGAACGCAAACAAGACAATACATACATATCAATGATGTGGTAGATTTTGTTTATGATTTATTGTTTATTGATTCACTTCCAGAACCATCAATTTATATATTGGCACCCGACAATTCAATTAGTATAAAAGATTTAGTAGAAACTATATTTTCAACTTTAAATTATAATGCTGATAATGTTAATATTATAAATAGAGCAGATGAAAACATGAAATTTCTATCTTTAGATACATCGAAAACAAAAGGAGCCTTTAATTGGGAGCCTAAAATAGATTTAATTGCGGGAATAAAAACTTATTTATAAAATGATAAAAGATAAAATTCAAATTATAGAGCGAAGAAAAATTGAAGATGATAGAGGTTGGTTTTTAAAAGTTATTAATGGTAAAGAAGATAATTTACCCAATGCTACAGGTGAGTTTTACATAACTGTTGCCACACCAAATCAAGCTAAAGGGGGTCATTATCATCCTATAGCCAAAGAGTGGTTTACATTGATAAAAGGGGAGTGTTTGTTAGAATTAGTTGATATTCAAACAAAAGAATATGACACGATTAAGCTAAGTGAAAATGACCCAAAAACCATATATGTACCTAACGACATAGCTCATAATTTTAAAAATACTTTGAATGCAGATTTTATCTTATTAGCTTATTCGGATATATTATATGATCCAAACGATACCATTCCGTATCCCTTTTAAACTATGAAAAAAATAATATTTTCAAATATAGTTTTTTCAATACTTATTATCGTTTTTGGACTTGTAGGTTCTATTTTAATAAGTAGAACACTTGGTCCTTCACAACGTGGAGAAATAGCTGCAATAATCTTATGGCCTACATTACTTTTGTATTTAGGTTCTTTTGGAACGTATCAAGCAGTTATTTATCATTTCTCTAAAAAAAATAGAAACATTGAAAATATTTGGGGTACATGTATTATTATTACACTTTTAAATTCCATAGTTAGTATAGTTGTTGGAAGTACTCTAATCTTTCTAACTTTAAAATTATTAAGTATTGAACTAAAATGGTATAGCTTTTATCTATTACTCTTTCTGCCTTTAAACATCATTACACAATTTATTAGTTCAGTTTTACAAGCTAAAGCTTTATTCAAAGAATATAATTTTACGCGATTATTTACACCTTTGTTTTATTTAATAGGTATTGTTAGTCTTTTCTTTCTAGATACATTATCAGTAAATAACATTATTAGTCTTCAAATTACTTTAATTGTCTTACAGTTTTTTGTTTTTCTCAGCTTGTTCAATAAAAGAATAGGCTCCGTTTTTAATTTTAAGTACCATAAAAAAACCATAAAAATCATTTATAATTATGGTTATAAAGTATGGTTGGGAGATTTGTCGCAAGGGTTAAATGTAAAAATGGATCAAATACTTATTTCAGGTATGCTGTTATCTAAAGATTTAGGAATATACGTAGTTGCAACAAGTATAGCCAACTTTACGTCTGTTATACCTAATGCATATAAAACGGTATTTTTACCTTTAATTTCTTCAACAAAAAAGATGGTTGAAAAAATTAATATCACTAAAAAGGTCTTGTTTAATTTCTTATGGATTAATTTAGGAGTAACCTTGGTTTGTTTTATTGCAACACCAATTGCTATACCCTTACTTTTTGGAGAAGAATTTAGAGAATCAGTGTTTATCTCTTACATATTATTAGTAGGATTCCTTTTTCTTAATTTTAAAATAGTGTTGGCTAGCATTATGCAAGGATTTGGAAAACCTTTATTTGTAAGTTATTCTGAAATTGCTGGACTAATAGCTTTGTTAATAATTGTCTATCCCTTAACTAGTACATATGGTTTAATTGGTGCTTCATCAGCAATTGCTGTTGCCTATTTAGTTCAGTTTTTAACCTTATTTACTTTGTTCAATAGAATTAAAAATCAATATAATGACTAAGATTTCCATAGCATTACCAGTTTACAACGGAGCTAATTTTATAAAAGAAGCTATTGAAAGTATCCTTACACAAGATTATAAAGATTTTGAATTGGTAATAGTAGACAATGCGTCTAAAGATGAAACATTTTTAATAGCTGACAGTTTTGCACAAAAAGACAATAGAGTTAAATTGTTTTCTTTTGAAGAACATTTAGGTCAGGTTGATAATGTAAACAGAGCGGCACGAATGTGCACGAATGAATGGATACACTTTTTTTGCCATGATGATATCATGCTCCAAGGATGTATGAAAAATGTAGTTGAGACCATTGAAAAAGTAAAAGACAAAACTGATATTGCCTTGATTAGTCATAAACCAGCATGGTTGTTTATGAATGATATTGTAAAAGTTCCGTTTAATGAAATAAATGGAAAAACAATTTTTGATTATAAAGAGTTTACTGAATTATCAAAAATTAGTGAAATTAATTTTGTAGTTCACCAAAAAGAGCAAACGGCACAAAATATAATTAACGGAAAAGGACCTTATTTACCAGCACTTACAACTGCAATAGTAAAAAAAGAAGTTTTCAATTTGTTGGGAACTTTTGATAATAAATACATTCATTTTGATGTTTTTTTATGGATGAAATTAGTAAAAACCTTTAGTTATTTAGAGTTAAGCAAAGCCCTTACTTTAACTAGAATTCACGGTAGCCAAGTAGCTGTTGATGCTCGAAAAAGTTTAAGAACAGTGGAAGATAATAAAGTGTTTTGGAATCAATATTTGAAGTTTGTTGTGGATAAACCAACACTAAAACAAAAAGCTTTTGTGTTTTTAAAACCCATAACTACAGCCATAGGAATCATGGCAGTAACTACCATACGATTTGGCCTTTTTAATGGCATCAAAATTATAGGTAAATTACCAATCCATTGGATTCCTTTTGTATTGGTTTATTTTCCTAAACGCTATAAAAGTGAATTAAATAATAAAAGAGAATTAGAAAAAAAAGTACCAATTGAATTGATTTACCCATAAAATGGAATTATTAAAAGTAATTATTTCTGATTTAATTTTTTATTTTAAAGCCTGGCATTCTTATATTTTTTGGAATTCAAAAGATGTTAGAATTACATTAAGTTGTAATGTTTCAACAAAAGCAAAAATTGGAAAAGGATGCGTTTTTACAGGAAACACATTAATTACAGATAAAGCTGAAATAGGGAATAATACATATGGACATAATCTAAATATTCATAATGCAATTATTGGTAGCTTTTGTTCAATAGGACCAGATGTTAAAATTGGTTTAGATGAGCATCCATTAAATGAAAAATCAACACATCCAGACTTTTATAAAGAGTTAACACAAAAAAAAGCAATTATAAATGATCATGTTTGGTTAGGAACTAATTCTGTAATACTTTGTGATGTAATAGTTGATAAGCATTCGGTGATTGCTGCAGGGGCAGTTGTGAAATCTAATGTAGAATCATTTACAATTTATGGAGGCGTTCCAGCAAAAAAAATAAAAGATATTTCTTCATCAAATAAGGTATAATGTCACAAAAACCCCAAAAATATATTGTAGTACATTCAGGCAAAAGAGATGATTATAAAGTCGCTGAAGGTTTGTATGATGCTAATCACTTGGGTTATCTTGTTACTGATGATTATATTTTTAGGTATTATGCTAAAAAGCAAAATAGTATTCCATTAAACCATATTCTAACAAGTTATACTGCTGTTTTTTGGTTGCTAATGTATAAATTAACAAAAAAGCAGTTTTGTCAAGTCAATAAAGACAAAGCTTTGTCTAAAAAAGCTGCGAAAGCTGCAAATAAATATCAATTTGATTTGATAGCTTATAGCTACTATGGTTTACCAGCTTTTGATATTCTTAATCCTACTTTAAAAAAGATTTTATTTCAATTACATCCTCAACCTGCATATATAAAGAGGCTTTTTGAAGAAGAAATACGATTAATTCCAGCTGCTGAGAAATCATTAAGTCAAGAGCACGAACTAAAAAATAATGACAATCATTTTAAACAATTAAATCTTGAAGCTAAAAAGGCAGATTTAGTTTTATGTGCAAGTTCATTTACAAAATATACTTTAGAACAAGAAGAAATAAAAACAGGAATTGAAGTAATTCCTTATGGTGTAAACTTAAAGGATTATCCGTTTTTTGAACGTAAAAATTCAAAAACATTAAAAATTTTGTTTGTTGGAAGTTTAAATCAAAGAAAAGGAATTTATTATCTGTTAGAAGCTATTGAGAAAATTCAAAAAATGGATTACGATGTAGAATTAACAGTTGTAGGAAGAGGTATATTTGATAAAGAAATTTTAGATTTATTTTCAATCAAGAAATTAAATTTGAAGCAGAACGTTTCATTTTCAGAATTAATTGCGAGTTATAAAAATTCAGATGTTTTTGTTTTACCTTCAATTTGCGAAGGATTTGCTCAGGTAATTCTAGAAGCTATGGCAACAGGATTGCCAGTAATTTCAACAAATCATACATCAGCTCCCGATTTAATTTCAGATGGCGTAGATGGTTTTGTAATCCCTATTAGAAATTCAGATATAATCGTTGATAAATTAATTTATTTGATTGAAAAACCAGCACAAAGATTAAAAATGGGAAAATTAGCTTTTGGAAAATCGCAACAGTTTACTTGGGAAAGATTCAGTAATAAATTAATACAATGTTTAAATGAAAACTAAAAACATTTTTATACTCTATGCAGAGGTTATGCCTTATAATGTGGTATCATTTGAAACTTTAGTTGATTCTAATGAAAATTTTAATTTACATGTTGTTTGTTGGGGAAGTGATAAAAAATTAACCAAATATAAACAACCGAATCATCCAAAAATAAAATATTATGATAAATCAAAATTGAGCTATATAGATATTTTTTCTATTTATAAAAATACAAATCCTCAATTGCTGCTTATTTCCGGAAGAATGGAAAAAGATTATTTAAAATTAGCACTTGTAGCTAGGCGAGATAAAAAAATTGTAGTAGGGACATCGGATAATCAGTATACAGGAAGTTTAAAACAAAAGGTTGCAACTCTTTTTTCTAGTTATTTATATAAACGTTATTTTGAATATATGCTAGTGCCTGGCCTTTTTCAATATGAGTACCAACGTCGATTAGGTTATAAAAAAGAGAGTATTTTATTTCCACAATATTGTGCAAACATAAAATTATTTGAACAAGCTTTTTTGAATAAATCCGACCTAAAAAAGAATGGAATACTATTTTTAGGTCGTCTTCATCAAATAAAAGGAATAGAGTTATTAATTAAGGTTCATAAGGAATTGTTTGAGAATAAAACAATAACAGATAAGTTAATAATTATTGGTGATGGTCCTTTAAAAAATGAGTTAAACTTAAATGCTGAACATGTTAAATACCATTCTTTTATGGAACAAGGTGATATTCTAACAATCATGTCAAATGTCAAATATTTTTGCCTGCCTAGCAGAAGTGAACCTTGGGGGGTTGTAATTCATGAGGCTGCGGCTGCAGGATTACCAATCGTAACAACTTCACATTGCGGTGCAGCAACTGCATTTGTAAAGCAAGGATATAACGGATATTTATTTCTACCCGATAATAAAAATCAGTTAAAGCATATTTTGCTAAAAATGAATGGAAAAACCGAAGACGAAATTAAAATTATGGGTAGGCGAAGTTATGAATTGTCAAAACAAATACATCCTGAAATGTGGTCAGAAACGTTGCTAAATTTAATGTCTTAATTTTTTCGGATGATTTATTTTGATATTTTTTTAGTAGGATGCATTTTATTATATTTAATTTCTAAAAAGGAAATAAGTTTTTTAAATCCTTTTTTTTTTATATTTTCTATTCCACTTCCTTTTTGTCAGTGTTAGAGGAATTCAAATATTTATATTTGGATCAGGTCTTATTGTTAATGAGTGGTATGGAACATATATTAAATTAGACGAGATTGAAAAAGCAATAGTTGTTGCAGATATTTCATTGGTTGGTTTTGCATTTGGTTTTAATTTTTTTAAAAATAATTTTATTTTGAAAGGAAATAAATTAGAACGGCAGTTTTTAATTTATAGAGAAAAAAATATAAGAACATTAAATTCATTTTTAATATTAACGACTGTTTTGGGGATTTTTGGAACTTTAAGCTATGCAATTATTCCAGGTCAAGCAAGTGCCAACAGTTCTGAAAGTAATATTTATATATCCTTATTGTCAAGTTTGGGAGTTATCTCAGCACTAATTTTAATATATGAAAGAGGCTTCAGGAAAATATATATGATATACTTTTTGGTTATTGTTGCCTTATTTTCAATACAAGGATATCATAGATATAGGGTACTTTTACCAGCAGTTTTCATATTGAATTATTATTTAAAATTAAATAAATTAAAATTTCCTCCAGTTAAATATCTATTTATTGGTTTTATATTATTAATTTTTTCATTTCCTTTAAAAGAGATAGGAAATAAAATTCAGGCAAAGGAGTCAATCAATCTTATCAAAATTGGTGAAAATTCTGTTGATGAATTAATGAAAGGAAAATCTGGAGATTTGTCCTTTTTAGAACAAAGCGCAGCTATGATTGGTTCTATGGATGCTATACATAAAGTATTTTATGGTGATACATATCTTCCTATTTTGTTTTTTTGGATACCTAAAGCGATGTGGGAAGAGAAGCCAAAGTTAAATCAGTGGCAATATGATATTTCAACTGAAGGTAGAGATTATGGTCAAATGGGACAAGTATCTTTATTGAGTGGTGAGTCGTATGCTAATTTTTTGTATTTTGGAGCTTTTGTAATCCCTTTTCTTATCGCCAGGTTTTACTCATATCTGTATTACTCATACAGAAATATTAATGTTAAACACAGAGGATTTCTACTATTACTGTTATTTAACATGATATTATTTCAGGTTTGGCGTGATGGTTTTATTTCTTTAATAGTTTTTCCAATTGTCAATTATTTACCTATAGTTATCTTGTTTTTTATAAAAAACCCCAAAACAATGAAAATTTTAATTAACTGTTCCAACCTAAAAATTGGTGGTGGCTTGCAAGTTGCACATTCTTTTATTTCTAAAATTAAAGAATTTGATGTGCATTCTTTCACTATAGTTTATATCAACTATATTAAACAAGCAATTAGACTATTCAGACTTTCCAAGAAAATGTAGAATTTGTGATATATGATACTCCCCGCAAATGCCTTAAAAGCAATTACAGGTAAAAATAAATTTTGGGATGTGAGATTGTCAAAAATAAAAAAATTGAGGTTGTTTTTTTCGGTATTTGGGCCTTCCTATTGGAAGCCAAACGTAAAACATATAGTGGGTTTTGCTAAGCCTCACTATGTATATATGGATTCCCCATTTTTTTAAAACCATTTCAAATGTACATTCAATTAAAATTAGCCTAACAAAATTGTTTTCATATGTTAGATTTTAAGAGAAATAACCAAGTTATTGTTACTGAAAATGAAGATGTTACTACAAGGCTGAGAACGATTTTAAAAAAACAAAAAAATTCACACCGTTACTAATTATTACAACCAAGTTTTTGATAATGAGAAATTATGGGACAAAAGTTTGATATTACCAAAATTTGATGGTTTTTCAATGCTCACTATTTCCGCAAATTATCCCCATAAAAATTTACAAATTATACCTAAAGTTATTTCTTATTTAAATGAGAATTATAAAGATTTTAATTTTCGTTTTGTTCTTACTGTAAAGAACGAAGAATTGTTTAAAAGTTGTGATGAAAATATATTAAAAAGAGTATTAACTATTGGAGCAGTAAATATTAATCAATGTCCTGGATTGTATTCTCAGTCGGACGCAATATTTTTACCTACTTTATTAGAATGTTTTACAGCAGCCTATCCTGAAGCGATGAGAATGAGAAAGCCAATTTTGACATCAAATTTAAATTTTGCAACTGGATTATGTGAAGATGCTGCTCAATATTTTGCCCCGTTGAATCCCAAAGATATTGGGGATATAATTTATGAATTAGCGAATAATAAAGAATTAAGGAATAATTTAGTGTTAAAAGGAATTGACCAATTAAAAAAATATGACACTTATGAAAAGAGAGCTGAAAAATATTTAGAAATTATTAAATCTGATACAATTTTGTAATTCTCTAAAAAGCATTTGACTTTTGAGTGAAGTTTAAATTTATTTAAAAAGTAATAAATAGGACGTTTTTTAATTGATTTAGTGTCGGAAGAATATTACATTGGAAAACTACAATAAAATTTGAATAACATTTAATAATTTTAAACACAGCTATCCGAAAGTCAAAAATAAAAAGAGCCTGAAAATCCCGTATTTTTGATTTTGCGAAACAAATAATACTTTATGGGACTCTTCAGGCGAAACAAAAATATCAAAAAACCAGTTATTCGACAAATTATTAACCTAGTTCCTCGATGGATGATCGAATCTTGTGCTAAAAAATACAGGTCCGACAAAGGATGTAGTAAATACAAGACTTACGACCAATTTGTTGCATTAACTTACGGACAGCTTAATAAGTGCTACACTTTAAATGATATTTCCACTGGAATTGGGGTTAGCGAGACTTTTATTGGAGACTTGGGACTGGCTCAAAGTCCAGCAAGATCTACTATGAGTGATGGCAATAAAAAGCGTGATTGGAAAGTATTTGAATCCTTGTATTATAGGCTTTTGAAACATTACGAAAGGATCTTGAAAAGCGAATCTCAACGTAATATTATCAAAGAGATTAAAGACCAAAATATAAAATTGATTGATAGTACCACAATCAGCCTGTGTTTAAACATGTTTGATTGGGCAAAGTTTCGGACAGCAAAAGGGGGTTTAAAAATACACACGTGCTGGGATGACAATTTACAAATTCCGGACTTGGTAAATATAACAGAAGCAAAAATACACGACCGGTACGGCATAGGTCAGTTAGTTTTTTCCAAAGGAACAATTGTAGTGGAAGACAGGGCTTATTTTGATTTTACATTGATGCTGCATAGAATTCAAGCTGAAAATATTTTTGTTACTCGCATTAAGACAAATACAGTGTATAAATCCATCCAAGAATTGGACTTGCCTGATGCGGAAGATCAAGATATTATTAAGGATGAAATTATTGTTTTAAACAGCAACAAAGCCATAGAGACAGGGATTAGTGAACAAAAACTAAGATTAGTGCATGTTTATAAGCAAGACGAAAACAAGGTAATTGAAATCATAACCAATAATTTAGAATGGTCAGCTAGAACAATAGCTGATTTGTATAAAAAGAGATGGGATATTGAACTTTTTTTCAAGGCAATGAAACAAAACCTACAGATAAAAACATTCCTAGGCACAAGTGAAAATGCGGTTAAATCGCAAATTTACATCGCATTGATTAGCTACTTATTAATTGAATTGATAAACAGAACAATATCTAAAAAGACAAAGTCTTTCTCAAATCTGGTCGAAAAAATCCGAATCTGTTTAGTGTATTATCTAAGTTTAGATTATGTCTGCAATCAAGTTGGAGATGGAGCAAAAAAAAATAAGACCAGAACCAAAATTAAAATTCAGTTCTGACTTATTTTCAGCATAATTTTATAATAAAACCCTGTTTATAAAGCGGCGAGGCAGTTTTTCTAATATTTAGTAAAACTTTCGGATAGCTGTGAATTTTAAAATTACTTTTTCATAAAAAATTATAGACTTAATATAAATACTTCTTATTATTTTACGGTAACTAATCATTTTTTGAAATAATCTTTTAGGTAAAATTTTTTATAACTACTAATAACAAAAATAATATTAATAATTTTTACTGATAAAAAGATATATGTGTGGAATATTAGGTTATTTTGGAAACCAAGAGGCTTCCTTTTCAAATAAAGTTTCTTTAGAGAAAATTTCTCATAGAGGACCAGATCATTCAGAATTTATAACAAGAGAATATTTTTATTTAGGTCATACCCGTTTGTCAATTTTAGATTTATCTGCTAGAGGAAATCAACCAATGTATTCTTCAGATAAGAATTTTGTTATTATTTTTAATGGAGAAATTTACAATCATTTAGAACTGCGAGAAAAATATCTTTCGAACGTCAATTTTTCGTCAACTAGTGATACAGAAACTTTGTTGTATGGTTTAATCTATGAAGGTACTGATTTTATTAAAAAACTGAACGGGATTTTTGCTTTCTCCTTTTATAATTTTGAAACAAAGGACTTTATAATCGCCAGAGATCATTTTGGAGTGAAGCCATTATATTATTTTTTAAATGACAATGAAATAGGGTTTTCCTCTGAAGCAAAAGCGCTGCTTCCTTACTTAAAAAATATGGATGTTGACCAAACGGCGCTGAAAAATTATATTAATTTTTTATGGGCTCCGGGAAATCTTACTCCGATAAAACAAATAAAAAAACTATTGCCGGGAAATTATATTACCGGGAATGCATGTAAAATTAATGAATTACAATTTACCCGCTATTTTTCAATCCCTTTTGATTCCAACTCTTTCAGCAATAAATCTGAAGCAGAATTAATTGATTTGTTGGAAGAAAAATTAGTCAGAGCAGTAGAAAGACAAATGCTTTCAGATGTACCTGTAGGCTTTTTTTTGTCAGGAGGTCTTGACAGCAGTTTGGTAGTAGCTATTGCCAAAAAATTACATCCGGAAAAAAAACTGGACTGTTTTACAATTAAAACTCACAATATTGAGAATGAAGGATTTGTAGACGATTTTTATTATGCAGAAAAAGTAGCGAAATATTTGGATGTAGGTTTAAATGTAGTTGATTCCACTGTAGAGATATTAAACGATTTTGATAAAATCATCTATTTTTTAGACGAACCACAGGCTGACCCCGCTCCTATACATGTGTATAATATATGTAAAGTTGCCAAAGAAAAAAGAATAAAAGTATTATTAGGAGGAACGGGAGGAGATGATATTTTTTCTGGATATAGGAGACACAAAGCATTAAAACTTGTAAAAATTATTACTTTTTATCCTGTGGGTTTAAGAAAATTAATCAAAAATATTGTTAATAAGCTTAATCAAACAAATTCATTATCAAGAAGGTTAAAAAAACTTACTAAAAATATCGATAAATCAAGCGAGGACATGATGTTAGGTTATTTTGACTGGATAGATCAGCATAAATTAAATGGTTTATTTTTAAATAAAAGTAAAATTGACATTCATAGTTATTTTAAATTTTTAAATACTCTGATACCAAAAGAAAAATCAAATTTGAACAAAATGCTTTTTTGGGAAATAAATACTTTTTTGGTAAGTCATAATTTAAATTACACTGATAAATTAAGTATGGCACATGGGATTTAGGTGCGAGTTCCTTATTTAGATTTAGAACTGGTTGAATTTTCAACAACTATACCTCCCAAGCTCAAATTGAATGGAAGTGAAACTAAATATTTATTAAAGAAAGTTGCCGAGAGATATTTGCCAAAAGAAATAATATACAGACCAAAAACCGTTTTCGGGGGGCCAGTGAGGAAATGGATTTTAAATGATATGTCGGCCATTATTAATGATTATTTAAGTAAAGAAGCAATTGAAAAGCGTGGTATTTTTGATTATGAAAAAGTTAAAGAACTAATAGAAATTAATGAAAAAGGTCGTGATGATTTGTCTTATCCAATATGGTCTTTGTTAGCTATTGAATCGTGGATGAGGCAATTTTATGATAAACAACAAGAAAAATGAAGCAAATCATTCAATCCTTTAAAACAGGACAAACGATATTAGAAGAAGTTCCAGCGCCCCAAGTAGCCAGAGGGACTGTGTTGATTCAAACTACACGTTCATTAGTGTCCTTGGGTACAGAACGTATGTTGGTTGAATTTGGTAAATCAAATTTAATTTCTAAAGCGAGACAACAACCTGATAAGGTTAAACAGGTTTTGGATAAAATAAAAACAGAAGGATTAATCCCAACCTTAGAAGCAGTTTTTAATAAACTTGGAGAGCCTCTACCACTTGGTTATTGTAATGTAGGAAAGGTAGTTGCGGTTGGTGATGGGGTTAGTGAGTTTAAAATAGGTGATAGAGTAGCCTCCAACGGACAGCATGCTGAATTTGTCTCTATTCCTAAAAACTTGGTTGCTCATATTCCGGATAATGTTTCTGATGAACAAGCTGCTTTTACGGTTATAGGTTCGATCGGTTTGCAAGGAATTCGGTTATTAAATCCAACATTGGGTGAAACGATAGTTGTCACTGGTTTAGGATTAATAGGACTATTGACTGCGCAATTATTAGTGGCCAATGGTTGCAAGGTTATTGGTGTAGATATTGATGAAAGCAAATTAGCTTTGGCCAAGCAGTGGGGAATTATTCCCTTTAATCCAAGAAATGGCGATGTTGTAAAATTTGTTGAAGAAAACACTAACGGAATTGGTGCCGATGGCGTGATCATTACTGCTTCTGCAAAAACGGATGAAATCATTTCGCAAGCGGCTAGATTGTCCCGTAAAAGAGGTCGGATAGTTTTGGTTGGCGTGATTGGTTTAAATTTAAGCAGGGCTGAATTTTACGAAAAAGAATTATCATTTCAGGTTTCTTGTTCGTATGGACCAGGACGATATGATGAAAATTATGAAAATAGAGGAATAGATTATCCTTTGTCTTTTGTAAGATGGACAGAAAAAAGAAATTTTGAAGCAGTTTTACAAGCGATCGCATCCGGTAAAGTGCAAGTAAATGAAATGATTACCGAAATAATTCCTTTGGATAATTATTTGCAAATTTATGGCGAGATTGGTTCCAGTAAATCGATTGCCTCGATATTAAAATATAATGAAAGTGTTGTGGTACCAGGCAATACAATTCAATTAAAAGAAGCTAATTATACAGGACAAAAGGGAGTTATTGGCGTTATTGGATCTGGTAATTTTACTAAAATGACGATGTTGCCTGCATTAAAGGGTAGTGGTGCCAGTTATAAATACATTGCCAGTAGAGGTGGAGTGAGTGGTACGGCAATGGCGCAAAAATATAGTTTTTCTCATTCGACTACCAATGTGGACGATGTGTTAAAAGATAGTGAAGTAGATTTGGTTTTAATTACAACCAGACATAATCTGCATGCAGGAATGACCGTAAAATGTTTGGAAGCAAAAAAACATGTTTTTGTCGAAAAACCTTTAGCATTAAATACGGAAGAATTAGCAGCCGTTATAGCAGCGCAACAAAAATCGGGAAAAACAGTAATGGTTGGTTTCAATAGACGTTTTTCACCTCATGCGGAAAAAATGAAATCGCTATTGGGGAGTTCTCAAATGAATGTCATTGCAACGATGAATGCAGGTAATATGCCGGCAAACGTATGGGTGCATGATATGTTAGTGGGTGGTGGTAGGATTATTGGAGAAGCCTGTCACTTTATTGATTTAATTACTTATTTAACAGAAAGCAAAGTAAAAGCGGTTTGTATGAATGCTATGGGTGTTAATCCAGAAGAAAATACCGACAACGCTACTATTTTATTAAAATACGAGAATGGATCGACTGGAGTGATAAACTATTTTTCTAATGGTTCAAAAGCCTATTCCAAAGAACGTGTGGAAGTTTACTCACAAGAAAGAACCTTAATTATGGATAATTTTAGAGAAACGAAAGGTTTTGGTTTTAAAGGGTTTTCAAAATTGAAAACAAAATTAGATAAAGGGCATAAAAATCAGTTTCATAAATTAATCAATCAGGCTAAAAATGGAGGAGCTGCATTAATTCCTTTTGACGAAATTGTAAACACTACAAATGCATCATTTGCGGCTATTGAGAGTTTAAAAACGAATAAATGGATTGAATTGTAATTAAAATCATATCACTTGAATATTAAATTAGGTTTTCAACTTTTTCAAAATATGGGACTACGTTATACGTCCTATAGAGTGGCTCATGAACTAGATAAAAGACTCGGATTATTAAAGAAAAAACATCCCGTAAGTCCTGAACAGAGAAACTTTATTTCGCTTGAAGGTTGGAAAAACAGCGTTATTCCTTTCGTAATTCAGGAGCGAGAATTAGTATCATTTATCAAAATTGAAGACAATGCCCTAAAGGAAGCTGTACATAAAATAGTGCAGGGTGAAATTTGTTTTTTTAGTTCAGACTGGAAAAAATTAGGTATAGATTATGATTGGATAAGTAATCCGGAAACCAATTATAAATACGATATTTCCAAGCATTGGTCTGAAATCAATGACTTTAATCCTGCGAATGGTGATATAAAGTACGTTTGGGAAAAATCAAGGTTTACGTATTTATTGACTGTATTACGCTATGATTATCATTTTAATGAAGATCATTCCACTTTTGTGTTTTCTGAAATTGAAAGTTGGATAGAGGCCAATCCTGTTAATCAAGGGCCTAATTGGAAATGCAGCCAGGAAATTTCATTGCGATTATTCAATTGGATGTATGTTCTTAATTTTTATAAAAATTCTGATGCTTTAACCAAAGAACTTTGGAATAAAATCCAGAACACGATTTATTGGTCCTTGCATCATGTTTATCATCACATTGATTTTTCCAGAATTGCAGTTCGGAATAATCACGCCGCATCACAGAGACATTAGCTTTAACTATAAGTGAATTGTTATTTCCTTTTATACCTGAATCAAAGAAATGGGCAAAAGAAGGAAGGAAATGGCTGGAAAAAGAAGTGGCTTATCAGGTATACGAAGATGGTACTTTTCTTCAGTTCAGTATGAATTATCACCGGGTACTAATTCAGTTATTCTCATTTGGAATTTCACTTACAGAGACGTATAAAAAACCTTTTTCGAAACTTTTCTATCAAAGAGCGTATGCCAGCTTGAATTTTTTGTACCAATGTCTGCAAGAAGAAAATGGCTATTTGCCTAACTATGGAGCCAATGATGGGGCTTTGTTTTTCCCACTTACCAATACAGATTATAGGGATTATCGTTCTCAATTAAATACATTGCATCATGTTTTAACTAAAGAAAAATTATTTGATGGTGTTTTGATAAATGAAGAATATTGCTGGGTTCAAAACAAAGCAAATCCAAAATATGGCTTCAAACCGCTAACAAAATCTTTTGGTGTATTAAGTTTTGAAAACGGAGGTTATTACACTTGTAGAACAAATGAATCGTTTACTTTTGTAAGATGTGGAAATCATAAAGATCGGCCTTCCCATGCCGATAACTTACATGTTGATATTTGGGTAAAAGGGCAGAATGTTTTACGCGATTCGGGTACCTATAAATACAATACTTCAAAAGAATTCTCGGGTTATTTTACAGGTTCAAAAGCACACAATACGGTTGTTGTTAATGATGCATCGCAAATGCTAAAAGGAAGTCGATTTATTTGGTATTATTGGACCCAATGCCTAAACTCAAAATGGGAAGAAACAAATGATGACTATATTTTTCAAGGAACTATTAAAGCCTTTCAACAATTAAGTAATAAAGCAACTCATTCACGAATAATTAAAATTTCAAAGAATAAAGCACAGTGGACAGTTATTGATGAGGTTTTATCATTAGACCAATATAATAAAGAACAAATTTGGCATGTAGATGATTTTTCTGTTGCTTTTGAAAGTCAGTCAAATAATAGAAAAGTTGAACCTAGAATCAGTTTGTCCTACGATTCAGAATACTATGGTTTAAAAAAAGAGGAGTAAAGCACTTTCTTTTCCTTTTAAATCACAAATTACAACTACGATTACAATTAAAGATTAAAAATATTTAAATCAATTGAAAGTTCTTTATTTTCACCAACATTTTACTACGCCCGCCATTGGAGGTGCCACTCGTTCTTATGAATTTGCCAGACGTTTAATAGAAAAAGGACATTCCGTTTCTATAGTTTGTGGTGAATTCGCTAAACTAAATTTACCGGGAACTGATGTGAAAGGAATTTATCGGGGAGATGTTGATGGGATTGATGTCATCCAGATAGCTTTGCCTTATTCAAATAATGACAGTATCGCAACTAGAGCTTGGATATTTCTAAAGTTTGGTATATTAGGTATTAAGGTCGCTATGAAAGAGGAGTATGATATCTTATTCGCGACTTCTACTCCATTAACCGCTGGTATACCCGGAATCTTCATGAAATGGTTTGGTAGGAAGAAGAAATTCGTTTTTGAAGTCCGTGATCTTTGGCCAGAGCTGCCCAGAGCTTTAGGCATGAAAAATCCTTTCCTTCTTTGGGGAATGAGTGTCTTAGAGAAAATAAGCTATAGCAAAGCAGATGCTTGTATTGGTTTGTCTCCCGGAATTTGCGAGGGAATTGCAAAACGATCACAGAAAAACAAGCAAATTACATTGATTCCTAACGGTTGTGATTTAGATTTATTTGTGCCAGGTAATAGAGCTGAACTTGTTTTAGAAGGAATTAAACCGTCTGATACTGTTGCAGTATTTACAGGAGCACATGGTATCGCAAATGGTTTGCATGCTGTATTAGATGCAGCAGAGGTATTAAAGCAGCAAGGACGGTTAGATATTGTATTGGCTTTTATTGGTGATGGTAAAATGAAACCGGAATTGGTTGCCAGGGCAGTGAAAGAAAATCTCTCGAGTTGTCGGTTTTATGATCCTATGCCAAAATCTAAGCTTAATAAAATTGTAGCTAATTCGGATATAGGAATGATGGTTCTGGCGAATGTGCCAGCGTTTTATTATGGCACTTCTCCAAATAAGTTTTTCGACTATATTTCTTCAGGTTTACCGGTTTTAAATAATTACCCGGGTTGGTTGGCGGATATCATACAAGAGAATAATTGTGGACTAGTGGTGCCGCCCAATAATGCGGAAGCTTTTGCAAATGCATTGATTAAATTGGCAGATGACCGGAAACTTGCAGGTGCATTCGGAGAGAACTCCAGAAGATTGGCTGAAAGTAAATTTTCGAGAAATGAGCTTGCTGACAAGTTTGTAGGTTTTTTGGAAGGAGTTCAAAAAAGTAAATAAATGTATAAAATTATATTCAAATCAATAATAGATTTCCTGATCGCATTAATTGGCTTATTAATTTTAGCTCCGATATTCATAACTGTATTTATTGGCTTATTTTTTGCCAACCATGGAAAACCTTTTTTCTTTCAAGCACGTCCAGGTAAAAACGGTACTGTTTTCAAAATCATCAAGTTCAAAACAATGAACGATAAAAAAGATATAAACGGAAACTTACTGTCTGATGCTCAGCGTTTAACAAAAACAGGTGCATTTGTGCGCAAAACTTCTCTTGATGAATTGCCGCAATTGTTAAATGTGATTAAGGGAGAGATGAGTTTAATAGGCCCAAGGCCGCTGTTGGTTCAGTATCTACCTCTTTATTCTAATTTCCAAAACAGACGTCATGAGCTGAAACCAGGTATTACGGGTTGGGCACAGGTGAATGGAAGAAATGCAATTAGTTGGTCTAAAAAATTTGAATTGGATGTATGGTATGTTGAGAATGTTTCGTTTTTGTTAGATTTAAAAATAGTTTTAAAGACGATTCAAAAAGTAATAAAAAGTGAGGGCATTAATGCTCAGGATACGGCAACAATAGAACCTTTTAATGGGAAATAGCAAAAATTTTTTATACGGAGCCAGTGGGCATTGCAAAGTTATTGCAGACCTGTTAAAATCAAATAATGATAGTATTGAGGCTATATTGGATGATAATCCACAACGGGATAGCATATACGGTATTCCAGTTTTAAACTCAGTGTTTTTTAAACAGGAATCCAACCAAAAATGGATTGTTTCTGTAGGGGATAATAGGATCAGAAAAAAAATTGTAAAATCGTTAACTTCTTCTTTTTTCAAAGCTATCCACAATAAGGCTGTCGTGTCAGATTATTCAAATATTGGTGAAGGCTCTGTTGTAATGGCGGGTGCAATTATCAATCCGGATGTAACAATCGGTACCCATTGCATCATTAATACTGGGGCCATAATTGAGCATGATTGTAAAATCGCTGATTTTGTACATATTTCACCAAATGCGGCATTGGCCGGGGGAGTTGAAATTGGGGAAGGAAGTCACATAGGAATAGCTGCTGCAGTTATTCAAGGAATAAAAATTGGGAAATGGGTTACCGTTGGGGCTGGAGCAATAATAATTAATGACATACCGGATTATGCCGTAGTGGTAGGGAATCCGGGTAGAATTACAAAATACAACATTGAAAATACAACATTGAAAATGAACAAATCAAAAATATGGCTTTCGTCCCCACATATGGGCGGAACTGAACAAAAATATGTACAAGAAGCTTTTGATAACAATTGGATAGCTCCTTTGGGGCCTAATGTAAATGGACTTGAGAGTGATCTGGAAGCATACTTGGGAGAGGATTCCAAGGTCGGAGCCTTAAGCTCAGGAACAGCTGCCATTCATTTGGGATTGATTTTATTGGGAGTGGAAGCTGGTGATGCCGTAATCTGTCAGAGTATGACTTTTTCAGCATCTGCAAACCCAATATTATACCTCGGCGCAACCCCCGTTTTTATTGATAGTGAAATCGAAACCTGGAATTTGTGTCCTCTAGCTTTAGAGGAGGCAATAATAGATAGTATTACCAAAGGCAAAAAGCCAAAAGCAATTATTGCCGTGCATCTATATGGCGTGCCGTATAAAGTTGATGAGGTAAGGGTTGTGGCAGACAGATATGGCATTCCTATTTTAGAGGACAGTGCCGAGGCCTTGGGCAGCAGTTACAAAGGCCAGAAATGCGGCACTTTTGGAGATATAGGTGTTTTGTCATTCAATGGAAATAAAATCATCACCACTTCTGGCGGTGGTGCTATTGTTACCCCAACAAAGGCCCTAAAAAACAGAGCTATTTTTTATGCCACACAGTCCAGAGATAATGCTCCGCATTACCAGCACAGTGAAATAGGGTATAATTACCGAATGAGTAATATTTGTGCTGGTATTGGCCGTGGGCAAATGGAAGTTTTAGACGATCATGTTGCGTTGCGAAGAAACATTAATGCTTTTTATGTTGCTTTGTTCAAAGACATTCCAAATGTCACCGTTTTTATATCTCCTAATGAGAATTATTTTGCTAATCATTGGTTGAGTGCTATCGTTATAGAGCCAGATTACAATAATGGCTGTGATCGCGAGAAATTACGATTGGCTTTTGAAGATGCAAATATCGAAAGCCGTCCCTTATGGAAACCCATGCATATGCAGCCTATTTTTGCAGCCTATCCGTATTACGGAAACAAAGTGGCCGAAACTCTTTTTGATAATGGCTTGTGTTTGCCTTCGGGATCTAATCTTACTGATGATGACAGAACTAGAATTGCAGCAGTAGTTCATCAGATATTTCATAGTAAATCTATTTAATTTTTTTTATAGTGTACTCATTAGTAATTATTTGACGCCAATCAGAAATTTCAGCGTTTTAATTATCGTGTTATAATAATAATATAGAAGAGCTATTGTGGCAGATCTAGTATAAAAGCATTTTAAAACAATCATATTCTAATTATAATTAAAGAGTTATATTTGGAAATTTAAATAATTAAAACCTTGAAAAAAATATTTTTTTAATGAAAAAAACAATCCCCTTTTTACTTGCTTTACTTTTCTTTTCCTGCGCTTCCAGAAAAGATGTGGTTTACTATCAGAATATTGACGGTTTGGCAAACGAAAAATCAAATTCGTATGAAGTCAAACTGCAGCCGGATGACTTGTTAACGATAATTGTGTCTGCTGAGGATCCTGAAATAGCTATGCCTTTTAACCTAAAATCAATTACAGTTCAAGATCTTGGAAGACTTGATCTAGCAGGTGGTCAGCAGACGATGCAATTGTATTTGATAGATGCTAGCGGATCTATAGAGTTCCCCGTTTTAGGAAAATTAAAAGTGGGCGGCTTATCACGGTCAGAAGTGCTTCAACTGTTGCAGCAAAAAATTGGTGTCTATATTAAAGACCCTATAATCAATTTGCGTATTATGAACTTTAAAGTTTCGTTACAGGGGGAGGTAAACGCGCCGGGTACTTATAGTGTAGATTCAGAAAGAATTACCTTGATTGAAGCCTTGAGTAAAGCGAAAGACTTGACCATTTACGGGAAAAGAAATAATATTTTGATTATTAGAGAGGTTGATGGTGTTACATCCTATAACAGGGTTGATATTACTAATGCTGATTTCATCAACTCTGATTTTTATTATTTGTCCCAAAATGATGTGGTGTATGTGGAACCCAATAAAACTAAGATAAATGGAGCGGCAATTGGTCCAAATACAGGAGTCATCATTTCGATAACATCGATATTGATTACCTTAATTACCTTAATAATTACGACAACAAAATAAATTTGGTTATGGAAAATAACGATTTCGACAATGAGCATGAAAACGATTTTGATTTAAAAGCATTACTTCGTGTCTATTTAATTCATTGGCAATGGTTTGTACTGGCAATTTCTATTTGTTTATTTGCCGCTTTTATGTACTTAAGATACACAATCCCTCAATATAGTATAACAACAACAATCTTAGTTAAAGATGAGAAAAAAGGGGGCATGCTGTCCGAACTTTCCGCCTTTGCTGATATGGGAATGGGAGGAGGTATTAAAAGTAATCTCGATAACGAGATTGAAATTCTGAGGTCTCGCACATTGGTAGAGAGTACGGTAAAAAAACTAAATCTGAACAGCAGTTTGATAAGGGATGGTAGAATAGTGGACAGTGAAATTTATGGAGATACTCCTATCGTCGTTGACTTTGTTGATAAAACGGAGCGATTTTATCAAAGTAACATTGAGTTGAATTTTACGGCCCTTACTCTAACAACTTTCGAATTAGTTGACCTAAATGTAGACGACTCTTCTAAAGTGATTTTAGGTAATAATACGGAATTTGAGTATGACAAACCCATAAAGACTAAGTATGGTAGTTTGATTATCAGTAAATTCGTTTCTCAGGACGGTAACGAAGAACTAGAGAGTAAATTGTTACGAATCGTTGTGCGTCCTCTTGAAGAAGTAGTGAAAAGTTTTCAAAATCGCCTTAGTGTACAGCCCATCAACAAAAGCAGCAGTGTTGTAGCGCTATCCATAACTAGTCCGGTAATCAAAAAAGCAGAAGATTTTCTAAATAATCTGACTCAGATTTATAATGAAGACGCAGCTGCCGATAAAAATTTCATATCTGCGAACACCTCGATATTTATAGCCGACAGGCTGAAATTAATTACACAGGAATTGGACGGTGTGGAGCAGAATGTTCAAGATTATAAAAAGTCTAATAACTTGACGGATATAGAGTCGGAACTTAAGCTTTTTATTGAAGGTTCCAATGAATACGATAAAAAAGTAGTCGAGACAGAAATTCAGCTGAATGTAATCTCTTCGCTATTAGATTTTATGAACAACAGTACAACTGCTGATCTCTTGCCCACAAACATAATTTACGGTGAAGGTAGCTCGGCGGGAATGATTGATTCTTATAATCAATTGGTTTTAGACCGCAACAGAATACTTAAGTCAGCTACGGAGGTTAATCCATCTGTGGTTAAATTGGATCAGCAGATTGCAGCCCTGAAAACTAATGTGCAGGGAAGTTTGCAGAGGATGCAGTCCAATCTGAACATTCAAAAGAGAAATTTGAAAACAGAGGAAAACATATTGAATGCCAAGATTGGAAAAATACCGAAACAGGAACGTCAGTTTCGGGTGATTGCGCGTCAACAAAAAGTAAAGGAAGAGTTGTATTTGTATTTATTACAAAAAAGAGAAGAAACAGCCATTTCACTTGCGGCTACTGCGCCCAATGCGAGAGTAATTGATGAAGCCAAAGGAAACAAAATACCAGTTTCACCAAAGAAAAGCATCATTTATTTAGCGAGTATTTTAATAGGACTTCTAATTCCATTTGGGGTTATATATACAAATGATTTATTAGATACTAAAATCAAAAGCCGTTTAGACTTTGACGGAAAAACATTGATTCCTTTTATTGGAGATGTACCCACCTCGGATAATCCTTCAGAAATCATGAAGTCAGCAAGCAGGACCAGTGCTGCCGAAGCCTTGCGAATCATAAGAACCAATTTAGAGTTTATGTTAAACAAAGTGCCGGAAGGCATGGCCAAAACTATATTCCTGACCTCTACTTTTCCAAAAGAGGGTAAAACCTTTGTCTCTGTAAATCTGGCGGCCACTTTTGCCTTATCAGGAAAAAAAGTGCTGCTCGTAGGAATGGATGTTAGGAATCCAAGACTGGACGAGTATCTGGACTTACCTGAACGTGGCTTTACTAATTATTTATCGTCTAAAGATTTGAAATTAGATGATTTGATTGTACAATACAAAGGATACGAAGATTTTCACGTATTACCGGCAGGTGTGATTCCTCCAAATCCAGCCGAGTTGTTGATGAGCAAGAAAGTGGACGAAGTTTTCCAGAGTTTAAAATCACAATATGATTATATAATCGTGGATACGGCTCCTGTTAGTTTAGTTACCGATACCTTATTGATAGCGAAACATGCAGATACTTTTATTTATGTGGCTCGTGCTAACTTTTTAGAAAAACGAATGCTGAATATTCCCAACAGCCTGTACAAAGAAAAAAAATTGCCAAACATGTGTTTGCTGCTTAATGATACGGACTCAACTAAAGGATATGGTTATGGTTATGGTTACGGAAATGAAACCGTAAAAAAACCTTGGTTCAAAAAAATATTCAAGGCATAAAAAAGTAGTCAATTTAATGTAATTGCTAAGAAGTTCGTGAAGTAGTAGTTATTTCACGAACTTTTTTGGTTAAAATGTCTGGGTTCTTAAGTATTCAGTGATTAGTGATCAGTATTGGGCGATCGGGGTGTTTGTTGATTATAATTTTATGTTTGTGGTAAACGAAATATTCCCACATAAACGAAGTGCAGCCCTCGGGCGAGTTCTTAATAAATAATTAGTAATTTGAGGTTGATGTATGTCCATCAGTAGAAATGCCATTTTAATGCTTGGCATACAATAGAATAATAAATCACACTATGACCATTGAAAAAACAACAATACAAGATTTAGTAATTATAAATCCAGATTTATATAAGGATTCGCGTGGGTATTTTTTCGAAGCTTATAATCAGGCTAAATTCAATGAAAAAGGGATGGATTATAATTTCATTCAGGACAATCAGTCTTTCTCTAAAAGAGGAGTGATCAGAGGACTGCATTTGCAAATTAGTCCATTTGCGCAGGCTAAGCTTGTACGTGTTTTGGAAGGAGAAATACTGGATGTGGCGGTAGATTTGCGAAAAGACTCAGCTACCTATGGAAAGTATTTTAGTGTGGTGTTAAGTGCAGAAAATAAAAAACAACTAATGGTGCCGCATGGTTTTGCCCATGGCTTTTCGGTTTTGAGCGAAACGGCATCTGTAATGTACAAAGTAGATCAGTTATATAATAAAGACAGTGAAAGAGGTATTCGTTATGATGATCCTACCTTAAATATTGATTGGCAATTAAGTGCCGAGGAAGTTATTGTTTCAGAAAAGGATTTGATATTGCCAGGATTTGATGAGGTGGATTGGGAGTTTTAGGTTTGAAATTTCCTCTTTGTCTTGATTAATATAGAAACAAAAAATAGTCATGGATTCGTAGTATTTATATTATCACTGAAGAACAATCTTTTCTTTTTTGCTTGATCAAAAAAGAAACAAAAAAATCAAGCCTGCAAATAAAAAGCTTAAAAACTACCTCAAAGTACCGTTCCGCAGCCCGAGCCGTTCGTCCTTCGTTCTCAACTCGCGGACTGCTGCCACTTTACATTTTCGTTGTTTTTTTATGATTTTTATTTAAGGGCGGGGCAGGAGTTTCTAGATGGGGTGTTGGTTGCTTTTTGTAAGTGTGATGTATACAAATATTTTTTTTGTTTTATGGAATGAACATTAATCTATTATTTTGTATTGTGTAGTGAACAAAAAAAGACATTTAAATTTAACTCAATTACGGAATAAGATATTCGATGGAAACAAGGTTCTGGAAATTATTTGAAGGCACGTGGACAGTTGCAAGAATTTATTTGAAAAATAATTTTAATGAGGTGGAAGAACAAGGCCCTATTCAAGCTTTTGAATTTACAGATTAGTTGGCTTGCAATCTAAAGAAGGCAAAGATGAATGAGATTGTTTCGGCCGATTGTGAGTCCTTGGACCCATTTTTATAAAAAAGTTGCAGCATTTCAAATATACTTGATCTGACATGATTTGAGTGAATGGTTACAGCTCGGTGATTTTTTGGGTATTAGGGATTTCGGATGCGATAATTGTTGTGGTGTTGTTTTTGCGGTGCAAGAGAGTGTGTTTTTTGCGATCTTGTTTTGCAAAACCTATGAAAAAAAAGGTAAGATGGAGCTGATCGCCTTTTGGAATTTCTGTCTTTAATACGACAGTCTGTTTTTCGGACTCTTTGTAAAGCATTATTTTTTCGCTGTAACAGGTATCAAAGGTTTCTTTTTCAAAATCCCAGTTGGCCATGGCTATTGCGAGATGAACATGAGTTGCTGCTTCTGGCCAATCCAGGTGTTTTTTAGGAACGAAATGAGTCAGTTTTAGTGTTTGGTTGTCGTCATTCCATTGTTCTTTTATTTTGAGTACTTTTCGTAAAGGTCTCAATTTATTACTTTCAAAACCTAGCAGGAGTTCTTTACCCTCATTTGTTTTTAAACCTTCGATAAGAGTTCGTTGGCCTCGGGGTTGCGTGGCGTCTTCTTCTAGAATTTCGAAAAGCAACTTATTTACTCTTCCTGCAAAGCTGACTTCTTTGGACAGCTTATTGAAATTAAACGCAATTTGGCGGAATAGTGCAGATTTTTTTACACAATGTCCGAATTCAGATCCCTGCTGCCTAATGGTATTAAAAATAGGATTGTTTTTGAACTGTTCGGAAGTCACTCCCGTTTTTCCTTTCATACGGGCATAATTTGTTCCATCTGGCATTAGTATAAAATTAATGTCATCGAGTGTTCCTGTTATTTTAAAGGGAGCGATTACTTTTGCCATGGGTTTGAAATTTAATTGAAATATATGATTTTTTTACCAATTGACTGGTAGTTAATTCCTGAGGCAGTTGTTGTTTCAGAAAAGGATTTGATATTGTCCGGATTTGATGAGGTAGATTGGGAGTTTTAAAACTTAACCGCAAAGTCTTTTAACTGTGAGTTGGGCTCTCTAGGAGTTTTAAAAGAGTTTAAAGTTGTCTGTGGGATCGAGACTTGGATTTCTTTGTAAGTTGAATAATCAAAATAAAATAAAAGCAGCAGTAATACCCTTGTGCTTTTACGTTAAAAAACAAACATGAAAAAAATTTTAGTAACTGGTGCACCCGGACAATTGGGTTCAGAAGTGAAAGTATTGTCGGAAAACTATTCTCAATTCGAATGGTTTTTTGCCGATAGAACACAAGTTTCTTTGGATAATTTATCTGTGTTGAAAGATCAATTGGAGATTATTAATCCAAATATCATATTGAATTGCGGTGCTTATACGGCTGTTGATAAAGCAGAAACGGAACAGGAAATAGCGGACATTGTAAATCATCAAGCGGTTAAAATAATTGCCCAATATGCTAATGACAATAAAGTAAAGCTAATCCATGTTTCTACCGATTACGTATTTGATGGAACATCAGCTGTTGCCTTGACAGAAGAGGCAGTCACACAGCCTATCAATGTTTACGGGGCGACTAAAAGAGCAGGTGAGTTGGCTTGTCTTGAGGCAAATCCTGATGCCATTATCATTAGAACTTCATGGGTGTACAGCAAGTTTGGAAATAATTTCGTAAAAACGATGAAGCGTTTGCTAGAAGAAAGGGATACCATAAGTGTCGTCAATGATCAGGTTGGATCACCTACCTATGCAACCGATTTAGCTCAAATAATGATGGATATTGTTACAGCACAGGAATGGATTCCGGGAATCTATAATTACTCTAATGAAGGAGAGATTAGTTGGTATGAATTTGTATTAGCTATTCAGGAAATCGGCGGTTATACTTGTGACGTGAAAGGAATCCATTCTTCTTCTTATCCCACTCCAGCAAAACGACCTGCGTTTTCTTTATTGGATAAAGCTAAGATTAAAGAGGTGTATGGTGTTAGCGTTCCGAATTATAAGGAAAGTTTAGAAAAATGTTTAGAGTTAGTAAAAGGTGGAAAGTGAGTTATGAGTAGTGAGAAGGGTGAAATTTTCGGTTTGCCCCGTCCCTAAAGGGGGCCAAAAATTAAGAACGTGATTTTAATTAAAGTCTGTTGCTAAAAACGGATTTTGTCTTTCTTTTTTGCTCCCTTTAGGGTTAGGGGAAAACAAAAAAGAAACACCGTGAAATACGGTTTTTAACTAGTTTTGCTTCTGGAGCTAAAATTTTCGGTTTGCCCCGGTTCGCCGCGGCGGATGCCGAAAATTTAGAACATGATTTTGTCTCGATAATAAATGGAGCTGAAAATTTAGAACCTAATTACAGATAAAGTCTATTGATAAAAACGAATTTTGTGTTTCTTTTTTGCCCCCTTTAGGGCTAGGGGGAAACAAAAAAGAAACTGACTAAGTTTTATTTTTTTATAAGAACAATAAAAAAAGCATATAAAATTTTCGGTTTGCCCCGTCCCTAAAGGGGGCCAAAAATTAAGAACGTGATTTTAATTAAAGTCTGTTGCTAAAAACGGATTTTGTGTTTCTTTTTTGCTCCCTTTAGGGTTAGGGGAAAACAAAAAAGAAACACCGTGAAATACGGTTTTTAACTAGTTTTGCTTCTGGAGCTAAAATTTTCGGTTTGCCCCGGTTCGCCGCGGCGGATGCCGAAAATTTAGAACATGATTTTGTCTCGATAATAAAAGGAGCTGAAAATTTAGAACCTAATTACAGATAAAGTCTATTGATAAAAACGAATTTTGTGTTTCTTTTTTGCCCCCTTTAGGGCTAGGGGGAAACAAAAAAGAAACTGACTAAGTTTTATTTTTTTATAAGAATAATAAAAAAAGCATATAAAATTTTCGGTTTGCCCCGTCCCTAAAGGGGGCCAAAAATTTAGAACATGATTTTGTCTCGATAATAAATGGAGCTGAAAATTTAGAACCTAATTACAGATAAAGTCTGTTGATAAAAACGAATTTTGTGTTTCTTTTTTGCCCCCTTTAGGGCTAGGAGGAAACAAAAAAGAAACTGACTAGATTTTATTTTAAACCCCCTGTAGAATGAAAAAGAATCCATCACTTTCAGATAATATGTGGAAAGATGCTTCGGGAATTATTTTTTCTAATGCTAAAAAATTAAGAGAAAACCCTACTCAAGCTGAGGAAGTAATGTGGTTGTCACTGAGGAATAACCAATTGGATGGGTATAAATTTAGAAGGCAACATCCCTTATTAAGATATGTAGCCGATTTTTACTGTCACCAATTAAAATTAGTCATAGAAATAGATGGAGAATACCATCAAACTGTAGAGCAGAAGAAATTAGATAAGGAACGAACTGTAAATATTGAATTTCAAGGATTATATGTAATCCGTTTTACCAATGATGAGGTATTGACAGACATGGATTCAGTCCTAAGGAAAATTAAAGAATTTATAAAAACAGAAGAATAATGTGTTCATGAAATTTTCGGTTTGCCCCACCCCTAATGGGTGCCCAGAACTCAGAACTTGTTTTTACATAAGATATGGATTTATAGAACTTGTCAAAATAAATTGAAAATATATATTAGAAAATGAAAAAAATATTAATAACAGGCGGGGCGGGTTTTATAGGATCCCATGTAGTTCGCCTTTTTGTAAAAAAATATCCGCAATACCAAATATTCAATTTGGATGCCTTGACTTATGCAGGGAATTTGGAGAATATAGTTGATATTGAAAACGAGCCTAATTATACTTTTATAAAAGGGGATATTGTTGATGCTGCTTTTATAGACGCATTATTTGCGGAGCATCAGTTTGACGGTGTTTTACATTTGGCTGCTGAGTCGCATGTGGATCGTTCCATCACGGATCCATTGTCATTCGTAAAAACAAATGTTATTGGTACTATGAATTTGTTGAATGCTGCCAAAACGATCTGGAAAGATAATATGGAAGGAAAACGTTTCTACCATATCAGTACTGATGAGGTGTATGGAAGTTTAGGCGCTGAAGGCTTGTTTACTGAAAGTACAGCCTACGATCCTAATTCGCCTTATTCGGCTTCAAAAGCTAGTTCGGATCACTTTGTTCGTGCGTACGGAGAAACCTATGGCTTGCCTTATGTTTTGACGAATTGCTCTAATAATTATGGTCCTTTTCATTTTCCTGAAAAATTAATTCCGTTGTTTATCAATAATATTATTCAAAACAAGCCTTTGCCTGTTTATGGTGATGGGAAGTATACGCGGGACTGGCTTTTCGTAGAAGATCATGCGGTTGCTATTGATTTAGTTTTTCATGAGGGGGTAAATCATGACACCTATAATATTGGAGGATTTAATGAATGGCAAAATATTGATTTGGTAAAATTGCTTTGTAAAATCATGGATGAAAAATTGGGGAGAACCGCTGGAACTTCTGAAAAATTAATATCATATGTCAAAGACCGTCCAGGACATGATTTGCGTTATGCCATTGATGCGAGTAAGATTAATAAAGAACTGGGGTGGAAGCCTTCGGTTACTTTTGAGCAAGGATTAGAGAAAACAGTTAATTGGTATTTAGAAAATCAAACTTGGTTGAATAATATTACTTCTGGAGAGTATGCTAGTTATTACGAGAAACAATATTTATAGAAGATTTCACGGATTAACGCAGATTACACAGAGATGAGCAAACTACTATTCGAAGAAGAAACTTATAAAATAATTGGAGCTTGTATGATGGTGCATAAAAGTTTAGGAGCTGGGTTTTTAGAATCTGTGTATCATGAATCATTAGAAAAAGAGTTTGAAATACAGAAAGTAAATTTTGACAGTAAAAGAAAATTACAAGTCTATTACAATGAAGTAGCATTGAAAAAATATTTTATAGCTGACTTTATCTGTTTTGACAAAATCGCGCTAGAAATAAAAGCAACATCTTTTTTGCACAAAGACAACGAAGCACAGACTATCAATTACCTTAAATCTACAAATTACCCTGTTGGATTACTGATTAATTTTGGTCAATCCAGCTTAACTTGGAAGAGATTTATAAACATAAAATAAAGTCATGTAGGGAATCCGCGTAATCATTTTCAATCCGCGAAGATCCGTAAAATTATTAACATTATGAAAGGAATTATATTAGCAGGAGGTTCAGGAACGCGTTTACATCCACTGACATTGGCCATGAGTAAGCAAATGATGCCGGTGTACGATAAACCGATGATTTATTATCCGTTGTCGACTTTGATGACGGCAGGGATAAATGAAATATTGATTATTTCAACGCCTCATGATTTGCCTAATTTCAAAAAATTACTGGGAGACGGTTCTGCAATAGGTTGTCAATTTAGTTATGCGGAACAGGCTATTCCCAACGGTTTGGCGCAGGCTTTTGTCATTGGAGAAGAATTTATAGGGGGTGATTCTGTGGCTTTGGTACTAGGAGATAATATTTTCTTTGGTTCCAATATGGATGAGCTATTACAATCTAATAAAAACCCTGAAGGAGGAGTTGTTTTTGCTTACCATGTTTCAGATCCGCAACGATATGGTGTGGTAGAATTTGATGCTAATTTTAAAGCGCTTTCCATCGAAGAAAAGCCATTGGAGCCAAAATCTAATTATGCAGTGCCGGGATTGTATTTTTATGATAATTCAGTTGTGGAAATCGCCAAGAATATCAAACCTAGTTCTCGTGGTGAATATGAAATTACGGATGTGAACAAAGTGTACTTAGAACAAGGAAATCTTAAGGTTGGTATTTTAAGCAGGGGAACCGCCTGGCTGGATACTGGAACATTTAATAGTTTGATGCAAGCTGGGCAGTTTGTTCAGGTTATCGAAGAACGTCAAGGATTGAAAGTGGGTTGTATTGAAGAAATTGCTTGGAGACAAGGTTTTATTTCTGAACAACAACTAAAAGACTTAGCTGAACCATTAAAGAAATCTGGTTATGGGGAGTATCTTTTAGGTTTAATCAAGTCGAGATAGCACAAATACAAAAAGTAATTTAAGTTTTTATATAAAAAAGTAGAAGAAGCTTTTTTTATCTGTTTTTAGTACGAAAATATATAGTATTTAATAATTTTTTTGAACTATTTATTTGTTACTTTTGGAATAATCAACACAAGAACCCTAATATAAAAATGTATTTTGAGTAATAACACAAAACCTTCGTCGGAAGACTTTAGGCCTAGTTTTTTTTCCAGAGAGAACTTAAGGTTTAATATTCATAATTTAAGTTATTTACCTCGGTGGATAATCATTATGATAGATGTTACGATCCTAATAATCGCCTTCCTTGTCACAAAGTTAACTATAAATGGGCTCGGACTGCTTTATGTTATTGGTGTTAGTAAAGTAAACTATGTTTTATTTCTTCTAGGATTGAATATATTTTCTTTTTGGCTGTTTCGAACTTATGCGGGGATTATTAGACACTCTTCCTATATTGATGCAGTCAAACTTTTGTTTTCGCAAATATTTGTTCTTTTCTTGTTTCTAATATTTAATTTTTTATTTGAACTATTATATGGACAGAAAGCTTTTTTAAATACCGCACTTTTTATCAATATGGTCTTGTCTTTTTGTGGTTTGTTTTTATACCGCGTGATTGTAAAGCAAACTTTCGAACATTATCTTAAGGAAAAAAGTGATGTTAAATTGGTTAGGGTCATAATTTATGGAACGGATGCCAATGCCATTTCTGTAGCCAAAGCCTTAAAACTAGAAACACCAAGCCGTTTTAAGATCGTAGGGTTTGTGGATAAAAACAGCCAAAACCAGTCCAAAAGAATGTTGGACTTGCCGATATTAGTTTTAAAGAAAAAGCTGCCCACTCTTATGCGATCAGTCGGGGCAGAAGGGGTTATTATAGCGGATAAAAGTTTATCAAAAGAGGAGCGTTTGGTTATTGTAGACCAATGCCTGGAATTCAATTATAAAGTTTATATCGTTCCCGTGATTATGGATTGGGAGGATCAAAAGGAAATTTCCCTGAAAGTAAAGAACTTGCAAATTGAAGATTTACTGGAAAGAAAAGCGATTGTGTTGGACAACAAGTCTATTTCCAAACAGTTAAAAGACAAAACGATATTAATTACGGGTGCTGCGGGCTCTATCGGAAGTGAGATAGTAAGGCAGGTATTGATTTTTAACCCTAAAAAGATAATTATATTAGATCAGGCTGAAACACCTTTGCATCATCTTAGTTTAGAGACGCAAAGTATAATTTCATTTACTAAGATACACACCGTAGTTGCGGATATCAGAAATAAAGAGGCGCTGAACAATATTTTTAAAGTTTACAAGCCCCAGGTCGTGTTTCACGCTGCCGCTTACAAGCATGTTCCCTTGATGGAGGAAAACCCTTCGCAAGCTATCCTGACAAATATTGAAGGAACTAAAAACTTAGCTGACCTGGCATGCAAACACAAGGTGGTAAAATTTGTAATGATATCAACAGATAAAGCAGTCAACCCTAGTAACGTCATGGGAGCTAGTAAAAGAATAGCCGAGAAATATGTTCAATCGCTGCAATTAAAAGATCAAAAAGAGAATAACGTAAAAGCGACAAAATTTATTACTACCCGTTTCGGAAATGTTTTAGGTTCTAATGGTTCTGTCGTGCCTTTGTTTAGTAAGCAAATCGCTGAAGGTGGTCCGGTGACGATTACGCATCCCGACATCATCCGATATTTTATGACTATTCCTGAGGCCTGCCAATTAGTTCTTGAGGCGGGTTCTATGGGTAATGGAGGCGAGATTTATATTTTTGACATGGGCAAACCGGTAAAAATTATCGATCTGGCAAGAAAGATGATCAAATTGGCTGGGTATGTACCCGATCAAGATATCATGATCAAGGTTGTAGGACTGCGACCAGGAGAAAAACTGTATGAAGAATTACTCAATAATACTTCAAAAACTATCCCTACATACCACGATAAAATCATGATCGCGGAGGAAATTCAGGATGAGTATGAAACACTGCATAATGATATAAAAGAACTTATTGAAATCGCTAGCTTTTTTGACAATGACAATATCGTTACAAAAATGAAAAAAATCGTTCCTGAATTTAAGAGTAGGAATTCTGCTTTTGAGGTATTGGATAAGTAGCAGTAATAAATTTGATTTCACTAAAAAAAGTTTACATAGAATATATTCAGCGTAAACTTTTTTTGTTTTAAATCTGATCGAGATATAGTTCTATTTATATTTTCGAAATTAGAAAATGAAGCTGATTTATTTAGGGTTTAAATCTTTTTTACGATTGGTATGCTGCGTTGTGTAAGTAGTATTTTTTTTCGCAGCGGCATGAATTTACTTGGTTTTAAAAAACTGATTGTTGGCCATCGCCTCTTTTAAAGGTGCCAAATCTTTTAGTTTTACTTTCTGTTCAAAGGCGGCAATATGTCTGTCATGATGCACATCTGATCCTACATAAGTGTACATTCCTTTTGCAAGCAATTGTTCCGCTATTTTTGTAATCCCATCACCGTAATAACCAACAACCGCCAGAAGATTAAGTTGAAACAGGCAGCCCGCTCTTTTTAGTTTGACGTACTCATTAAAATTATTGTGATAAAACAAATAACGCTCCGGATGGGCGAGTACAGGAATGTATCCTGCCACCTGTAAGTCAAAGAGTATAGAATACAATTGAATAGGTGCATTGATGTAAGACATCTCAACCAAAACATAATTATCTTTCAAAATCAATAAATCATTCGATTGAAACAAACGCACAAACTGATCGTCCATCAAATACTCTGCGGCGGCTTTAAAAGGAAGGTGAATATTGTTTTTCTCCAATTCCAGTACTGTCGCATTTTTATTAGCGACAATTTGTTCATGGGTATTGTCCCAGACATGCTGAATGATGTGCGGTGTAGTGATAATCTCTGTGACTCCAAAGCCTTGAAGCGCTCGCGTAAGATGTAAAGTATCCGCAAAGTTTTTGGCACCGTCATCGATACCCGGCAAAAGATGCGAGTGAATGTCTATATGACCCTCTGGAATTAAATCCTTTAGAACCGGCTTATTTTTAGAGAAAAAAAACACTTTTTTGTATTTATAATTAAGAGAACAAAGTAAATGAAATTTTACCGATTAGTATTCTTAAATTAAACACAATATTTCGGACAAATTGTTATATTTGTCCATTAACGATTCAACTAAGACCTGCATAAAAGCAGAAAATAAAGATTAGAAGATCCAGCCATTAAATGAACCACCAAGAAAATAATAATAAGGAATGGCTGTTTGAGATAACACCCAAAAACAATTTTTTCTCTCTAAATCTTAAGGAAGTTTGGCAATACCGCGATTTGTTGCTGCTTTTCGTGAAGAGGAATATCATTACAGCATACAAACAAACCGTTCTCGGGCCTTTGTGGTATTTAATTGAGCCTTTGTTTACTTCAGTAATATTTACGTTGATATTTAACAATATGGCCAATATTTCAACTGGATCTGTACCGCCATTTTTATTCAATTTGGCTGGGATTACCATTTGGAATTATTTTACTTCTTGTTTTTCAGGTACCTCAAATACCTTTTCTGCTAATGCAGGAATCTTTGGGAAAGTGTATTTTCCTCGCTTAATTATGCCTCTTGTGGCCGTGATTTCAAATTTGCTGCGGTTTGGGATTCAATTGTTTATTTTTATGGTGTTTTTTGGCTATTACTATTATAAAGGTGCCGACATCAGTATCAATGAATATGCCTTTTTGTTTCCGGTCATGGTGTTAATTATGGGGGTGTTAGGTTTGGGATTGGGAATGATTATTTCTGCAATGGTTACCAAATACAGGGATTTAAATATTTTAGTGGGATTTGGAATGCGGTTACTGATGTATATTTCGGCTGTTATGTATCCCGTTTCGTATTTTGTAGAAAAACTACCTAAATATGCCTGGGTGGTGGAATACAATCCGTTGTCGTTTGTCATAGAATCCGTTCGTTATATGCTCTTAAACACGGGTGTTTTTAATGTCAGCATGTTCATTTATACGTTAATCACCACTGTCATCGTTTTGTTTGTGGGCATCATCATCTTTAACAGGGCTGAGAAGAGTTTTATTGATACGATTTAAGAGTGAGAAGTGAATAGTGAGAAGTGAATAGTGAGAAGTGAATAGTGAGAAGTGAGAAGAGAATAGTGAGGAGTGAAAATAGTGAGAAGTGAGAAGGCAGAAGTTAGTTACTACTCACCACTCACCATTGACGACTCACTTAAAAACTATTCACTAAAAAAAAATAGATATGAATCATAAAGATTTAGACGTTTGGAAAAAGAGTATGGATTTGGTAGAGACTATTTATAAGTTGACTCAAACATTTCCAGATGCGGAAAAATATGGATTAACGAGTCAAATGCGAAGGTCTGCTGTTTCAATTCCATCTAATATTGCTGAAGGAGCAGCACGAAAAGGAGATAAAGAACTAATTCATTTTCTTCATATTGCCTTAGGTTCGCTTTCAGAATTAGACACACAATATTTAATAGCATTGCGATTGGAATTTATCAAAAATGAAGATGGTTGTAATTTACAAATGATTGAAGTAAAAAAGTTACTGTTGGGATTTAGAAATTATATAGAAAAAAAGTGAGTAGTGAGAGGTGAGTCGTGAGAAGTTAGTTACTACTCACTTTTCACGATTCGCTACTCACTAATTTTCACCACTCACTAAAAAACGACTCACCCCTCACGGATTATGAACAATACAATACTGAAAATAGAAAACCTCTCCAAGCAATACCGCCTCGGCCTCGTAGGCACCGGTACGATGGGTGATGATTTAAAACGCTGGTGGGCCAATGTAAGAGGCAAAGAAGACCCGTTTTTGAAAATAGGCGACGTAAACAACCGCGCTACTAAAGGAACCTCCGACTATGTATGGGCATTAAAAGACATTAATTTCGAAGTGCAGCAAGGAGAAGTGCTGGGCATCATAGGCAAAAACGGCGCTGGAAAATCTACTTTGTTAAAAATACTCTCTAAAATTACCAGCCCAACAACGGGAAGTATCAAATCTAAAGGACGTGTGGCTTCATTATTAGAAGTGGGTACAGGCTTTCACGGTGAAATGACCGGCCGCGAAAACATCTTTTTAAACGGTGCCATTTTAGGGATGACCAAAAAAGAAATTACAGACAAGCTGGACGAAATCATAGAGTTCTCCGGTTGTGAGCGATATATAGACACGCCGGTAAAACGCTACAGTAGTGGGATGACGGTGCGTTTGGCTTTTGCCGTGGCGGCATTTTTAGAGCCAGACATTTTGATTATTGATGAAGTATTGGCGGTGGGCGATGCCGAATTCCAGAAGAAAGCCATTGGCAAGATGCAGGATATATCTCGTCAAGGTGGCAGAACGGTTTTGTTTGTAAGCCATAATATGGCGGCGGTGAAGAGTTTATGTACGAGAGGAATTTTACTGGAGAATGGTAGAATAAAAGACATAGATAATATTAATAGTATAATCTCCAATTATTTATTAATGAATTCAGATTCTAGTGCTGAATGGAAAAGAGAAGTTGAAACTGATAGTGAATTATTGTTTGATAGAATTTATGTCTTAAATTCCGATTCAAAAATTACAAATCAAATTGCGTCAGGTGAAGATTTTACAATAAATATTTTTTTGAATGCTCTTAACAATATAAGTAAGTCTACAGTTTCAATCAGGTTTGTAAATAGTGAGGGTATTGCTGTTTTTACAACTTGTTTGCATGATTATGAAAATGATTTCGAAATCATCGAAAAAGGTAAATATAAGTTAATTGCTAACATATCAAAAAATATTCTTATAGCCGGAAGTTATAGTTTAGTTATTGCTTGTTTCATTTCAAGAACCAAACTTTTTGATATTATAGAAGATAAAATATCAATTAAAATTGAGGATTTAGGCATAAAAAAAAGAGATTTAGACAGAGAAGGGTTTGTTGTGCCAAACTATAAATGGGATTTTTTAAAATTAGATTAATTGAAAGGATAAAAATTAATAAATATTATCATATTGTTTTTAATTTTTACTTTAAAAAGTTTCAAATTTAGAGATAGAAATATTTTTTTTGTTTGGAATGTTTAATTAGAAATTAATACGATGCTATTTCTAGAATATATGTTGAATTTTTATAAAAAATAAAATTAAGTAAATGAAGATTCTTTTCATATCGCATGACGCATCCCGAACAGGAGCTCCTATTTTGCTATTAAATTTGGCTAAACTGCTTTTGAAATTTAAAGAATTTGAAGTAACATTTTTATTAAAAAATGGAGGGATTTTAGAGGAGGACTTTAGTTCAACCTCACCAACTTATTTTGTAAAAAAAAATACAAGTAAAAAAGGTTTTTGGGATTATTTAAAAACAAAGAAATGTATTGTAGAAGATAAAGGATTTTTAAATAAATTTGATCTAATAGTTTCAAACACAATTACAAACGGTGAAATTTTAGAAACTATTAGAAAAAATTATGGTGGTAAAATAATTAGTTACATACATGAGCTTGAAATAGGTGCTAAAGCATTCTCAAATGAGGCTAAGCATAATAAAAATAATAAAAAGCTCATCGCAATTTTGGGTTCCATGTTCAATTGTAAATGAATTTTTAATTAAAAAAATGGAATATTTCTAAAGATAAAATCTTCACTATGCCTTATTATATACAATCTGATGCATCTGATTTAATATTAGGAAGAAACACTAAAGATGAATTTGTTATAGGAGGGTGTGGAACTACTGATTGGAGGAAAGGAGCTGATTTATTTATAATTATTGCAAATCAGCTTAATATTAAATATCCTCATGCAACCATAATTTTTCGTTGGGTTGGAGCATTTCCCGGAATCGAATTGGAACGATTAAATTATGAGTTAAGAAAATGCAAAATGGAAAATAAAGTTTTTTTTGAATTTTCAAGTTGCGATTTGAATAATTTTTATAATTCTATTGATTTGTTTTTGTTAACATCAAGAGAAGACCCTTATCCGCTTGTAATCCTTGAGGCTGCTAAATTTAATGTTCCGTCAATTTGTTTTGATTTGGTTTGTGGTAGTAAAGATTTTATTTTACATTCGAATGGAGGAATTATTGTACCATTTCTTGATATTGACAGAATGGTTGAAGAAATTATTGGTTTTTACAATGACATTAATTTTAGAAATAAGATGGGCAAGAATGCCAATGATTACCTAAAAAGCACACATTCAAAAGATGAATACGTTTATAATAAATTTAAAGAACTTTTGAAAAAGTAAATTTTGACTATTACGAGTTATGCCAAACAAAATAAAACCCATAGCCATTTATTTACCACAATTTCATCCCATTGCTGAAAATGACGAATGGTGGGGAAAAGGTTTTACAGAATGGACTAATGTAACCAAAGCTAGTCCTTTATTTGAGGGACATTACCAGCCGCATTTACCGGCTGATTTGGGCTTTTATGATTTGCGTCTTGAAGAGGCAAGATTGGCTCAGGAAGCAATGGCTAAGGAATATGGTATTCATGGCTTTTGCTATTATCATTATTGGTTTAATGGTAAACGTTTATTAGAAGAGCCTTTGGATCGAAAACTTAAAAACCCAAAAGAAGATTTGCCTTTTATGCTTTGTTGGGCTAATGAAAACTGGACCAGAACATGGGATGGTTTAGATAAAGAAGTATTGATTCACCAAGAGTATAGTTTTGAAGATGATATTACTCACATACAACATTTGATTCTTTTTTTTAAGGATGAACGATATATAAAAGTAAATGGAAAGCCAATATTTATAATCTACCGACCAAGTTTTTTTCCAGACATAAAAAAAAACGATTGCAATTTGGAGGGCAGCAGTTAAAGAAGCCGGCTTTCCTGATTTGTATATTGGTTATTCTCAAAATGGTGTGAGTCAATATGAACCAAATAGCAAGGTTTTCGATTTTGCATTCGAGTTTCAACCGAATGCTTTAAATATGCCTTCAATGATGTCGCATCCTAGAACTTTTGTTGAGAGGCTTAGCCGAAGAATTAAAAAGAAAATAAAGATTAAAGTCGCAGATTTAAATTATTATATCGACTATTCAGTTTTTATGTCCCGACAGATAAAAAATGGCTTTAGAGAAAACGTCTATCCAGGAATTACCCCTATGTGGGATAATTCGGCAAGGCGTAGAGAAAATCCTTTTATATTGCATAATTCGACACCTGAAAAATATAAAATTTGGTTAAGTCACATCAAGGAAAATTACCCTTGGAACTCTGTTCCAGAGCATTTTTTATTTATTAATGCTTGGAATGAATGGGCTGAAGGAAATCATTTGGAACCTTGTCAAGAATGGGGGACTGCTTATTTGGAAGTTACCAAAGAAGTCTTAAAATAGAATATTTTAATATCGGCTTAGGCAGATTTTTTTATGAAAAAAAACAATCCATTAATTTCTGTAATTGTTCCCAATTACAATCACGATAAATACTTGGAACAACGCCTGGAATGTATTTTTAATCAAACCTATCACAATTTTGAGGTGATTTTGTTGGATGATTACAGTACGGACAAGAGCCAAGAAATCATTTTAGAGCATGCTGAGAATCCAAAAGTAAGCCATTGTGTCTTTAACGAAACTAACTCTGGAAACACCTTTGTACAATGGAATAAGGGAATAGCTTTGGCAAAAGGCGATTATATCTGGATAGCCGAATCGGATGATTTTTGTGAGCTGAATTTTTTGGAAGAGTTGATTCAACCTTTTCTAGAATATTCTGAAATAACATTGGTTTATTGCCAGTCCAATAGAGTTGATGAAATAGGCAAGATTACGGGAAGTTGGCTCAACCATACTGATGATTTGGATACTGAATTGTTTCTGACGAATTTTGTAATGGATGGGAATGAATTTATTGAGCGTTTCTTGATTCATAAAAATGTGATTCCTAATGCAAGTGGTGTTTTGTTTAGTAAAAAGTATGCAGTTCAATTGGGGAACTTGGATATTGATCTGATTTTAAAAACGTGTGGAGACTGGTTGTTTTATTTAAAAATGGCAACTAATACTAAAGTAGCTTTTATTTCTAAATCTTTAAATAATTTTAGGTATCATTCAGCAAGTGTTATTGCAAGCGCTATCAAAACAGAAAGTCTAGCATCAATTATTGATTTAGATTTGAAAAACAGAAAAAAAATGATTGGTTTTATAGCAATTGAAAAGCCTTGTAATTTATCAGTCATTCTTAGACTAAATAAGCAAATTGTTAAAAAATTAAAATATAATCAAGGGATTTTTTATTATAGAAATGATCAAAAGATAAAAGGAGGAATGATTTTGTGTACCGTGCTGGATGTTTTAATTGGCAAGAGATCATTTTTTTTTAAAATAATAAATAAATAATGGTTTCATTAATAATCTGTTCCCGATCGCAAACGATTAATGATGCCTTATCCGAGAATATAGAAAACACTGTAGGTTGTGCCTATGAGTTAATTGTAATTGATAATTATGAGAACAAATATTCTATTTTTGAAGCTTATAATTTAGGCATAGATCGAAGTAATGGAGAATATTTATGTTTTATGCACGACGATATTTTTATTCATAGTGGGGGTTGGGGAAATACTATACAGAATATTTTTAGCGATGACAGGCAGATAGGTTTGATAGGAGTGGCAGGAGCAAAAATTAAAACCAAAATGCCTTCGGCTTGGTGGGATTGCCCGGAAGAGGAGAAAGTGATAAATATCATTCAGCATTTTCCTAAAAAGGAAAAAGAAAACTGGCAATTTGGATTTAAAAACGAATCAACCAAAGAGGTAGTTGTCATAGACGGAGTATTTATGGCCATGCGAAAAGATAAAAACATTCGTTTTAGCGATGAAATAGGGGGATTTCATAATTATGATTTAAATATTTCTTTGGAATATATTAAAAACGGGTATAAACTTATAGCTACTAATGATATATTAATTGAACATTTCTCATTAGGAACAATTGACCAAGGATGGCTTGATTCTACTTATAAAACACATAATTTATTCAAAGATGTTTTGCCTTTAAGTACTCAGAAGAACAAGTCAAATAAAAAATTGGAAGTGGTTAATGCTATTCGGTTTATAGAGAAGTGTATGGAGTATAATAAAAATAGACAGGCAATTTCAATTTGGGGCACACTTTTTTCTATACACCCCATTTCTAAATATCATTATAGATTTTGGAAAAGAATAATAAAAAACAAGTTATGTTAGCAATTGTTATTCCGTATTTCAAACTTACTTTTTTTGAGGAAACGTTACAATCACTAGCCAATCAAACCGATAAAGGGTTTACAGTGTATATCGGCAATGACGCCAGCCCAGAAGATCCTGCGACTTTATTAGAAAAATATAAAGGTCAATTTGATTTTGTGTATCATCGATTTGAAAGTAATTTGGGAGGGATATCGCTTACAAAACAATGGGAACGTTGTATTGATTTATCTAAAGATGAAGAATGGATTATGATTTTGGGAGATGATGATTATTTAGAAGAAACAGTTGTTGCGTTATTTTATAAAAACCATGCTGTTTTTAATGGGAAAACAAATGTTGTACGGTTCTCTTCTAAAATTAAATACGAAACAACGCAAGCGTTTTCGGACATATATAATCATCCTATATGGGAAAGCGCAACCGATTTCTATTACAGAAAATTTACTTGGGCAACATGGGGGTCTTTATCAGAAAACATTTTTACGAGAGAGGCATATTTGAAATATGGTTTTTATGAGTATCCGTTGGCTTGGCATAGTGATGACAAAGCCTGGCTCGATTTTTCGCTAGGTGGGAACATATACTCCATTAATGAGGTAGCTGTAGTGGTTAGACAATCAAATGAAAACATTTCCGGCAGAAATGATAACCTTGAGTTAAAGGATAAAGCGCGCTTATTATTTATGGAAGATATAGTAACTCATAAATTGCGATTTTTCACACAAGAACAAAAAGTGGCATTTCTTTTTGAATATGGTGTTTTAATAAAAACCCAAAAAGTGATTACATTTAGAAAAGTTAGTTACGTTTCCTTGCAATTTCTTAAAATGGGTTTAATATATAATTGCGCAAGATTTTTAAGAAGAATATTTAAAGCTCTAATGGATAATTAAATTATGAAATTTTTAGTATCAGTTATCATTCCGGTATATAACGGGGAACGGTTTATTGAAAAAGCAATAATGTCTATATTGCAGCAGCCAGAAGTTACCGAAGTGGTGGTTGTAAACGATGGAAGTATAGACGCAACTCAAGCTATTCTTAAAAAACTACAATCGCAAAATCCAATAATTAAAGTTTACCACCATAATGACAAATTGAATAAAGGTCGTTCTGCCAGCAGAAACTTAGGGATAAAAAATGCCACTGAAAATTTTATTGCTTTTTTGGATGCCGATGATTATTTTTTGCCCAATAGATTTACAAACGACAAGCAACTATTTCAAGGGAATGAAAAATGTGATGGAGTGTATAATGCAGTTGGATTTCATTATTACAGACCGGGAACACCAGAGGAACTACAAAAACACCAACTGTATACAGTCAACCAAAAGATAAAGCCTGATTTTTTGTTTGAAGCTTTGTTGTCGGGTAAATACGGTCATTTTCATATTGACGGCTTAACGGTAAAAAAAACGGTTTTTGATACCATTGGTTTCTTTAATGAAGCTTTAGTAGTAGCCGAAGATACTGAGGTATTTTGGAAAATGGCCATCAAATGTCGTCTAGAAACGGGGATGATTAATCAACCTTTCGCAATCCGGGGTGTGCACGATGCCAATGTTTTTTGCAACAAAGAATTGTATGCAAAATACACAATCAAAATGTATGAAACACTTCTGGTTTGGTGCAGTCATCATCAGGTAACTTATGCCATACAAGATGATTTATTGAAATGGATTTGGATATTAAAGTATAAACAAAAAAACAAGTTATACCAAGATATTAAGTATTGGGCTCAATTTTTTTTTCCGCAACCACAATTGTTGTTTTCGATTTTTAGTGTAAAATATTTTCCAATTGTTAGGTTTAGAAAAATGCTGTTTCCATTTTTGTATAAAACTTTAAGGAGGTCATAATAATTAGGTGTTTTATAATTATAAGAGATGAAAATGGAAATAAAAAGTAATGTTACCGTAATTATTCCCTGCTACAATGATGGCAAATTCATTATAGAAGCAGTTGATTCGATACTTAATCAAACAATCCAAGCAGATAGAATTATTATTGTGGATGATGGGTCAGGGCAAGAAACTAAAAATGTTTTGAAAAATATTAAAAACTCTATAGTACAGATTGTCTATCAAGAAAATAAAGGTGTAAGTAATGCAAGGAATACGGCGATTAAGTTAGCTCAAACCGATTATATTTTGAATCTTGATGCCGATGATTATTTTGAGCCTAGTTTTATAGAAAAAGCAGTCGATGTATTGAATAATAATAATCAGATAGTTGCAGTTAGTAGTTATTGCCGGGCATTTAAAAATGATAAAACCATCGAGATTATAAATCCTTTGGGTGGAAAGTTAAAAGATTTTATTGTAATTAATAATGGCAGAGCTAGTTCTATGTTTCTTAAAAAAAGTTGGGAAGCAGTAGGAGGTTTTGATGAAAAAATGCATGAAGGTTATGAAGATTGGGAGTTTTGGATTGCTATTTTAGAACAAGAAGGGACTATGTATATCATAAAAGAAGTATTGTCTCATTATAGAATAAAAAATACATCAAGAGACCAAAAAGCTTTGGAGAATAATGATTTTGAACTAAGAAAATACATCTATTTAAAGCATAAAGTAAGCTACGAAACTCATTTTGATTTTTATGTTTTTCAATTATTGATGCAAAATTCACTTTTAAGAAATAGTATAAATAAAGCTAAAAATTCAATAGAGTTTAACCTTGGAAAATTTATCTTGAAACCCTTTCGTTTTTTTAAAAATAAAGTAGTAAAATAATGAGTGCTTTAGTATCTATTATTGTTCCTTGTTACAAGCAAGCCCACTTTTTAAGTGAGTCCTTGCAATCTGTTTTAAATCAAACGTATTCAGATTGGGAATGTATCATTGTAAATGATGGAAGTCCAGATGATACAGAAAGTATAGCCCAACAATGGTGTAATAAAGACAATCGATTTAGCTATTTATATAAAGAAAATGGGGGGTTATCCAGCGCCAGAAATGCAGGAATCGCAACTAGCAAAGGAGAATATATCTTACCGTTAGATGCAGATGATTGTATTCATAAAGATTACTTAATTAAGCTTGTTCCAGAATTGCAGCAAGATAATTTTTTAGCGATTGTATCTTGCTACAGTAGGTTTTTTAAAAAGAATTTAAATAACATAGTTTATGAGTTAAAACCCCAAGGAGAATCATGTCGTTCTTTGTTGTATGTAAATCAATTAATTGCGACTTCTTTATATAGAAAGAAGTGTTGGCAAGAAGTGGGTGGATACGACGAAAGTATGAAAAAGGGTTTTGAAGATTGGGAATTTTGGTTGGCAATTACCAAAACAGGTTGGGAATATAAAATAGTTCAAGAGTTTTTATTTTATTACCGTAAATCAAAAAAATCGATGTTAACCGATACCATTAATAATCATGCGGAATCAAATAAGGAGTATATTTATAAAAAGCACAAAGAAATATATATAGAAGATTTCGAAAATGGTCTGTTAGTTCTCTTTTATCAAATAAAAACCTATCGTACAAGCGAAATGAAAATTAAAAATTCCTTAGAATATAAAATAGGTAAATTGATAATAAAACCTTTTAGAGTTATTTCAAAACTGTTTTTAAAATAAACATAAAGCTATGATTTCAGTTGTTATACGAAATAAAAATCAATCGGTCGCGCTCTCTTTTTTGTTGAAAAATTTGACAGAAAGATACAGTAGTGACATTGACGAAATTATAGTAATCGATAATTTATCAACCGATAACAGCAAAGAAATAGCGGAGAAGTTTGGAGCTCGTTTTGTGACCATCAAAGACTTTAGTTTTGGTGGTAGCGCCAATCTTTGCGCCAGAGAAGCCCAGTTTCCAATAGTGGTTATTTTTAGTGCGCATTCGTATCCGGTGAGTCATGATTTTTTTAGATTAATTCAAAAAAAGTTTGACGAGAACTCTAATTTAGCAGGGTTGAGGTGTTTGCATAGTTCCAATGATTATAGAAATTTCATCAATAGAATCCCAGCAACTCTCGATCCCAACAAATCAGGATTGATATTTTCAGGTTCAGCGTTTAGTAGAGAAATTTGGAAAAAACATCCATTTAAAGAAGATGTAGCTACTTTTGAAGATAAAGAATGGACAGTGAGAGTTTTGAAAGAAGGTTACGAAATAGACTTTGTGGAGTCTATATTTCACTATGAAATACAAAGAACCAAAGCACAAAATTTTTTTAGGTTTAAAAATGATCTTGTAGGCAATTACCAACTATGGCATCAAGATATCAGTTTAGGATCAGCCATCAAAGGATTTCTATTTTCTGTTTTTAATCTGATAAAATCTTTTGTAATCGATTTGTGGTATTCAATTCTTCGTTTTTTTTATCAAATAAAATTTATGTTTAATAAACCCAATAAATTTTAAGAAACTTTAAAAATGAATAAAAATAATAATTTTGATTTTCTAAGGTTTTTGTTTGCTCTTTTAGTAGTCATTTCTCATTCTTATCCTTTATCTGGTAGTAATGAAAGTTCTCAATGGATTTATCAAATTACGAACGGGCAAATCGTTCTAGCTCAAATAGGATTAAGTGGTTTTTTTATTGTCAGTGGTTACTTTATTTTTCAAAGTTTGCAAAGAAGCAAAAGTCTATTGGATTATTTCAAAAAACGCTTTTTAAGACTTTTTCCGGCCTTAATTGTAGTTTTATTGCTGTCAATTATTCTAGCGCCCTTGGTTTATGAAGGTGATGTTGCTTATTTGGGTAATAAGGAGGTTTATACATATTTGCCAAATAATATGTCTTTGTATAATTTTCAATCTGGGATAAAAGGAATATTTGATAGAAATTATTACCATGCAATAAATGGTTCTTTATGGACAATTCGTTATGAGTTCTCTATGTATATAGCACTTTCACTATTGTTTTTTTTTAGAAATAATCCGGTTTCAGCTAAGGTTTTACTTTTTATATCTTTTGTTGTTTTTGTTTTAAGTTTTAATTTTTTCCTCAATAGACTAGGGAGGTCTAAAATATTTGGAATGCAAGGTTTGCATATTCTAAATTTAGGAACCTTTTTTATTGGTGGTAGTTTCTTGGCATCCTTGCAATTAGAACAAATCAAGAAAAAAGGATTTATTGTGTTGGGGTTTATACTAATCGGTGTTGCTTCAATTTATTTTAATTACTTTGATTCGGTAAAACATATTATTTTACCTGTCATTATTTTATTATTTGGGTTTATACCACTTCCTTTTTTTAGTACTTTTAGTAAAATAGGAGACATGTCTTATGGGATTTACATCTATAGTTTTCCGATTCAACAAACTTTAACGTATTTTTTTAAATTGAGTACGTATGAATTGATGATTTACTCAGTGATACTCTCAATTTGTTGTGGTTTTTTATCGTGGCATTTAATTGAAAAGACCGCGTTGAAATATAAAAAAATCACCTTATTTAAAACACAAGTTTTGTATAGTCAAAAATCGTAGAATAGGCAATGTGGCTAGGATTTTGATTTAGGGCTAATGAAAATTTAAAATGAATCAAATGATGTTATATTGTAATAATTTAATTTTGAACAGCACTAAAAGTAGCTTAAACAATTTTTATAATGAATGACATTATAGTCAGTATTTTTATACTAACCTACAATCAAGAGCAATTCATAGCACAAACTATAGAAAGTATTTTGATGCAAAAAGCGAAATTTAATTATCAATTAGTAATCGGTGAAGATTGTAGTACAGATGCAACCAGAATTATTTGTGAGGAATATGCAAATCAATATTCTCAAAAAATAAAATTGTTACCTGTTCTAGAAGGCAATATTGGTTTGATAGCTAATTATATGCGAACTATCAAGGAATGTGATGGGAAGTACATTGCCATTTGTGATGGAGATGATTATTGGATTGATGAATGTAAATTGCAAAAACAAGTCGGTTTTTTAGATAATAATCCAGATTTTTCTATTGTATACACAGGTGTTAAAAGGCTTTTTTTAAACGGAGATTGTATTGAAAAAGATAATTTAGAAACAAAGTCAATTACAAATTTTGAAGATTTGATTTTAGATAATCACATTCCTTCAGTAACAGCTCTTTTCAAAAATAGGCAAAATCAGGATAATGAACTTCCTGATTGGATTCTAAATTTTTCTTATGGAGATTGGCCTACCTACTTATGGACTATTAAAAATGGAGACAAAATTCAATTTCTAAAGGATGTTACCGCAGTTTATAGAATGGAGGTTGGGGTTTCTGCGCAAATAAGGAAAATAAATAGTGACCTTGTTAAAGTGAATTTGGCTATTTTAGAAGCTATGGCAATAGATGGATCTTTTTCGCATAAAAAAGAAAGTGTCTCGGCGAGCATTAAAACAAAAAAATTAGAACTGATAACAAGTTTAAATCGAGAAAAAAAATATTGCAAGGCATTTAGACAATACTTAAATAGTATTGGCCGTAACGGAGACAGATATAAAATAACAAAATTATATTTGTATTCCATTTATAGGTCATTTAAAAAACCAAATACTGTTTAAAATAATTATAAAAAAATGATAACATTAGTTTTAACCTACCGCAACAGAGATTTACGAATCGTAAAAAAATGTTTCGATTCTTTGGCGGAGCAGTCCGTTAAAAACTTTAGGGTGTTCTTGGTGGATTATGGTAGTGAAGCGTCTTTTGCTATTCTGTTGGTCGAATTGGTAAATACATTTCCTTTTATACAGTTGATTTCTTGTCCGGTTCAAGGGCAGCTTTGGAACAAATGCAGGGCCATAAATATTGCTTTGACACAGGCGACAAGCCCTTATTTTTTGGTAGGCGATATTGATATGCTATTTAGGCGAGATTTTATCGAGGAAATGAATCAATTAAAATCTTTAAAGGAAACTGTATATTTTAAAGTTGGGTTTTTGAGCCAAAAAGAATCAGAAAAACAGCTTGCTTTTCATAATTATGTAAGCAATCATTTTTCTACAGAAGAAGCTACCGGAATTACATTATACCCCACGGATTTGCTTAAAAACATCAATGGTTATGATGAATTTTATCATTGCTGGGGAGCCGAAGACTCAGATGTTCATATTCGGTTGCGAAATGCAGGGCACGAGGTTCGTTTTTATGACAAAACTGTATTGTTATTACATCAATGGCATCCAAAAGAGTACAGAAGCAAAAGCAGCAGCAATCCTTTTCATTCTAAACTCGAGCGCATCAATCATTCCTATATGCAATCGACTGACATTACAAAAAGAATAAAAGTTAATTTGATTTCGGAATGGGGAAAAATTGCCTTGGCATCCGATTATCAAAAATTGTTAAACGAGCCCGATTATACCATTGAAATACAATCAATTGATGTTAAAGTAACGGCATTATTGGCTCAATTAAAAAACTTCGAAAGTGAATTCGTTCGTGTTGTTATAAAGGAGGTCTCTTTGCAAGAAAAAGTAAAACAAAGGCTAAAAAAGAGTCTGGGTAAAAAAAAGCCACAGTTATTGGAATATGGAAGACATCAATAATAGACTTTTAGAAGAGATAATTGTCAATTATAGAAATTTACCTTACCATTATTCTTTTGACAGACAAAAAGGGGAAATACAACTTTTAATACAGTTTTGCGGATGAAAATTTTAATGGTCGCTCCTGCTTCCTTGCACTTTTTTCGCTGGACAGAGCAATTAAAAGGGGGGGGTCACGAAATATATTGGTTTGACATAACCGACGGTGGAGCAAAAGTAGACCGAATTTCGTGGGTCCATCAAATTGTGGGTTGGAGGCTAAAATGGAACTATCCAGGCAGGTATTTTATAAAAAATACGTTTCCCAAAGTTTATCATTTTATTCAAAAATGGAATGAGCATGACTTGGCTGAAGTATTTGAACAAAAGTTGCTGGAAATACAACCTAATGTTGTGCATAGCTTTGCCTTGTATCTTTCATGCGCTCCCATTTTACAGGAAATGAAAAAACACAAATCGATACATTGGGTCTATTCTTCTTGGGGAAGTGACTTATTTTATTTTCAAAATAATTCAGCTTGTTTGAAAGATATAAAAATGGTTTTACCACACATTAATTCTCTTTTTACGGACTGTAGCCGTGATTATGAAATTGCCAAAAAGTACGGTTTTTCAGGAGAATTTCTAGGGGTTTTTCCCGGTGGAGGTGGATTCCCATTGGAAGAAATGGCAACCTATTTTTTGCCTTTTGAGCAGAGGAAGACTATTTTAATCAAAGGATTTCAAGGACGTTCTGGTCGGGCTATTCCGGTTCTGAAAGCAGTTGAAAAAATGGAGGAATCTTTAAAAGAATATGAAATAGTCGTTTTTTGGTGCTGATAAAGAAGTTATTACATATGGTAATGAAAGTATTTTATCCAAATGGCATAACTTTAAGATTTATGGAAAATTACAGCACAATGAAATTTTTAGATGGATGGGTAAGTCCTTGATTTATATTGGAAATAGCAATTCAGACGGAATTCCAAATACACTTTTAGAAGCTATTTGTATGGATGTGTTTCCAATACAGTCTAATCCAGGAAGAGTAACGGAAGAAGTGATTGTCAATGGTGAGAATGGATTGTTAATCAATGATTGCGAGGATGTGAATGAGATTATGGGGAAAATGAAACAAGCCATTGTCAATAAAGAAATGGTATTCAAATGCCATAGCTTCTAATTACAAAAAAATGAACCCAATTTTAGGAAATGACTACATTAAAGAAAAAGTGATAGAAAAATATAAAAACCTAATGTTAGATTAGCTAAATTATGAAATTGAAAAGGGTAGCTCTTTATAATTTGATTGAAGAGTTATTTAATAAACCTAATTGACATTTATTTTTAATAAAACAGTATGAAAAAAATAGGAATTATTCCGCTTCGTAAAGATTCCAAAGGAATCCCTGGCAAAAACAAAAAGAAAATTTTGGGTCGCCCGTTGTTTTCTTGGGTGCTGACTGAAGCTATTTTCTCTGATTTGGATTTCGTCTATGTTTTTACGGATGATTTAGAAATTATTGAATTTGTGCAACGCGAATACCATTGGACAAACAAAGTAAAAAACACTGTTGCGCAACAACGAAAATGCGAATGATAGTGCTTCAACCGAAAGTGCCATGTTAGAGTTCAGCGAGAAAATTAATCCTGACTATGATATATTGTGTTTGCTTCAGGCAACCTCACCATTAACCTTGGCGAAAGATATTAACAATGGGTTGAATAAAATAGCACAAGAATCATTTGAATCCGCACTAAGTGTTGTGAAAACACATCGCTTTACTTGGAATGCAGATGGTACGCCCACAGAATTACGATGTATTCAACAGGCCCAGACGACAGGATTTTGAAGGTTTGTTGATGGAGAACGGAGCAGTATACTGCACCAATAAAGATGCTTTTTTAAAATCAAATAACAGAGTGAGTGGAAACATTGGATTAATCGAAATGCCCGAAGAAACATTGATGGAGATAGACAGTGTATCCGATTGGGAGATCGTAGAGAATATTTTGATTACACGTCAAAAAAAGATGAAAACTAACCAGAGAATCCAATATTTGGTGCTGGATGTCGATGGTGTTTTTTACCGATGGAAGTATTTAATTATAATGAAGAGGGTGAGTTTGCCAAAAGATTTGATATGCGTGATGGCATGGGCTTGGAAATACTAAGGCAAAATAATGTGGAAGTCATCGTGCTGACTTCAGAAAACTCTAAATTGGTGGCCGAGCGAATGAAAAAACTGCAGATACAAGATGCTTTTTTAGGGGTAAAAGATAAATATTCTTTTTTAAAAACAATTTCTTGCCACTAAAAACTGTAGTTTTGATGCTGTAGCTTATGTGGGCGATGATGTGAATGATTTAGCGAACATCTGCAGTGTTGGCTGGTCTTTTGCCCCGGGAAATGCGATGAATGCGGTGAAAGCAAATGTCGATATCGTCTTGACTCACGATTCTGGAAATGGGGCTATTCGAGAAGTTTGCGAAATCATAATGAAGTACAATAAAAGATATGAATGATTATAAAAAACCTTTTGTTATCGCTGAAATAGGCCTGTAACCATAAAGGAGATATTGAAAATTGCCAAAGAATTAATCAAGATCGCCAAGATTTTTTGTAATGTCGATGCCGTGAAATTTCAAAAACGAAATAATAAAGAATTATTGACAGAGGAACAATACAATGCTCCTCATCCCAATAGGTCTAATTCATACGGAGATACTTATGGAGAACATCGGGAATTCTTAGAGTTTGATGTCAACCAACACAAAGAATTATATAACTATTGTGAGGAAATTGGAATTGTTTATTCCACTTCGGTTTGGGATTCCACTTCGGCTAAAGAAATAGCCTCTTTAAACCCAGAGTTTATTAAAATCCCATCCGCATGCAATAATAATTATGAAATGCTAGGCTGGTTGTGTGATAATTACAAAGGTGAAATCCATATTTCAACGGGAATGACTACCAAGAATGAAACAGAAACGCTAGTTAATTATTTCATCGAAAAAGAAAGAAATAAGGATTTAGTGCTCTACAATTGTACATCCGGTTACCCCGTTCCTTTTGAAGACGTTTGTCTTCTAGATATTAATTTACTAAAAGAAAAATATGGGGATAAAGTAAAACTGATTGGTTTTTCGGGACATCACCTAGGAATAGCAGTTGATATTGCAGCTTACACTTTGGGTGCTAATATCATTGAAAGGCATTATACAATTGATAGAACGTGGAAAGGAACAGATCATGCGGCCTCTTTGGAACCTATGGGTTTGAGAAAACTTTCGCGCGATTTGAATGCGGTTCATAGTGCTTTAAGCTTCAAAAAAAACAGATATATTGCCTATAGAACAAGTACAACGCGATAAATTAAAAAATAAAAAAGCATAATAATTGAGGCTATTTTCAAATACAATCAGACTTTTTTGGTGGAATGAAAAAATAATCCAAGGTAAATCCAGAGAAAACTATGGTGATCTTTTGGGGAAATACTTAGTTGGTAAAATTTCAGGGAAGAAAGTTGTTTTTGCATGGCCAAGTAAATTCTCAATTAATGATTTCTTTGCACCCATATATGTTACTGTGGGCAGCATCTTAACCAATGTCAATTACAAATGTATTGTTTGGGGGAGTGGTATTATTAGCCAACAAGCCACAATTAAGAAAGCGAAATTTCTGTCTGTCCGAGGTCCTCAAACGCGTAAATTCCTCATAAATTTAGGCTATAAGGTTCCTGAAATATATGGTGACCCCGCACTTTTATTACCCAGATACTTTAACCCGGTCATTGAAAAAAAATACCGCTATGGGATTATTCCCCATTACAACGATTTGAAAACGGTAAAAGAGTGGTACAAGGACAAGGCTGATATGGTGTTAATTGATATGATGACAGAAGATATCGAATCAAAAACTATGGAGTTCTTGCAATGCGAAAAAATTATATCTTCTTCATTACACGGAATTATCATTGCGCATGCTTATGGAATTCCGGCAGTATGGCAAAAATTTTCGGATAAAGTTTTTGGTGATGACATCAAGTATCAGGATTATATGGAGTCAGTGCAACTGGATTTTTACCGCCCCAAGATTAAAGAAAGCAAATTTACCGAAGAAGAATTGAAGGAGTTATTTGAAAACTTAGCTAGCTTACCCAAAGAGCAGGACTTAGAAGATTTACGAAATGGTCTAATGAAAGTATGTCCTTTTTAAAACGAATTAAAAATATGAAGAAAAAAGTTTTTGTTTTTTTACCAGATGGAGTGGGATTGCGCAATTTTGCTTTTACCCAATTCAAGGAAATCGGTGAAAAAAAAGGATACGAAATAGTGTACTGGAATAACACAGTGTTTTCATTAAAAGAAGAACTGAATTTTGATGAAGTGAAAATAGAAAATCGTAAAATTCATAAATTAACTTCCGTATTCACAAGAGCCAGAAAAAGAATAGAGCTTAATATTTTTGATAAAAAATTCAAGGAAACAGTTTATAACACTTATAATTTTCCACAATCGTACCGAGGTTCCACTAATGCCTTCAAGAGTATTTTAGTAGATTTGTTGGTGTTTTTTGGGTCGAATGAAAAGGGCTTGTTATTTGTTAGAAATCAAATTAAAAAACTCGAAAGAAAGAATTCTAAATACGAGTATTGCAAAGCACAATTAAAAGAGCATCAGCCTGATTTTATTTTTTGTAGCAATCAAAGACCTTCTCAAGCCATTGCGCCACTTTTGGCAGCGCAAGATTTAGGAATTCCCACGACAACTTTTATATTTTCTTGGGATAATTTACCTAAAGCAACAACATTAGTCGAGACCGATTATTATATGGTATGGAGTGAACACATGAAACGGGAAGTAGTAATGTATTGTCCGTATGTAAATCCTGAAAAAGTCCTGGTTACGGGTACACCTCAGTTCGAAAGCCATTTTGACGTAAGTTTATTAAAAAGCAGAACTGCATTTTTTGAAGAAAACAATTTGGATTTGCACAAACGTTATATCTGTTATTCTGGAGACGATATTGTGACTTCTCCATTAGACCAATATTATGTGGAGGATTTGGCGAAATCGGTAATTCAATTAAATAAAATAGGCTATGATCTGGGGATAATATACAGAAAATGTCCAGTTGACTTTACTAGTAGATATGAAGCTATCCTCGAAAAATACAAGGAGGTTATTGTAGCAATTGATCCTATTTGGAGGCCTATTGGCACCGATTGGAATGAGATTATGCCAACCAAAGAAGATTTTATAATGCAAGCCAATGTTTGTGAGCATACCGAATTTGTTGCGAATGTAGCTTCTTCGATGGTATTTGATTTTGTAGCACACGGTAAATCCTGTTTGTTCTTCGATTACGAGCAACCTCAACTCAAAAAAGGGATCAGGGATATTGGTCAGAATTATAGATACATTCATTTTCGATCAATGCCCGCAAAAAGTGCTGCTTTGTGGTCTTTTGATAAAAACAGCTTAACAGGAACAATAAAAACAATTCTAGATGGAGATGTTTCGAGTGTTGCAGAGGGTCAGCAATGGTTTCGGGTAATTGTCGGTAATAACCCTACTGAAGCTTCCAATGAAATTTGGAATGGAATAGATAAAATAATTGGAGAATGAAAATAGCTTTCCTAACACCTGAATATCCTCACAAAAAGATCAGTCATGCCGCGGGTATTGGCACCAGTATCAAAAACTTGGCAGTGACTTTGGTTAAAAATGGTTGTGGGGTAACAGTAATTGTATACGGCCAAAAGGAATCTACTGTTTTTGAGGATGAAGGAGTAACAATTCATCTCATTGAAGATAGAAAGTATCATTTTGCCAAATGGTTTTGGTACAGAAAGCACATTCAAAATTATTGTAATAAAATAGTTAAGGAACAGAATATTGATATTCTGGAAGCACCAGATTGGACAGGGATTACAGCTTTTATGAACTTCAAAGTTCCTTTAGTGATTCGTTTTCACGGTAGCGACACGTATTTTTGTCATCTCGAAAATCGTCACCAAAAATGGAAGAATTTTTGGTTTGAGAAATTGGCTATTCAAGGTGCTCAGGCCTTTATTGCTCCAACAACTTTTGCAGGAGCGGTTTCCCAAAAGCTTTTTGGCATAAAAAACAAAACTATAAAAACCATCCACTATGGAGTGGAACTGGATAAATTCGAAAATCTTAACCCTGAGATTTATGAAAAAGGATTGATTTTATATATTGGAACCATTATCCGCAAAAAAGGAGTTTTTGAATTGCCCGAAATTTTTAATCTAGTTCGGCAGCAACATCCCGAAGCGAGATTAGTGTTAATTGGCGGCGATTCGGCTGATATTGCAACACAGTCTCCATCTACTTGGCAGTTACTGCGGCAAGAATTTCAAGATCAAGATTTGAAAAAAGTAACGTATTTGGGTACAATCCCATACAAAGACGTACAAGATTACATAAAAAAGGCAAATATTTGTGTTTTTCCTAGCTTTGCAGAAACGCTTGGAATGGTGACGATCGAATCGATGGCAATGCAAAAACCGGTAGTAAATAGTAATATAGGTTGGGCAAAAGAATTAATGATAGATGGGGAAAGCGGTTACTTGGTTCATCCTAAAAATCATGTTGAATACGCTGCTAAAATCAATTATATTCTAGATGATAATCAGTTGGCGAAACAACTGGGAGTAAACGCACGTAAACGTGTGTGGTCTATTTTTGATATTGAAAAGATTGCTGTTGAAAATATTCGTTTTTATAAATCATTAATAGAATAAGTTTTGATAGTAGTATATCATACAAATAATCAGATTTCTAAAGTGGTGTCAGACGGGGAAAACTTTTTATCTTTTGATGGCAAGGGTATGATTTCTGAAGAATTATATAAATTAGCGGTACGGTTTCCAGAATCGAAAATAGTTTGGTGTGAGGAAACTTGTCGACAATACCTTAATTTAAAAGATATTGACTTTATTTTTCATCATAACAAAATGATGCTTTCTTATAGTCCTGAGGAAAAGTTTTTTTTGGGTGGAACAATTGGTTATGTAGATCAATCTCCATTTATCAATACAAACAAAAAAGTTTCCTACCCAACCTGGCAAATGAGCAGTTTGGTAGGAGTGATGCATGCTTCTTTGTTAATCGAATTAAAAGACAAGATAAAATGGGATACGAATTTTGCTTACTACTTGAATTCAGTAGCCAAAGTCTGTATGCCATTAGGTTTATTATGTTATTCGGAACCAAAATTAGTGCAAGGTTTTAATAGTATTGACATTGTTACTGCTGCTAGAATTAATGTTGTTTTCAAATTTGTAAAACAACATTACAAAACAAGGTGGCTGTTTTTATTACTCCTAAATCTAGTGGTTTACGAGAAAAAGTTTCCTTTAGGGGCTTTTTTGGTAGCGTTTTTTTTTAAGAACAGGAATAAAAACACAATCAATCTGGACACTATTGTTGTTCATTCTTCCTTGAAAGTGGTTGACAAAGCTACTATAGATGTTATTATCCCAACTATTGGAAGAAAAAAATACTTGTATGCGGTGTTGTGTGATTTGCGGAGTCAAACTCATTTGCCGAAAAATGTAATTATAGTGGAGCAAAATCCAGCACTAGATAGTTTCTCAGAACTGGATTATATAACTAATGAAATTTGGCCCTTTACCATCAAGCATACTTTTACGCATAGATCTGGTGTTTGTAATGCGCGGAACATTGCATTAAGCAAGGTGGAAAGCGAATGGGTTTTTTTAAATGACGATGACAATAGGTTTAAAATTGATTTAATAGAAAAAGTATTGCTAAACATTTCCACTTATGGTAGTTCGGTTTTAACAACTTCTTATTTGCAATTAAATGAAAAACAAGAGTATAAGCAAATTAGCCAGTCCGGTATATTTGGGTCAGGGAATAGCTTTTTGAGGGCCGATCTTCTTAGAAAAGTGTCGTTTAATGAAAGTTTCGAATTTGGATACGGAGAAGATACTGATTTCGGATTGCAATTACGAAACTGTGGCGCTGACGTCATTTATTTTCCTGAAATACATATTTTGCACCTTAAAGCACCTATGGGTGGCTTTAGGATAAAGCCAGTTTTGAAGTGGCAAAACGATATTATTCAGCCTAGGCCATCACCAACGATTATGCTGTATAAGAAGATATATGAAACAAAAGAGCAAATTTTGGGTTATAAAGTAGTACTGTTTATCAAGTTATTTAAAAGTAAGGGATGGAAAAATCCAATGCAGTTTGTATCTTTATTCCAAAAGCAATGGGAAGTTAGTTTATACTGGGCTAATAAATTGGTTAAAAATGATTAAAATATACACCGATACAACTATGATAACGTCTCAATACAGGAAAATAATCTTTCCTTTATTGTTCGATTTGTGTTATATCAATACTATAAGTTTATTGAAATTATACAAAATTGTTGAGAGTGTCAATGAGGCGGACATTGTTATTGTGCCAGTTGATATTGCTTTTTTTTTAAAAAATGGGCGAAGACAAGTGCTTTATAATATTATAGTTAAGGGCAATGATGCTAAAAAACCAGTTTGGCTATACTCTGCTGGAGATTTTGGTATTAGCTTAAGGGCAGATGTTTATACGTTTCGGTTAAGTGGTTTTCATAACAAGTTAAATGAGGAAACATTTATTTTACCCTCTTTTATAATTGATCCATTGAGTATATTAAAAAAAGAATTTAAACCTATTCCCAAAGCTATACTTCCCAGCATTGGCTTTGTAGGCCATGCCGATAGCTCGGCGATCAAATGGCTCAAAGAAATTTTAGTCTTTCTATATCATAATGTAAAACGAATAAGTAAACGCACTTTTGTAGATTATCAGTCCTTTTATCCTTCAAGTATAAAACGCTATCATTTTTTGATGATTTTGAAGAAAAATAATCAAATTAAAACCGAATTTATTTTTAGAAAAAAATATCGTGCCGGTGTCAAAACTGAAGAAGAAAAAGTAAAAACAAGCATTGATTTTTTTGAAAACATATATGATAATCCTTATGTTTTTTGTGTAAGAGGAGCTGGAAATTTTTCGGTTCGATTCTATGAAACATTAGCAATGGGTCGCATACCGGTGGTGATTGATACCGGTTTTCGGTTACCTTTGGATAAAATTATTAACTGGAAAAAACACTGTATTATAGCTACAGAAAGTGATTTTGTGGATAAGTTAATTGATTTTCATTCAACTATAGATGAAAATGATTTTATACAAATACAAGTTAATAATCGAAAATTGTGGTTAGATTATTTAACTTGTGACAGATATTTTAGTCATATTTATACGGATTTTAAAGATGAAGTAAAATGAAATTCTCTCTGATAATTTGTACCTGTATGCGTCCCAAACCTTTACTGCAATTATTGCAATCTGTTCAGAGACAATCTTTATTTCCTGATGAAATCTTAATTATTGACGGTTCTAGAGACAAAGAAACCGAGACTATTATTTCCGAAAATCAGTTTAGGAATGTACAGTACTTCTTCGTTCCTGAGAACTTTAGAGGTTTGACCAGGCAGAGAAATTTCGGATTAGATATAGTGGCCGATACGAGTACTGTTGTAGCATTTTTGGATGATGACACTGAATTGACGCCAAATTATTTCGAAGAATTAATCAAGACGTTTGCGGATAATCAAGAAATCTCCGGTGTTGGAGGGGTTGCGATCAATGAGAATGGCTGGAGCTTGTCAGACCCAAATAAAAAACATGATCCTTATCGCTATTTTCAGTTTGAAGGATATGTGTACAAGGAAGGGCAGCGCAATGTAATGCGCAATTATCTGGGATTGCAATCCAATCTTGGACCGGGAAGAATGCCGGATTATTCGCATGGAAAAACCTGTGGATTTCCTTTAAATGGGAAAACCTACGAAGTCGATTTGCTGGTAGGTATGTCATTTGCTTTTCGAAAAAAAGTGTTCGACTCCATTCGTTTTTCAACTTTTTTTGAAGGCTATGGTCTATATGAAGATGCTGATTTTAGTTTACGAGCCTTAGAGTATGGAAAAAATGTAATTAATACTAAAGTACAATTATGCCATTATCATCATCCATCCGGTAGACCCAATCAATATCAATATGGAAAAATGGTAGTCAGAAATGGATGGTATGTTTGGAGAACTAAAAACCCCCAGCCTAATTTTAAAGACCAATTGAAATGGCATTCCATAACGATGATGTTGGCATTGATTCGATTTTCCAATACATTTACTACTGCTAAAAAAACGGAGGCGTTCACAGAAGCTTTGGGCAGAACGGTTGGCTGGTGGAGTTTATTAATTCACAAACTACAAACGAATATTTAATTTATTGTAATGATTTGTGCGGATTATTACAATAGCATTTTTTTGATATGACACTATTTAAACTCATACAATCTGATTACTGTAAATACAAAAAATATGGAGGTCATTTTTTTTCCATTGTGATGCTGAATCAAGGCTTTTGGGCTGTTTTTCAGTATCGTGTAGCACATTGGATTCATCAAAAAATCAAACTTCAACCTTTCCGGTTTATATGTAGTACAGTAACTTTATTTTGGAGAAAAATAATTGAGATAGTTACCGGTATTTCTATCCCGGCGTCTGTTTCTATTGGCCACTCTTTTTATATTGGTCATTTTGGGGGAATTGTATTCAACTCCAATGCTATTCTGGGGGATAATTGCAATGTTTCTCAGGGAGTCACTATTGGAGTATCTGGAATTGATGAAAGAAGAGGTATACCAATAATTGGTAATGATGTTTATATTGGTGCTAACGTTGTTGTGGCAGGAAAAATTACAATTGGTAATAATGTATTAATTGGTGCTTGTTCTATGGTAAATACTTCTTTCGCAGATAATGTTGTTGTTATGGGTGTTCCTGCAATAGTTGTTTCTAGTAATGGATCTAAAGGCTATATTTAATGAAGTTATTGATTGTTTCAACTGCGCCGTTTATATATATGGAGAAGGATATATACGCCTATGGACCTTATGTAAGCGAACTTATAGTCTGGAATAAAACTGAAAGTACAATAGCATTCTGTTGCCCTGTTTGGGAAGCAGATAGAGGGTTGTTAATATCAAAAGTACCGTTTGAAATTAAGAAACATTTTAAATTAATAGATTTAAATGGCCTTAGTTTTAAAGCTAAAATGCAGTCCTTTCTTTGGTCTTTTTATAATATAATTATCCTATTTAAAGCTTTTTATTGGGCCGATCATATCCATATACGTTGTCCAGGAAATCTAGGGTTATTGGGCTGTTTTGTTCAGATACTCTTCCCAAACACACCAAAAACGGCCAAGTATGCAGGGAACTGGGACCCACAATCTAAGCAACCACGGAGTTATCGTTTGCAAAAATGGATTTTAAGTAATACTTTTTTGACCAGAAAGATGCAGGTTTTAATTTATGGGGAGTGGCCTAATCAATCCAAAAATATAAAGGCTTTTTTTACGGCCAGTTATTATGAAGAGGAGAAAGAATCTTTGATTGTTAAAAATTTAGGATCTAAAATTACCTTCATTTTTTTAGGGAGCTTAGTTAAAGGTAAAAACCCAATGTATGCGGTACAAATAGTAGAAGGATTATTCAGTAGAGGTTTTGATGTTTGTTTGAATATATATGGAGAAGGGGTAGAGCGAAATAATTTAGAAAGATATATTTTAAAAAATAAGTTAGCTGAGGTAATTTCCCTAAAAGGAAATCAAGATAAAGGAACTTTGAAAACAGCATATCTAGAAAGTCATTTTGTATTGCTTCCTTCTGAAAGTGAAGGTTGGCCCAAAGCAATTGCAGAAGGTATGTTTTGGGGCTGTGTTCCCATTGCGACTTCGGTTTCCTGCGTTCCCTTTATGCTGGATAACGGAAATAGAGGTGTTTTATTGAATAAGAATTTGAATAGCGATGTGATGCAAATAGCCACATTATTAACTACTACTAATGATTACATTATAAAGCAGAAAAAAGCTTTTGAATGGTCTCAGGCTTATACGCTTGATGTTTTTGAATCGGAAATCAAAAAATTAATGGTCCAATGCGTATACTTCAAATTATAGACTCACTCGAAGCTGGAGGTGCCGAAAGCATGGCGGTGAACTATGCCAATGCACTAGCGAAGAATGTAAAATTTTCGGGATTAGTTAGCAGTCGTGAAGGAGGACCATTGGTTCAGCAATTAGGCGATCAGGTATCGTACTTTCATCTAAATAAAAAAAGCACCTTTGATCTGGGAGCTCTGTTTCGGCTGCGTAATTTTGTAAAAATAAATAATGTTGCTATTGTTCAAGCCCATAGCAGCTCTTTCTTTATTGCTTTTCTTTTGAAATTGATTTGTCCTTCGATAAAGTTGATTTGGCAGGACCATTATGGTGACAGTGAGTTTCTAAATAAAAGAGCTAGCTTAGTTTTTAGAATTACAATCCCCTTTTTTGACGGAATTATAGCCGTAAATCAGAAGCTTAAAAACTGGTCTACTGAAGTTCTGTGTTTTAAAAATGTTATTTATTTGCCCAATTTTTCTGGAGTAAAAAAAGAAGTTTTACCGGCTACAACTTTGAAAGGCGTGCCCGGTAAGCGAATAGTCCTGTTGGCAAATTTGAGAGCGCAAAAAGACCACTTTTTAGTGTTGGAGGTGGCCAGAAAAATAAAAGAATTTTATCCTGGCTGGAGTTTTCACCTGATAGGTAAAGATTTCGATGATACATACTCACGAAAAATAAAGAATCTTATTAGTGCTTATAATTTGGATGAAATGTTTTTTCTTTACGGCACACGTCAAGATATAGGAGCTATTTTAGAACAGGCTAGTATCGGAATCCTTAGTTCAAAATCAGAAGGACTGCCTGTTGCTTTACTCGAATATGGCTTTCATAAAAAGCCAGTAGTAGTTACGAATGTGGGAGATATTTCTGAGGTAATTAAAAACCGTGAAAACGGCTTTATAGTGAATGCTGAAGAGGAAGAAGCGTTTTATAAGGTAGTAGCGGAATTAATCGATGACGATAATTTGAAGATTACTTTTGGCAATGAATTGTATAAGACGGTAACTGAAAACTTTTCAGAAGGGGTGGTAGTTAAGAAATATTTAAATTGGTTGCAAAGCACTATTTTGAAATGAAAAAAGAAGAATTATCATATCTCTATTTAATTCTAATCCATGTCTTTATTGGGTTTGTGATTTATTTGCTGCCTTTTACCGCAAAATTATATGGGTATTCTATTTTTATTTTGGGTACTTATTATGTGATTAAATCGAAGGATAAAAATAATGAAGCTTTGATGGTAGCTGCTTATATAGCAGGCAGTGAAGTGTTGCTAAGAATGACAGGAGGAAATATATCCTATGAGTTTTCAAAATACGGGGTTGTATTTTTTATTTTTATAGGGATGTATTTTAGTGGCTTTTCGAAAGGGGCTATACCTTATTGGATTTTTTTGTTGCTGTTGGTGCCTAGCGTGCTGATTGCTACTTTTGTGTTGGATTTTGATACTAATATAAGGACCACTATCGCCTTTAATATTTCAGGGCCAGTCTGCTTAGGCCTAGCCTCTATATATAGCTATAGACGAAAAATTGGGCTTGCACAGCTCAATAATATTCTACTTAGTTTGGGACTCCCCATTTTAAGTTGTGCGATTTATTTGTTTTTTTATACGCCCAATGTACGTGATGTGATTACGGGTACACAATCTAATTTTGAAACTTCAGGGGGTTTTGGTCCCAATCAGGTGGCCACCTTTTTAGGACTGGGGATGTTTATTTTTTTCTCTAGGATTATTTTAGAATCCAGATCCAAGTTTTTGGTACTCCTTAACTTGATCATTGTTTTCAATATTAGTTATCGGGGAATGGTTACTTTTTCTCGAGGGGGCATGATTACTGGCTTTCTGATGATTGTTTTATTATTGTTTTTCTTGTATTTTAAAACCAACACCCGAGGAAAGCTAAAGTTGAATTACATTTTTGTTATTATTGCAGTAGCAATGATTTCCATTTGGACTTACACCTCATTACAGACAGGCGGTTTGATCAATAAGCGGTATGCCAATCAGGATGCCGCGGGAAGGGACAAAGCAAGTAAGTTTACAGGTAGGGAAGATGTGGCTACTAGTGAAATCGATATGTTTTTACAAAATCCTATTTTTGGAGTTGGAGTCGCCAAAGGAGCTGAAATTAGAGAATCAAAAACGGGCACGTTTGTCGCTTCACACGATGAAATTACCCGTATGCTTGCAGAACATGGTAGCTTGGGGATTTTTGGCTTATTGATTCTTCTTTTTACGCCCTTAGTATTGTATCTGGAAAACAGTTTTAATATGTATTTGTTGTGCTTCTTGGCTTTTTGGTTTTTGACGATCAATCATGCGGCGATGCGAACTGCCTTGCCTGCGTTTGTGTATTCCTTGTCATTGCTTAATGTGCAATTGGGGGTGGGTAGGAAGTGATTAGTATTCAGTGGGCAGTGTTTAGTTTTTAGTGAGTAGTATTCAGTGAGCAGTGAGTAGTGAGCAGTGAGTAGTGAGTAGTGAGAAGTGGGCAGTGTTCAGTGATCAGTGATCAGAAATCAGGTAGCAGTGTTCAGTGAGTAGTGTTCAGTGGTCAGTTTTTAGGGATCAGTGTTCAGTATTTTAGTACGGCCCGACAGAGAGCTAAGATGTAGCATACATTTTTCATGTTTTGCACTGTAGTTTAGCTGTTTCTTCCGCGTTAGATAGATTAGGTCTTTAAAGGAAACAAATCTTGTTAAAATATTTAACGTTTTTTAGAACGAGATGAGGTCAAAAGCATTAAATTGCGGTGGTAACCACGAAACTAATGTTTAAGAATAAAATACATTTTGAAGTCTCCGAGAGGAAAATGATTCTTCGGCTATTTGATGTATTTTTTGCATTGGTTGGTTTGTACGTGGTTGGGAACGGTTTAGGATTAAATTATTTGCAAGCCGCTGTTTCTAATTTTTATGTGGTGTTTGTTTTGGCCATTTATATCAATATTTTCGGAGCGATCTTCGAGATGTATAATCTTCAGGTGGCTAGCAATGAATTTCAGATTTTAAAAAGTACACTTCTTACTGTTTCTACCACCGTTTTGGTCTATCTGTTGACCCCAGTTTTTGCGCCTGAATTACCCGCTAATCGGCTTCAGATTTTTGCATTTTATGTTGTTATATTTGCGGCCTTGATTTTTTGGAGGTTGTTTTATGTTCGATTTTTGGCATCGACTCGTTTTCTCCAAAATGCTATATTAATCTGCGAAGAAGAGCAGCTGGAAGAGCTCGTTTTGGGCTTGGAAAACATAGATCCCCACTACAAAATTATTGGTTATGTGAGTGGAGACAAAACTGAAAATCAGCCGCTTTCACGAGACCATTTCGTGCAACATGTTAGAAGGGATGATTTAATTTCTTTTGTAAAAGAAAATGCGGTTACGGAAGTTGTACTTGCAACACAAAACACCCAAGGGATTACTGCAGGATTATACCAACAATTACTTCAACTATTAGAGTCTGGTAAAGTGATTAGGGAATATGCCCAAGTGTATGAAAGTAAGACACAGCGTATTCCTGTTCAACATATGGCCAGAGATTTCTATAGTTTTTTTCCATTTAGCAGAAGCAATCAAAATAAATTGTATTTATCAATAATTAGATCTTTTGAAATAGTAGTTTCTTTAATAGGGCTGATCATTGGGGTTATACTATCACCCTTGATACTCTTTGGAAATGCTTTAGGCAACAGAGGAAAATTGTTTTATACCCAAGAACGCGTAGGAAAAGATGGTGTGGTGTTCAATATTTTGAAATTCCGAACTATGTTGCAGGATGCAGAGTTGAATGGCGCCGTTTTTACTACAGTAAATGATATAAGGATTACCGCATTTGGAAAATTTTTAAGAAAATCAAGGATAGATGAAATTCCCCAATTTATTAATATCATTAAAGGAGAGATGGCACTTATAGGCCCGCGTCCCGAAAGACCACAATTTGTAAAAGAAATCAGTGTGCTCATGCCATTCTATGAGACGAGACACGTTATTAAACCTGGGCTGACCGGATGGGCACAGGTTAATTATTCTTATGGGGAAACTATAGAGGATAGCCTGATTAAACTGCAATACGACCTTTATTATATCAAGCACAGGAGTTTCTACCTGGATTTTAATATTACATTAAAAACCATCACTACTGTTTTGTTTTATAGGGGACAGTAGGGAATCGTTGACCGTTGTTTGATTTTCGATTAAAGAAAATCGGTTAACGCTGAACGACGATCGAAGTTCGTCTGTTTGCGATTAACAATCTCACTAATAGAACGCCACTAGTCACTACCATAGGGAGTACAATCAAAAGATGGGCTTTGTTGATTAAAATAAATAAGTAAACGACCAACGCAGCAAGGTTGAATAAAGACAGTGCATAAATCCATTTTTTATTCTTCCTATAACAGAAATAAAGAAGCGCCAGTGCGCCCGGATTGAATAAGAGGACATTGTAATTGTAGACCAACTCCAGATGGCTGGAATAGAATCCCACGGCCAAAAAGAACAAACCCAGCACTCCCATCGTAAAAAGATACAACTGATTTGTGAATTGTCTGTTTACAATAACTATCGCTATCAGGAAAAGAAGGTAAGAAAGGCAATTGTTCCACCATGAACTCGGAGGAGTTTCATTGAACTCGAGTAGGGTCTTGTTTTCTTGCGCGAGCAGCTGATTGTTGTATTGCACTTTTTTCAAACTTTTTAGCAATTCGAAGGGCAAAAAGATCTTTGTTCCCAATTGGTCCACTTTTTTCCCAAAAATAATACTGGTGCCCAGTTGTTCGTAAAAGTGACCGTCAAAATAAGGATACAAGATAGTTCTGTATGTAATGTGAGTATCGGTGTTTTTGACTATCGCGACCGTGTCCAGGGTTTTATTGATGATATCGACTACCATGGACGTACAGTTTTTATCGATGAATTTATAGGTGTAGTGGCTTTCTCCCGATGCCAGAGACGTATTCAAATTATCAAATAGTTTTTGTTTAAGAGCATACGGAATATTTAGTTCCTGCTCGTAAACCGACCTTCTTTCATAGCTGTATTCATTCATGAAGTCTGAAAAGGGATGGGCTACCGCAAAATATTGTAGGTCTCCCTTTGTGAATTTAGCGACAAAATTGGGTGTATTGAAATCAAAAGCACCATAATTATAAACTAGATCTATAAAATGCTCTGTATCTGTGATTCGGATTGCAGTATGTCCAAACAGCGAATAGGATTCATTGCCAGTTCCACATGTCAATAGACTAACTTTGGCATTTTGAGACAAGATTTTGTTTTGGCCAAAGCTGCTAGTTGCACTGCCTATGAAAAGGGCGAAAAAGATTATTTTTTTTAAAACGGAAACCTTCATTTTTGTTATGTTAAAGAGTGTAATCAGTTTCTAAATAGAGATAAGTCTACTTTTACCGAAAAAATATTAGAATATACAGCTGCGCTCTGATTGCCCTAAATTGGTTAAAGCATAATCCACTTGGATGCCTTTGTATTTAAAGCCCAAACCCATATTGGGTTGGAACCCCACTTTTTTGGTGCTGTCTAATTGCTGTATGTTTTGAAAGTTACCCACGCCAGCGCGAACAAAAACCAAATCAGTATAGCCAAATTCAAAACCCAAGGCAGGATCAACACTGACGAAATCAGTTGAAATCAAATCATTAGTTTTGGCAAATCGCATATTAATATTGGCTGCAGCCAAAAGACTGTAGTCATAACGGATGATAAACTTTTTAGAAAGTCCCAGCTGCACTTTGGGAGCAGTAATCTCACTGCTTTCAGGTAGTTCTTGGTTTTGGCCTGGTACTGCGTCGGCAATTTTTTGGTACTCCTTCTCATCAATATTCCACACATTACAGGTGGTGGTGATATCGCGAACCATCAGTCCAAATTGCCAGTCATTTCTTTCGAATTGTAGTCCAACATCAAAACCAAATCCCCAAGAGCTAGCAAATTTACCGATTAGCCTTCTTATAAGTTTTGTGTTGACGCCATATTGAAATCCTGGAACGGCTAATTTGCGCGCAGAGGAAAAAGTAAAGCCGTAATCGGCGGTGGAAAAAAGACTGATTCTGTTGTAGTCAATATTTCCTTGGCTGTCAATCAATTCAGTCGTGTTCAGGATATCGTCAACTCCAAAACGGATTAATGAAATTCCCCAGGCACTGCGGTCATCAATAGGACTGGCGTAGGCGATATAATCGTATTGAGCGATATTAGCAAAGTAATTCGCGTGCATCAGAGAAATTTGATGGTCTTCCAGATTACTAAGGCCCGCCGGATTCCAATAAGCTGAATTCACGTCATTTGTCGAGGCCACAACCGCATTCGCCATGCCCAAGGCAGCCGCATCAACGCCAATATTCATAAATTCATTGGAATATTTTCTAAGGGTTTGCCCATAACTTAAGGAGCAAATCAAAAGCAATATAAAGAATTGAAATTTTTTCAATCGAATCGTTTTTACAAGCGGAGAAGCCGTTTAATTTTTATCAAAAATATAATTTTTTACTGAGCTTCTTTTGCTCTTGCGATAAATAAATGTCAATGGGAAAAGCGCTGTTGATAATCTCTATACAAAACGGGGAATGGATTCACTTATTATATTAAATTTGTAGGCTAAGACTTTAAATTTCAAATTGTAATGAACATTAAAAAACACATCCCCAATTCAATTACGCTACTTAATCTGCTATGCGGTTGCATTGCTATGGTCTTCGTAACTAATTCGGATTTCGAAATGGCTTTTTATTTTGTCTGTCTTGGAATATTTTTGGATTTTTTTGATGGCTTTTTTGCTCGACTGTTGAAAGTATCTGGACCGCTAGGTTTGCAGTTGGATTCTTTGGCTGATATGGTAACTAGTGGAGTGGTTCCGGGATATGTGATGTTTTTTATGCTTTCAAATAGCCAGCACGAGATTTCTGCGAGTCCCCTGTTGCCCTACCTTGGGTTTATTATCACTCTGGGATCTTGTTATCGTTTAGCCGTATTTAATATTGATACGCGTCAAACTAATTCTTTCATCGGTTTGCCCACACCAGCCAATGCCTTGTTTATTTTGAGTTTGCCTCTGGTACTAAAATATTCCGATTCTTTAATTACTCTCGAAATCCTCACAAGTCAATGGGTTTTGTTGATCATAACATTATTTAGCGCTTATATTTTAAATGCGGAGATTCCTTTATTTTCTTTGAAGGTTAAAAAGTTTAGTTTTAAACATAACGCACTTCAGATTGGCTTTTTGTTTCTGTCCTTTTTGTTGTTGTTTTTTTTCCAATATGCAGGAATTCCTTTGATCATCATTAGTTATGTGTTGCTGTCGATCGTGAGCAATAAATTTTTATTGGATGAGAAGAAAAAGCGTTAAGAAAAAAACTATTATAAGGAGAAGGACTAAAAAGAAAGGGTCTTTTTTTTCTGGCAAAGTATTGCAATTTATGGTACTTGCTTTTTTTGTTCTTCTTGTTTTTGGACTAGGCTACCACTATCGCAGCGGTCTGGGCTATTATTTTAGTTTTAAATCAAATCACATTGCACAAAAGGAGTTGGAAGACAAACGTATTTCTGATGTGCGAAATCAGCAAGTTTTAGATAAACACGAAGGAAAATCAATAGGTATAGATGTGTCTGAATACCAAGGAAAAATTAGTTGGTTGGAAGTAGATACTCTAGAAAGCAAGTACCCTGTAGACTTCGTCTTCATCCGCGCAACAGTTGGTGAAGACAGACTTGACAGACAGTTTAAGAATAACTGGCTTGGCGCCAAAAAAAACAAACTCCTAAGGGGAGCTTATCACTATTACCGTCCCAATGAAAATTCGCTAGATCAGGCGGAGCTTTTTATTAAAACTGTTTCTTTGAGTAAGGGAGACTTACCTCCGGTTTTGGACATTGAAAAATTACCTAAAAATCAATCGATAGAACAACTAAAAGTTGGACTGAAAAGATGGTTGAAGAAGGTGGAGGAACATTATAAAGTGAAGCCAATTATTTACACCGGAGAGAGCTATTATGACGATTTCTTGAAAGAAGAATTCAGTGATTACCTTTTTTGGATTGCCAATTATAATTTTTACCGTGAGAAAATTGACGAGGAGTGGTTGTTCTGGCAATTTACAGAAAAAGCATCCGTAAATGGAATTAAAGGGAATGTAGATGTTAATATTTACAACGGAGATTTACAGCAATTGCAGTTTATTACAGTGGAGTAGTTGGTAGTGTTCAGTGAGCAGTGTTCAGTGAGCAGTATTCAGTACTCATCCATTATTTTGGCAGAATCAGGCTTATTCCAATTATTATAATAATAACAATCAAAAAAACGGCAACGGAAATTGAATTGGCAAAGTTAACAGTCCAGCCAGCCCAAGCCATTCTTTTAGGTGGCAATATGCGTTTGTCTTCTTTGTTGTAGTAAAAAATGCCGAGCTTCCAGTTATTGGGGTCTTTGTGCCATTTCTCTATAGTGTCTTTACCGGGTTTTTCTTTTTGGCTCATAAAGTAAATTCGTTTAAGTCGTGGATTTGATATTCTTTAATTTTGTAACAAAATAAAGTTCTTTTTCTATAACTAATTACTCTTTTAAGCCAATCGCTGTGCACTTAATTTTAATCTGATCACAGGCCACTTTTTTTTTAATCTGATCACTCTTTTAACCTGATCACTGACCACTTTTTTTATAACTGATGACTTTCTTAGAACTGACTACTGACTACTCTCTTAGAACTGATTACTCTTTTACACTGACCACTGACCACTCTCTTAGAACTGACTACTCTTTTAAAACTCCAATTTCTTCTTTCTCAATTCAAAATTCTGTCCTAAATATACCCTACGTACCATTTCGTCTTCCACCAATTCCTCGGGAATTCCAGCTTTCAATATACCACCCTCAAACATAAGATAGGTTTTGTCGGTAATAGCGAGGGTTTCCTGAACGTTGTGATCAGTAATTAAAATACCTATGTTTTTATTTTTTAATTGCGCTACAATTCGTTGTATGTCCTCAACAGCAACAGGGTCGACGCCGGCGAAGGGTTCGTCGAGCAAAATGAATTTTGGGTCTGTAGCTAAACAGCGCGCTATTTCAGTACGACGTCGCTCACCACCCGAAAGTAAATCGCCCCGATTCGTGCGAATGTGTTGTAAACCAAATTCATCAATCAAGCTTTCCATTTTGGCCTCTTGTTCTTCTTTTGAAAGATTAGTTAGCTGTAAAACGCTCAATATGTTGTCTTCGATGCTTAGTTTCCTAAAAACGGAAGCTTCTTGCGCCAAATAACCAATCCCGTGCTGGGCCCTTTTGTACATGGGGTAGTCGGTAATGTTCCTATCATCAAGGTAGATGTTTCCTGAATTGGGTTTTACCAAGCCCACAATCATATAAAAGGAAGTTGTTTTTCCAGCACCGTTTGGTCCCAAAAGACCTACGATTTCGCCTTGGTTTACTTCAACCGAAATGCCTTTAACTACACTTCGTCCTTTATATTTTTTAACTAAGTTTTCTGCTCTTAAAATCATTTTGTTTCGTGTAATTGTTTAATCATAGTACTGCCTAACCGTTACAAATAAACGAATAAACAAATCAGAAAATCAAGCTATTAACAATATTTTAGTCTCTTTCGTAATGCAATTGACCTCTCAAAAATAGTAAGACGTTTTATATTGGGTAAGGAATACTATTTCGCGGCCTCTTCTTCTAATGCTTCCCAAAATTCATATGCCCTGCGCAAATGTGGTACAACGATAGTTCCGCCAACTAATGTGGCAATTCCCATTGCTTCCATCATTTCTTCTTTGGTAACCCCTTCTTTATGGCTGGTTTCCAAGTGGTATTTTACACAGTCATCGCAACGTAAAACGGCAGAGGCGACCAATCCTAGTAGTTCTTTTGTTTTCACGTCGAGGGCACCTGCCGCATAAGCATTGGTGTCGAGGTTGAAAATACGCTTCACTATTTTGTTGTTGTCAGCCAGTAATTTTTCGTTCATTTTAGAACGGTAGTCATTAAATTCTTCAATAATAGCACTCATAATTATTCTTTTTTATTTTTAGTTACAAGTACTGAAATAAAGATACTTGCTTCATAGATTAATAACATTGGTATTGCAACGATAGTTTGACTTACAACATCCGGTGGCGTTACGATGGCAGCCACGACAAGAACAAGTACAATAGCGTATTTGCGATAGGTTCTTAAAAACGCAGGAGTCACTAATCCCAGTTTTGTCAAGAAGTAGATAATAATTGGTAATTCAAAAAACAATCCACTTGCCAAAACGGAGGTTTTTACCAACCCAATATAGGAGTCTAATGTAAACTGATTGAGGACTAAATCACTGACTTTAAAAGTTGCGACAAAGTTAACTGACATGGGAATTACGATATAATAGCCAAATAGCACTCCAATAAAGAAGAGTAGCGAAGAAAAAAATATGAATGCCTTGGCATTTTTCTTTTCATTCTTGTAAAGTGCAGGACTTATAAATTTCCATATTTCTAATAAGATATAAGGAAAACTTAGAATAAATCCGGCAAGAAGACACACCCAAATAAACACATTTACCTGTCCCTCCATGGAGGTATTCTGGATGATAAAGGGAAATTCAGTAATACAGAAACTATCCGTTAATCCGAAGTATTGAGATAGGTCACAAAAAAATTGATAGGTAGTAAATGTTGGCCGTACCGGACCAAATATGATAGTGTCAAACAAGTAATCACTAAAAAAATACGTGGCAAAAGCCATAATTACTATTGCTATTGTACTTCGCACCAATAACCATCTTAAATCTTCAAGATGATCTAAAAACGACATCTCGTTCAAGTTTTTTTTTGCCATTATAGTATTCCTTCTTTTAAAATATCATGTAAATGTAAAATACCTTTGTACTTCTCGTTCTCTACAACTACCAGTTGGGTAATAGAGAAATCTTCGAGAATGTTTAAAGCGTCTACGACCATGTCTGTTGACTGGATCAATTTGGGGTTTCTGGTCATGATGTCTTTTGCGGTTAAATCGGCAAAAGAATCCCTTTCACTCAGCATTCTTCGTATATCACCGTCAGTAATAATACCGATGACTTTTTCCTGATCCACAACTGCGGTCACGCCCAGTCGTTTTTCCGAAATTTCAAAAATCACCTTTTTTATCGAAGTGTCTGGAGAAACCATTGGTTTTAGTGTATGTTCCAACATGTCTTGGACCCTAAGCAACAATTTTTTTCCTAATGCACCTCCCGGATGGTATTTTGCAAAATCATCTGGCGTAAAACCACGGATTTCCATCAAGCAGACTGCTAGGGCATCACCCATGACCAGTTGGGCAGTAGTGCTGTTTGTTGGCGCTAAGTTGATAGGACAAGCTTCGGTTTCTACCGTAGTGTTTAAAATAAAATCCGAGCCTTTGGCCAGAAATGAGCTTATGTTTCCCGTAATGGCAATTAATATATTTCCAAAACGCTTAAGAAGAGGAACTAAAACTTTTATTTCTGGACTATTTCCGCTTTTAGAAATGCATATAATCACATCGTCATTTTGTACCATACCTAAATCTCCGTGAATTGCTTCGGAAGCATGAAGAAACATGGACGGAGTTCCTGTAGAGTTGAAGGTAGCTACCATTTTTTGTGCTATGATAGCGCTTTTTCCGATGCCGGTGACGATCAATCGCCCTTTTGAATTATAGATTGCTTGAGTTGCATCTGAAAAATTATCATCCAGTAGCTCAGTTAACTTTGTAATCGATTGGCTCTCAGACAAGATGGTTTTTTTGGCGATAGCCAATATATTTTCGTTAGATATCAAAACAGAATGTTTAAAATTTGTATGTGTTAAAGAAAGTTGTATCTTTATATATCGCAAATTTATACAAAATACCACATAATAAAGAATGAATTCAAACGAAAATGACATCCATAAAGAATTAAAGAAATATTTTGGCTTTAGTCAATTTAAGGGCCTGCAGGAGCAAGTGATTAAAAGTTTGCTCAATAAGCAAAATACATTCGTCATTATGCCAACAGGAGGTGGTAAGTCACTCTGTTATCAACTGCCAGCTTTAATACAAGAGGGAACTGCTATTGTTGTTTCTCCTTTGATTGCCTTAATGAAAAACCAGGTCGATGCAATTCGAAGCTTGTCTTCAGAGAACGGGATTGCCCACGTTTTAAATTCTTCACTAACAAAAACGGAGATTACGCAAGTCAAAAAAGACATTACGTCCGGACTGACAAAACTGCTGTATGTCGCGCCAGAATCTTTGACTAAGGAGGAAAATGTTAATTTTCTTAAAACGGTCAAGATTTCTTTTTTTGCTATTGATGAAGCGCATTGTATCTCTGAATGGGGTCACGACTTTAGACCAGAATACAGAAATTTGAAACAGATTATAAGACAACTGGGTGACTTACCTATTATTGGTCTTACAGCTACGGCAACTCCAAAAGTGCAGGAAGATATTCTGAAAAATTTGGACATGTCTGATGCCACTACTTTTAAGGCATCGTTCAACAGGCCTAATTTGTATTATGAGGTACGCACAAAAACACAAAACGTAGAATCTGACATCATCCGTTTTATAAAACAGCATAAGGGGAAGTCAGGAATCATTTATTGCTTGAGTCGCAAAAAAGTTGAGGCAGTCGCTCATGTGTTACAAGTGAACGGAATCAGCGCAGTACCATATCATGCTGGATTAGATGCGAAAACTCGAGCTAGACATCAAGACATGTTTCTTATGGAGGATGTAGACGTTGTTGTGGCGACCATCGCTTTTGGTATGGGGATTGACAAGCCAGATGTTCGTTTTGTGATTCATCATGACATTCCAAAATCTTTAGAAAGCTATTATCAAGAGACGGGTCGTGTCGGGCGGGATGGCGGCGAAGGTCATTGTTTAGCTTACTATTCATACAAAGATGTTGAGAAACTAGAAAAATTCATGTCGGGGAAACCCGTTGCAGAGCAAGAAATCGGCTTTGCTTTATTACAGGAAGTCGTGGCTTATGCCGAAACCTCCATGTCTAGAAGAAAATTTTTGTTGCATTATTTTGGTGAAGAGTTCGATAGTGAAACGGGTGAGGGTGCAGATATGGATGACAACGTCAGAAATCCAAAAGTAAAAATCGAAGCCCAAAATCAGGTCTTGAAATTGCTAGAAGTGGTAAGAGATACTAGGCATTTATATAAATCCAAGGAGATTGTTTTCACCTTAACCGGTAGGGTTAATGCAGTGATAAAGGCACATAGAACAGATGTTCAGCCTTTTTTTGGATCAGGAGCTGCCTTTGATGAGAAATACTGGATGGCCTTATTGCGGCAGGTTCTTGTAGCGGGCTATTTGGCTAAGGATATTGAGACCTATGGTATCGTTAAAATTACTGACAAGGGATTAGACTTTATAAAGAACCCAAGTTCTTTTATGATGTCTGAGGATCATGAGTACAATGAAAAGGTAGATGAGGCCATTGTAAGTGCTTCGAAATTATCGGGCGTTATCGACGAAACCTTAATGGCAATGTTGCGAGATTTACGTAAAAAGGTGGCTAAGAGAATTGGCGTTCCTCCTTTTGTCGTTTTTCAAGACCCTTCACTTGAAGACATGGCTTTAAAATATCCAATCTCCGCAGAGGAATTAATCCACATTCATGGGGTTGGGGAAGGTAAAGCAAAGAAGTACGGTAAAGAATTCGTTGAATTAATAAGTCATTATGTTGTAGATAATGAGATCCTTCGTCCTGAAGATTTAATCGTAAAGTCAACAGGAATCAAGTCGGCTAATAAATTATATATTATTCAAAATGTTGACCGCAAGTTACCTCTTGATGATATAGCTAAAGCCAAAGGATTCTCTATGGATCTTTTGATGAAAGAAATGGAACAAATAGTTTATTCTGGGACTAAGCTGAATATCAAATATTGGATTGACGAGATGTTGGATGATGATCAACAAGCTGAGATTTATGACTATTTTATGGAATCAGCAACCGACCAAATTGAATCGGCACTAAAAGAGTTTGATGGTGAATACGATACAGAAGAACTTCGTTTAATGCGAATTAAATTTATTAGCGAAGTCGCTAATTAGTCTTGAAGTCTTAAAGCTATCAAGTCATAATGTCTAAGAGTTCGTTCTTTAAGATATTATGACTTTTCTGTTTCGACATAAACTTCGCCACGATTAGGTTTTAGGGCATCCCGTACCTGGATCATATGTTCGTCCGTGACTACCATAAAAGCGATAGCCATCATCTCACTTTGGATCTCAAAGCCCGTAATGTTCAAAGGTAATTTTTCAATAGCAATGTACTCTTTCAGATGAACTTCATGATGTTCGGCTGTTTTTGTGGAAGCAGGCCCACGGAAATCCCATATTAATTTTATTTTTCTAGACATTTTTGTGTGTTTTTGATTTAAAAAAGCAAAGTTACAATGTTTATGCGCTTAAAAGCGAATAAACAAACTATCAAATCCACTTCAAAATACTATTTTTGCACTTTGATACTGTTCTCGGATGACCGATTAAGCATGTCATAGAATAACAAATTCACAAATGCCTCAAGAACACCTATTACAAGTATCTCCAGAAATAGCCGCAAACGACTTGTTGCTAAAAGATTATCTTGGAAAATTATTAAAAATTTCTCCAAAAGAAATTCAACAAGTCTCCATATTAAAACGCTCCATTGATGCCCGTCAGAAAACAATAAAGCTTAATTTAAAAGTAGCCGTTTATTTGAAAGGGGAAGCTTTTCAGGAGAATAAAATTCAAATTCCAGACTATCCCAATGTTGGCACTGCACAAGAAGTTATTGTTGTGGGCGCTGGCCCTGCGGGACTTTTTGCCGCCCTGCAGTTAATTGAATTGGGCCTAAAGCCAATAGTCATCGAACGGGGAAAGGAGGTACGTGGTCGTCGTCGTGATTTAAAGGCTATCAATGTAGACCATATTGTAAATGAAGATTCTAATTATTGTTTCGGTGAAGGTGGGGCAGGAACTTACTCTGATGGAAAACTATATACCCGTTCCAAAAAAAGAGGGGATGTAAACCGGATTCTAGAGCTGTTGGTTGCTTACGGTGCGACACCGGATATTTTAGTGGAGGCACATCCGCATATCGGAACTAATAAATTACCTCAAATTATTCAAGATATTCGTGAAAAAATTATTGAATGTGGGGGGGAGGTATTGTTTGAGACCAGAGTCACTGATATCTTAGTCAAAAGCAATGAAGTGGAAGGAATCGTAACCCAAAAGGGAACTACTATTCTAGCGAATAAATTAATTTTGGCTACGGGACATTCTGCGCGGGATGTTTTTGAGCTGCTGGATCGCAAAAAAATATTTATCGAGGCTAAAGCTTTTGCCTTAGGAGTTAGGGCTGAACACCCGCAATCGTTAATTGACAGTATTCAATATAGCTGTGATTATCGTGGTGCGCTTTTACCACCTGCTCCCTATAGTATAGTAAAGCAAGTGGGAGGAAGGGGAATGTATTCTTTCTGTATGTGTCCGGGAGGTGTAATTGCCCCTTGCGCAACTAGTCCAGGAGAAGTGGTTACAAATGGCTGGTCTCCATCAAAACGGGATCAGGCGACCGCCAACTCGGGGATAGTTGTTGAACTGAAACTAGAAGATTTTAAGCCGTTTGCCAAATATGGAGCTTTGGCTGGAATGGAATTTCAAAAAAGTATCGAACAAAAAGCATGGCATCTAGCTGGGGAAACTCAAAGAGTTCCTGCTCAACGAATGATTGATTTCACACAAAGTAGAGTTTCTTCTGAAATTCCGAAAACATCATATGTTCCTGGGACCACTTCGGTAGAAATGGGACAGGTTTTTCCTGGTTTCCTGACTCAAATATTGCGTGAAGGTTTTTCTGAATTTGGAAAGTCTATGAAAGGCTACTTGACTAATGAGGCCATATTGCACGCTCCAGAATCAAGAACCTCTTCGGCTGTTCGTGTTCCAAGAGATCCTATAACATATGAGCATATGCAAATAAAGGGATTGTATCCTTGCGGCGAAGGAGCCGGTTATGCTGGGGGTATTATATCTGCCGCTATTGATGGTGAAAAATGTGCCTTAATGATCGGGGAAAGTTTAAATAAAAAACAATTATTCAAAAACAAATAGAAGCCTTAGCTTCTTGCCTAGTGATGTGGATCGTTAATTGTTTGTCTGCGAATTGTAAATATTAATCAGAATCCCCAAAGTAGGTATTCATTATGCGGCTTACTTTTGTTAGATCCAAAGGTTTGCTTTGAAACCCAGAAATTTCTAAAATATTCTCGGCTCTTATTTTGTCATACGGTGTGAAGGATGTGGTGAGCATTACTAATATTTTTGCGTTTTTTTTATTGCTATCCAGCTCACGATAAGCAGTCAAAAAATCCCAGCCATCCATAACAGGCATGTTGATGTCCATTAAGATCAACATTGGTTTTGGAAATTGCGCTCCTTCTTTTTCATATTTTCCTCTACAACAAAGATAGTCTAAAGCTTGTTTACCATTATAAGTGACTTCAATATGATCTGTAATTCCAGCTTTCTCAATAATTCTGCGGTTAATAAAATTAGTTGCTTCATCGTCATCGACTAACAAAACACTATTTAGTTTTGTTTTCACAAATATAAAATAGTGTTGAATGTTTATATTTTTTGGAATTGTGAAATTGAATATACTTCCCTCTCCTAGTTTACAAAATATAGCAAAGTTAAGTTATTTTTAGATAGTAACTGGACACAGTAGTCGCTCCGTGGTTCATAGATAAAAAAAAAACAATGAAGTCTGAATCAAAAATCACTTTTCGGTTTCAGACTTCATTGTTTCGTTTTTAGGAGATCTATTTTACGGCTGCTTCTCCACAAATCAGCATTTAATTAATTTCTAGTCGGAACTTAATACAGCCCGTAATTGTTCTTTATTTGACAAATAAAAGCAAAATAAAAGCAGATAACAACAGAAGCTTTAGTCTACTAGTTTATTTTTGATTTAATCTAGAGATATAAAAGCTCCCGCTAGTATTATTCAGCTCCTATTTTGGCAGCATTTAAATTCATATAATCTACTGTCAAATTTGACATCGCCTTAACTCCTAAAACAAAACTGCTTTCATCTATGTAAAAATCAGGTGTATGGTGTGAGGCTGTTTCGGAGACTTCTTTCCCTTTAGGCATCCCTCCTAAAAAAATAAAAAGCCCAGGGACTTTTGCTTGGTAGAAAGAAAAGTCTTCTGCTCCAGTTCTTGCTGGCGCTAATATAACGTTAGTTTCTCCGGCTGTTGCCCGTAATGAAGGGAGCATTAATTCTGTTAATTCAGGATCGTTATATGTTATAAGGGTTTGTTTCGTGATGCTTACTTCAGCCGTAGCTCCAGCGCTTTCAGCAATGTTGGTTACTATTTGATTTACTTTAGCATGAATCATTTCTTGAACTTCGCTGTCTAGTGTGCGAATGGTACCATTCATTTCGAGTTCTTCTGGGATAATATTACTTCTTACGCCAGCAGTTATTTTTCCAACACTGACTACTGCAGCAGATTCTGTGAGGTCTACATTTCGGCTAACAATTGTTTGTAGTCCTAAAATAATTTGGGATGCTGTAACAATTGGGTCAACCCCCTGCCAAGGGCTAGCTCCATGCGCTTGCTTGCCTTTTATTTTTATTTTAAACCAGTCTGAGGCAGCCATGGCTCCTTTAGGACGATAGTTAATTTTGCCAACTTCAGCTTGAGCACTGATGTGTAAGCCAAAAATCACATCAACTTTAGGGTTTTCAAGGACGCCTTCCTTTACCATTAATGCTGCGCCCCCTTCTTCTCCCTCAGGAGCTCCCTCTTCTGCTGGTTGAAATATAAATTTCACGGTCCCTTGTAGCTCATTTTTCATAGAAGCTAAAACTTCAGCAGTACCTAGTAAAATGGCCATATGCGAATCATGTCCGCAAGCATGCATTACTCCTACAGATTGGCCATTATATTCCCCGATGACTTTAGATGCAAACGGGATGTCTACCCTTTCAGTAACAGGTAGTGCATCCATATCTGCTCTAAGAGCTACAACAGCTCCGGGTTTACCTCCTTTTAAAATACCAACTACTCCAGTTTTTGCTACTCCAGTTTGAACTTCTATACCTAAAGAACGAAGGTAGGAGGCTATTTTTTCTGCCGTTTTGAATTCTCTATTTCCTAATTCAGGATTTTGATGAAAGTCTCTTCTTAAAGCAATAACTTTAGACTCAATAGATTCTGACTTTTGATTAATTTTAGTTTTTAAACTTGGGGTTTGAGCTGAGATAATAGAAGAAAAGGACAAAAAGACAAGGTAAAGAAATAGTTTTTTCATGAAAATTAAGGTTATTTGTGGATTATTTTATTTGAAAAATCTTATCCTTTGATGAATTGTACTTTATCCCATCAAATATAAGAAAAAACTTTATTATTGACTTCGCTGTTTTTTAGTTTACGAAATTAAAAAAACCGAAAATTACTTTTCGGTTTCAAGAGCTATTGTTTTTTATTTTTCAACGCTGGTTTTAAATAGTACTTCCGTTTTTTCCCGCCGACCAAGATGATGATTTCGGCATTAGGTTTGTTCGTAAGGCTGCTATTTTGGACAAACAAACTTAGCTTAGTTTAAGGCCAAGCTTGTCCAATGCCCGAGGCTATTTTTCGTCGGGGATAAAGTCAAGTGCTATAGAATTCATGCAGTATCTTTTACCGGTTGGCGCAGGGCCATCATCAAAAAGATGACCAAGGTGACCATCGCATCTTCCGCATAGCGCTTCTATTCGCTGCATCCCAAAAGAGTTGTCTTTTTTATAAATTACGCTGTTTTTATTGTCTTGTTCAAAAAAACTGGGCCATCCGCAGCTGCTGGAAAACTTCCCACCAGAACGAAATAATTTGTTGCCGCAAGCAGCACAATAATAGGTTCCTTTTTCATCGGTATCCCAGTACTTTCCGGTAAAAGGTCTTTCCGTATCAGCCTGTCTTGTAACTAGAAAGACTTCTTCAGGCAATACTTTTTTCCATTCGGCATCAGATATATGCAGCTGTGTTGTGTCGGTATTTGAGTAATGTGGATTTTCGGGTTTATTAATTTTATTTTCCATAATTGACATTTTTTTGTAGTTGTTCTATTTTTTTATTTCTTCGCCGGAGTTTATAAACCCGCTCTCATATTGATGAGGTGCTTTTTGAATCCTACTTTTTCATAGGCTTTTATTGCAGAAGGATTGTCGCTGTAAACGTCTAAACGTAGTTCATATATGTCAAGGGAGTTACACCAGTTCTTTAGTTCTTCGATAATTTTTGAATTTATCCCTTGTCCTCGATATTCCGAATGTGTAAACATAAAACCTAAATAAGCATAATTCTCATGGTTTAAATAAGGTTTTGCAGCTGCTATTCTCGCATAACCGGAACCTACGATAAGCTCGTCAATTTCAGCAACCAGGACTTCAACATCAGTGGCTAAAATCATTTTTTCAATATTGTAATAACTAATTGTGCCTTCTTTTAAAGTCGGGTCGTATAGACGTTCTGCTGCGATAATCCCTTGCTCGAATTCGAGGAGTGTATTTAGATCGTCTAAGATGGCTTTTCGTATTTTTAGCGGGGTCATTATAAGCGATAGTTTAGATTATCAAAAGTACAAAAGAATAGTGGAATGGGTAGACGCAATTCAAATTGAATTTTTGTGAGGTTTTCGGTCTTAAACAAATAGAAACAGAACGTTAAAGACGTTTATTTTGTTTATCTTTTTTGTATTTTTGTAATGCAAAAAATTGATATGATAGAAGAAAACGTAATATTAGTTAATAAAGAGGATCAACAAATTGGCCTAATGCCTAAACTGGAGGCGCATGAAAAAGCAGTATTGCATCGTGCTTTTTCTGTTTTTGTTTTAAACAGTAAAAACGAAATCATGTTGCAGCAGCGGGCGCAGCACAAATACCATTCCCCGTTACTTTGGACTAATACTTGTTGCAGTCACCAGCGCGAAGGCGAAACTAATATTCAGGCCGGAACTCGAAGGTTGTTTGAAGAAATGGGTTTTAAAACTGATCTCAAAGAGCTTTTTCATTTTATATATAAAGCTCCTTTTGATAACGGTTTAACAGAGCATGAACTCGACCACGTAATGATTGGTTATTATGACAAAAATCCAGAGATTAACCCAGAAGAAGTAGCGGATTGGAAATGGATGAATATTGAAGAGGTAAAAAGCGACATGCTATTAAATCCAGAAATCTATACGGTATGGTTTAAAATCATATTTGACGAGTTCTATCATTTTTTGGAAGACCATAAATTATAATAATACAAATCTAAGATTCAGGAAATCTTTAAAAAAAAGACAGTACCATGAGAGTATGCATAAGTAGAAAAGCACATTTTAATTCGGCCCATCGATTGTATCGCAAGGATTGGACGTCAGAAAAAAACGATACAGTTTTTGGTAAATGCAATAACCCCAATTTTCATGGTCATAATTATGACCTGATTGTTAGTGTTACTGGCCAAATTGATCAAGAAACTGGGTTTGTCATGGACGTAAAAATTTTGGCAGACATCATCAAAGAAGAGGTGGAAAATCAGTTTGATCACAAAAATCTAAATTTAGATGTTCCTGAATTTAAAGAGCTTAATCCTACGGCTGAAAATATAGCTGTGGTGATTTGGAACAAAATAAGAAAAAGAATTTCAACTGATTTTGATTTAGAAGTCGTTCTTTATGAAACCGCTCGAAACTTTGTAACATATAAAGGAGAGTAATGGAATTGAAAGTAGGGGACAAAATCCCAAATTTCGTTGCAAAAGACACTGAAGGGAACGATTTTGACATCAAAGACTTGGTGGGAAAGAAACCGCTAGTTATCTATTTTTATCCTAAAGACAGTTCACCGGGATGTACGGCACAAGCATGTAGTTTTCGGGACCAATACGAAGACTTTAAAGATTTTGGCGCCGAAGTTATTGGTATAAGTGGCGATAGTGTTGATTCACATAAAAAATTTGCCAAACAGTATAAATTACCTTTTATACTCTTATCTGACAATTATAAGAAGATCAGAAAATTATTTGGAGTTTCATCAAGCATGTTTGGCATGTTGCCTGGTAGAGTGACTTATGTGGCGGATAAAAATGGAGAGATAAAAATGATATTTGACAGTAGTATGATGGCCACGAAGCATATCACTAAAGCATTACAAGCCATTAAAAATCTGGCGGATAAATAAATAGCATACGCTATAATTGTTGAAACAGTTAAGCATGTTTCTATTAAATAAATTTAAATGGCCGCAAAAATATATCCCTTACAGTTTGAACCGATACTAAAAGAAAGAATCTGGGGAGGCGAAAAGTTAAAAACAATTCTTGATAAACCAATCGCATCTAATATAACTGGTGAAAGCTGGGAGCTGTCCACTGTCGAGGGTGATATTAGTATTGTAGCAAATGGAGAATTGAAAGGAAAGTCATTGATGGAAATCATTGACGAGTCAGCAGATGAGGTATTAGGTACTGCTGTTCATAAGAGATTCGGGAAGCAGTTCCCATTACTTTTTAAATACTTAGATGCCCGCGAAGATTTATCTATTCAGGTACATCCCAATGATGAATTGGCTAAAAAACGCCATAATTCTTTTGGAAAAACAGAAATGTGGTATATCATGCAGGCGGATAAAGATGCTAGAATCATTGTTGGTTTTAAGGAAAAGTCAAATTCAACCGAATATTTAGAAAACCTCAAGAATAAAACCTTGCTTTCTATTCTGGATGATGTTAAGGTAAAAGAAGGCGATGTCTTTTTTCTAGAAACGGGTACTGTTCATGCTATTGGAGCGGGATTAGTTGTGGCCGAAATTCAGCAAACTTCTGACATTACTTATCGCTTATATGATTTTGACAGAGTCGACGCTCAGGGCAATACTAGGGAATTACATGTAGATTTGGCTCTTGAAGCTATCAATTACAATAAGGTAGATACGTATCGGGACTACGATAAGAAAATCAATCACTCAAATACGATTGTAGACTGTCCTTATTTCACTACTAATTTTATTCCATTAGACGGAGCAGAAGAGCTTACAAAGTCGGGGGATAGTTTTACTGTCTATATGTGTGTTGACGGAAAATTTGAGTTGGAATACAAGGATGTCATTTTTAAATATAAAAAAGGCGACACCATATTGATACCTGCAGCGATGACTTTTTTCGTTCTTAATGGAAAAGCTTCTATTTTAGAAATTTACATTTCATAGCGAGTAATAGAAAGATTATATGTACTTTTGCAGACGCAAATTAAAATTAAAAATAAAATGGCAAATATTAAGAATTTAAAAAAAGACATCAACTACGTTTTAGGAGATATTATTGAAGCAGTTTACTTGTTCGAAATTTCAACAACAGGAAAACCAACAACTGAAACTAACAATTTAATTGATGAAGCTATTGCTGCATTTGACGACTTGATCACTAAAGTGAACGCTAAGAAAGTTGAAAACAAAAAAGCACACTTCAAACAAATTAACATAGAATTGGAACAAACTGCAAATCAATTGATTGCTAAAATCAACGAATTGTAGTCAAAAAAAACGATAAAAAAGCGCGAATTTATTTTGGAAGTTTAAAATTCAGACTTATATTTGCACCTTGAATGAGACGCCAGCGTAGCTCAGTTGGCTAGAGCAGCTGATTTGTAATCAGCAGGTCGTGGGTTCGAGTCCCTCCGCCGGCTCATCGGTTAAACCACCTAACTTTTGTTAGGTGGTTTTTTATTTTATACTAGTCCATGAATTATTTATTTATTTCATAGGCCAAAAAAAAACGTATCGATTTTCACGAGACGTTTTTTTGTTTTTACAAATAATCGAAATGGAGTTTCTAATCGATCTATTTTTGATTTTTGATGGATGCTACGTATTCGGTTAATTTCTTTCCGTAGAGCGATTGTGCCACTTTTGGACTCATTGATTTTTGGATAGTATCCAAGTATTTAATATTGATGTCGTAAATCTCGGATAAGGCAATGTAAGGAGCTATCTCATGATCTTTATTGTTTATCGCGAAATTAGTGGCATACAAATATTTCCGCTTTATGTTGGATTCTTGTTTTGCGGTCAAGCTGTCAGCGGCTTTGCTATTCTTGTTTTTAATAGCATTGAACTTTTGTTCAATTAAAGTTAGTTTTTCGTCTATAAAACGAGAATTTATTTTTTTGTATTCTTCAAATAATTCTTGATTTTTTGAACCTGTAATTTTAGCGTCCGCAATATAAGACTCCAATTTGGTGTCTATGGTTATATTTCCGGGCTCAGCAAAAAACAGTATGTTATTGTCTAATGAGTTACTTGTACCTCTGTCGAGAAATAAGTATAGCATCTCAGGAGACTTTAAATCGATGTCGCTTTCAAATATAGAGCTGCCATCAATTGTAATTGTGTCTATGGCCACAAGGCTAGTGTCAACAATTCTTTGGATGTATAAGGTGCCTTTCTTCAGCCCCTTGATATTCCCTGTAATATGCAAGTTTGTTTTTGATTCATTTTTGTTACAAGATGCTAAAAGCACAAGAGAAACAAATGCAAGAATTATTTTTTTCATTGGTTATATATTTTGCTGCAAAATAAAGAAAATAGTTGGAAAGATAAGAGACTAACTTATCGAAATTTAATAAAAAATCCCAATATATCTCTATATTGGGATTTCTAAAGTAGAATTTGAAATTAGCTTTTCAACCAGGCTTCTTTTAGTTGTGTTTTTGAATCATCGGTCGCTTTGAGGACTTGTTTTTCTTCATAAGGAAGTTTCACTGTTCCTTTAATGGTTTGTGGTGTATCGTCGCGTTTTATTTTCACAACTATAGCATCGTTTTCTTTCCAGTTCTGACTTGCGCCTATCATCTCATATATGTTGTCCAGATTATACCCTTTATCGTTTATAGACACTATTACGTCGCCGCCTTTTAGACCTAAAGAGGTGTAAAAGTCATTTAACTCAATATTTGGTATAACAACAATTTCTTTAGTTTGTGGATTCACTGTGATATAGGGTTTTTGCCCTTTTAGGAAAACATTGGAGGGTGATTTTATTGTAGATACTGATAGTCCTACTTTAGCGAAATAATTTTCATAAGGAATCGGTGTTGTGCCTGAAACATAAGTATTTAAAAAGGTTCCCACTTCCGGATAAGTTAAAGCGATTATTTTGGCGAATAGCTCATCGTCGTTGAATGGTTTTGAAACGCCATATTCATCGGAGAGTTTTTGCATCAAATCAAGAACTCCTCTTTCTCCATTGCTTTTTTCTCTTATGATGATATCTAAACACATTCCTATTAACGCTCCTTTTTGGTATACATTGACATATTGGTCTTTGTATGGTTGTGTCAATACATTGGCGCTCATGGTAGTGAAAGACATGCTGTCGTTCATTGTTTCGGCTCTTTCAACCTTTTCTGAAATTCGGGTATAGAATTCGTCCTCAGTAATCAGTCCTTGGTTGATTTGGAATAAATTAGCAAAATACTCCGTAACTCCTTCGTACATCCATAAATGTTTCGACATTTTTGGCATATTGTAATCAAAGTATTGAATTTCTTTCGAGTGAATACTCAATGGTGTTACAATATGAAAAAATTCATGGGAAACAACATCTTTCATCGATTTGACTAATTCTTCTTTTGGCATCACTTCAGGCAAGACAACGGTAGTGGCGGTTGGGTGTTCTAGAGCACCAAAACCTTTGGCATCGCCATCAGCCATTGTAGATAGATACAATAGTACGCTGTATTTTTTGGTCGAATTTATTTTTCCCAAAAAATTCTTTTGTGCGGTCATCATTGTTTTCATCTCTGGCGTTATGCTCTCGGCCGTAATTTTTCCAGACGGGGAATAAACGCTGATGTTAATTTCCATTCCGTCAACTGTAAATGAAGTATGGTCTGGCTTGGAGTACATGATGGGGTTTTCAACTAGCTCTGCGTATCTAGAGGTTACAAAGACATCGTTTGTGTCACTAGAGTCTATATCAGTCATTGAAGTTGCACCCCATATTTCCATCGGATGAGAAATAGCCACTTGGTATGGAGTGGACATAAAATTAGTGAAGTATCCTACGAAACAATGAGTGTTAAGCATCACATTTTTACCGGCGTCTATGTTCGAGCCTGCAGGCGAAAAAACATCGTCTTGGCCAAAACCGCTACCTTTTTCAACGTCAAAGCTGTCGTTAACCAAATAAGTGATTTTGTCTACGGTCTTCGCTTTTGAAATTGACCATGAATTAGTGTCCGTTTTATTTACTTGCAATAAATTTCCTTTTGCGTCATATGCTTTTAAATCATCTATAAATCTCCCATAATTGTCTTCTGAATATGTGCCCGGCACTGTTTTTGGGATATGATAAGTGATTTCGTCGGTTTTAATTGACGGGGCTTTTACCGTCACCATTACTTTATCCTCTTTGATGTCAGTTAGATTTATTGCAACCTGAATCGGTTCTTTAGCTGAAGTAGCTGTTGTTATTGAACTGGCAGTTTTACAGCTCCATAGAATGGCTGTTATTGCAAATGCATAAATTATTTTCTTCATTTTTCGTTGGTTTATTTTTCTTGTTAGACTCTTTAAATATATAATTGTTACAGTAGCTGTCGAACTATTCATCTTTAGATTTTTTATATAAAAAAACACTCTTGTTTAAGAGTGTTTTTTTTTAATTGCTTAATCTAACTTATTTTTTATATAGTACTTACCGTCCAAATCTTCATCAAAATGATCGATTTTTATTGGTTTTGGTTTCGGTTTGTTTGCTGTAGCTTTCTTTTTCCACATTTCAAATTTTTCTGCTGGCATCTTCTTTTTCATTATTTCCAGAATCTCTTTTTCGGACAGACCAAATTCTTTTTTGATAATTTCAAAAGGATTCTTTTCCTCTAAGGCCATTGTAACAAGTTTTTCTGTTTGTTCCCAGTTCAATTCTTTACGGTTACTCTTTTTCATCAGGTGAAAATTAATTCAATTTGTTTTTAATGATTAATATAATTGATTCTAAATCAGATACCAATATTAATAAAAATATATTTACTTATGTCCAAAATATCATTTTTTTTTAGAGTATTTACAAGTTTTCGGGTGAGCGATGTTTTTGAAACGGTATTTTTAATAAATTCTGTAAATGATTGTGTTCTTCGACCTTCATATGAGTGTCAACGCCATAGATGATGTCCTCTTTTGGAAGTGTTTTAAAGGTGCCAAACATCCGGTCCCAGATCGAAAAAATATTACCATAATTACTGTCCGTATAAGGCAATTTGTAATGATGATGCACTTTATGCATGTTAGGAGATACTATGAAATAACTTAAAACGGTGTCCCATTTTTTAGGCAGATCAATATTAGCATGATTGAATTGCGTCGCGATTACAGACAGGGTTTGGTATAGAAAAACGAGCCACATGGGGCTTCCCACGATTAATACTCCCAATGTGGTGAAAGCAAATCGGATGAGACTTTCTCCGGGATGATGCCTGTTGGCAGATGTGGTATCCACCCATACATCGGTATGGTGGATTAAATGAAAGCGCCACAATAATTTGATTTTGTGTTCCACTAGATGAACGAGGTAGGCTCCTATTAAATCCAATAACAGTAGTCCGACTAAAGCATATAACCATAATGACATTTGAGGCAGCCATTGCAAAATTCCAAATTGATTGTCAAAAGCCCAGTCAGCCGATTGTAATAAGATAAAAGCTAATGTAAAATTGACTACGATTGTTGTTAACGTCAGGAAAATATTGATGCTGGCGTGCTGCCATTTTTTGTATTTCAGGTTAAAAAGAGGGAAAGCATTCTCAATGAGCCAAAAAACAGCGATACCGCTTACAAGAATTAAACTTCTATTAGATGATGGAATCGTTGAAAAATAGGCGGTAATTTCGTTCATGATACTATTCTTTGTTTCAAAAATAATACTTTTTTAGATTAACTATTCATTTGACAACGTGAAATTTATGATTTTATTTTGATCTAGGGGGTTTAGTATTGTAAGGCGTCAATAAATTATATAATACTTTGTTGTGGGTACTTTTTTTCTTAAAAAAGGAGTCAATAAATTGCAATCCTTTGATATACATTAATTCTACTAGGGATGATTAAAATAGAAAAAATGTTATTAAGTGTGGAAACAGAACGCTAGTTTTACTCTTTTAAGTATACATATAAGCCCAATAAATCAAACCCAATTGCAATGGCATACGCAAAATTAGAACGAATTTTGGTAGTCTCATTCCCGCTTTATCATTTTGGTGCATATAGACATGAGTAGGAAAAATTGCAATTAACAAAGCTATAGTACCCCAGGCGGCGTAGCTTGATAAAATTGGTGTCAACAGCGCTATTCCTAATAGCACTTCAGCAAAACCACTTATCAAATTTAGCAATTTGGGTTTAGGAAAATACGGAGGTATTATTTTTTCATAAAGTTTAGGGCTTCTAAAATGATTGAGTCCTGCAACTACATACATCAAAGCCATTAAGTAAAGATGCCAAGGTAATGTCATAATGAAGCGAATTGGATTTGTTGTAGTTGCGAATGTAGGTATATTAAATTAATAGTTTTATCGATTAAAAAGACCGCTGTTTATTTCGCTTTTTAAAATTCACATTCATTATCACTATGGCCAAAATAATTAAAATAATGCCGAGCCACTGCGTCATATTTACTTCTTCTTTCAAAAGGAAATAAGCCATCGTTACCGAAACAGGAAGTTCTAATGCAGAAACAATACTTCCTAAGCCGATTCCAGTAAGGGGAAAGCCCGCATTCATCAGCAGAGGAGGAATTATGGTCCCGAAAAGGGCCAATACGATTCCCCATTTAAGAAATATATCAAAGTTATATGGGGCAGTTTCCGTTGCTATCGAAAATGAAAATACTATTACTGCCCCACCAAGCAACATATATAAACTACGTTGAGCTGAAGAAATTTCTGTTGCCACTCGATTGGCGGTAAACATTGTCGTGGTAAATGAGGCTGCTGCCAAAACTCCCCACATAATCCCGTGCCAGTCTAAAGGAATTTCATTTTTGATTAAGTTGGTAGCCAAAACGGTTCCTATCAATACGACAACGACCGAAATAATTTTCTGGGTAGAAGGGATTTTTTTTTCTAAAATCATTTCGAGTAAAACTCCCATCCAGACGGTTTGCATTAATAAAACAATACCAATAGAGACCGGAATGTATTTTACCGCTAAATAATAAAAGACACTAGTCATTCCTAAAGAAGTTCCTGCCAGCATTAAATGGAATATATTTTTCTTTGATGCCTTTAGCGTCTTGTTTTTGTTTTTATTTCTTGTTTTTTGAAACAAATTGATAACTAATATTCCTAGTATTCCCAATATAAACTGAGACGAGGTAATCTCGGCAGTGGTGTATCCTTCGTTATAAGCCATTTTCACAAAAGTAGCTAGCATGCCATAACTGGTTGCGCCAAATGCCACTAAAAAAACTCCTTTTAAGACCCTGTTTTCAATCATTATTTTTTAATTTAAAGCTTGCGAAGATACTTTTTTATCTGACAAGACATTGCTTTTGGCCACTTTTTAGTTTTGAAACTTCAATTCAGAGAGAATGAAAATTAGAAAACTCATTAAGTAGAAATGGTTTTTTGTTTATTTTTTTTCAAAATCCATTAAGTCACTTAAATGTAAGCGTAGCGCATTTACGGAAATACTGATTTCCCAAAATGATAATCCCAAAGAGATGAGTAAGCTTAGTAAGCTCAAACCAAAAAGGTAGATGCTGATTAATTGATAATCGAGAAACAGCAGTAACATGGCGAAAACAGAAAGGAATAAACAGCATACCCCGAAAAGTTGCATATAACGAATTAAGGTTAAACGCAGGTTGAGATTTTTAATTTCCAGTAATATGGTTTTGTTTTCTTTTTCATCATATATCTTTTTTAAACCGCGAATAATGGACGCAATGGTCAAAAAACGATTGGTGTATGCCAGAAGGATTAAAGAGGTGGCTGAGAATAGTAAGGCCGGGGTTTCTATGTTTAAGGTCATTATTAGTTTCTAAAAATTAGGCGACAAAGTTCGTGATTCTATATTTATTACATCCTTTTTTATTGAAGCGAATTTCTAAAAAGTATTATTTGATCATTTCAATTTTTTTTTATTACAAAAGGGTTTAATGTCCCGCAGCTTTGCTCGGATTTAGGGAGTAAATTAAGTTTTATCTTTCGGTTAATCACTTTCAATTCAAGTACAAAACCAACAACCAATTAAGGCGAATACACAAATTCAGCAAAACCGCTGTTGTCATTTCATTGTTTTTTAGAGGTCTAATCATTCAGTTAAATTCCGTTTTCTGAAAGGAATCCATTTAAAAACAAGTCCGATTCCACAAGCAGATAAAATCCCTAATATAGGTCCAATAAAGTTGTTTTCAGTTAAAAAGGAAGCTGAAACAGCTAAAACAAATAATCCAATTCCGATAATCTGTGCTTTATTAAGTTTTTTCATGTTTTTATATTGAGTTATTGTGGTTAAGATTTTTATTATCAATATTTTTTTTTAGAGACCTTTTTAGACTCATTCATCGTACTTACTAAGGTAATATTAGTCTCACTGTTCCGAATTTACTTTTCTGTTTTAATTATTTGAGAGGACAATCCAGCTATTATAATCACAGCAGTACTCACAAAAATAGCTTTCCCATTTTTCTCAGGGAATAATAAAATACTCGCTATTATCCATAAACCGATAGAAATTAATCCCGTTATTTTTGTAGTATTAGATATTTTTTTCATTATTGATATTTTTATGTTTTTTTTTCAGATTTGTAAAAGTTCTATTAATACAGCGGATTTTGTATCTGTCTTGTATACTTTTTCTATTTAAATATAATGATGTTTAACTATAAAAAACTGCATTACAAATAGTTGCTAATTGGAATGGGTACGAAGTCGAGAGACTTCGCATAGCAACGTTTCTAATAGCAATACCGATTTTTAATAAAATTTGGGCTTTTAAGGAAGACCTCGGGGAGCCGGCTATTGTTTCACTGTTACAAACATTGCCATTGTTAATCCTTTTTTTATGTTCCAAGACCTAAACTAGAAGATCGTGTTATAGATTCGCCAAAAAGTTGGCCACTATATCGAAAAGGTTCCTTTTCATCTAATTTTTCGGGTATATATTCAATAGTAATAAATAATGGATTAGCGAATGTTAAGTTATATTCAGTTAGGTCAAATTTATTCCAACCATTCTCAACTTTTTGTTTCAGAATTATATTTTCAGTGTTTATTTTTTCGAATGGTAATTTATCTTTAATATTATAAAAGTTTATTCTAAATCTTGTTGAATCAACATTTACATTAAATAAATTGATATTTACATTTAGTATTTCTGACGGTTTTTTTAATTTAATTTTTTTCGCAAATTCTTGAATGTCTTTATTTTTGTCATTATTTGCTCGAACATAACCTGCAACCATACTGCTGTAAGATTTCGTCCCAATTTCCAATTCTGTTGCTTTTGTCGCTACAATAATAACGTCTGATAAATCAATTGTTTTTTGCGTAAGAATAAATTCTTTATTGTTAGATTTTAAAACATTTTCGATCTTGATATTTAACTCTTCAAAACCGACATATGAAAAAGTTAATATTTCATTTGTCTTCGAATTGTCAATTTTCAATGAAAATTTTCCGTTTTCGTCAGAAACAGTTCCAATGTTTTTATTTTTAATTCCAATATTTACAAATTGCAATTCTTTACCATCATTACTTTTTATTTTTCCATTAACTACTACTTGACAAAAAATTGTATTGTAAAAAAGGAGTAATGATATTAAGATATATTTTCTCATAATTTGGGGTTAGCTTGCCTACAACGTCAGTCTGTGAAAAAACCGTCGTTATGTTCTTTCAAATATAATGTATATTTCGAATATTAAAGCAAGAAAAGTTGTATATTTAATGATGCAACACATCACAGGAACTCCTCGCAATCAGCTATTTTTTTCTAGTTTAGAAGACACTATTTTACCGGAAAACCCCGTTCGTTTTATCGATGCTTTTGTCGAAGCATTGTCATTACAAACTTTAGGTTTTTCTGTTCAAACCATTAAAGGGGAAGGTCGCCCGAGCTTTGATACTAAAATCTTTCTTAAAATCTATTTGTATGGTTATCTAAATGGGCTGCGTAGCTCAAGAAAGCTAGAAAAGGAGTGCGCTCGCAATAACGAATTGCAATGGCTTTTATGTGCAATCATACCCAACTACCATAGTATATCCGACTTTAGAAAACAAAATCCATTGGGATTAAAAAAACTCTTTAAACTCTTTGTTTCTTTCCTTAAAGATGCTGACCTAATTGGCTGTGAAATCATCGCTATTGACGGCACAAAAAGCAGAGCGCACAACAGTAAGAAAGCAAACTTCAACCAAAAGAAAATAGAGAGACACTTAGCGTATATTGAAGAGCGAACCCAAGAATATCTTGCCGAATTGGCTAAGAATGATCTACAGGATAATAGCATTGCAATCACAAAGATTGCAGAAAAAATAGAACGATTAAAAAAGAATAAAATACGCTACGAACTTCTAGAAGACAAACTAAAAGAGAGTGGACAACCCCAAATAAGTACCACCGATCAAGATGCGAGAGCCCTTTTAGTTCAAGGAGTAGTAGTTGAGATAAGCTATAATATCCAAGCAGCAGTGGATAATAAGCATAATTTAGTTGTGGCTACTCACACCATAAATCGGAACGATCTTAACGCCTTAGGAGCTATCGCTTTGGAAGCAAAGGAAAATTTGGGACTAGATACTTTTACTGTTTTGGTGGATAAAGGCTACCATAATGGAAGGGAAATCGCCCAATGCATAAACCATAACATCAGCACCATTGTAGCGCATCCTACGCCAGGAACAAGCAAAGAAAGCGTTACGCAACCCGATTACTTGGTAGCCAAATTTAAATACGATGCAGAAAACGACAGCTATACGTGTCCCCAAGGAGAAACTTTAAAAACTACAGGAAGGTGGCATAAAAAAAGTGGGCGAACAGAGCAAAGTAGTTATCAATTTAAAAAATACCGAACCCCAGCCTGCCGGGAATGTCTTGTAAAACATCTTTGTACTGCTAGACCAGCAGGGCGGGAAATCGATCGGAGCCAGTACGCGCAAGCTGTTGAAGAAAACAACAAACGCTATCAGGAAAACCCACAATTATACCGAACACGACAAGAGATAAACGAACATATATTCGGTACTATAAAAAGACAATGGGGTTATAATCACACTAATTTAACGGGACTAGAAAAAGTAAACGGAGAACACAGCTTAATTATGCTGGTTTATAACATCAAACGCAGTATCAATATACTGGGCGTTCCTGATCTGATTGCCAAACTCAAAAAATGGAACACACCTTACAGAGCACAAGTCTTGCTTTTGCTAAAAACGGAGTATTTAAAGCGAACTAACGCCCTTGATTATTATCTAATGAAATTAGTAGCCTAAAAAAAGAGCCTTCTTAAAAGGCTTTATTTGACTTGTAGAACAGGAAAATTCAAGCTTTTTAATGGAAAAAGGAGGTTTTTTCACAGCCTGACGTCCCGCGGCTTGCGAGCAGTGGCGGGAACCATCACTACCAATAACAAATATATACGAAAATTGGAATTAACAGCGTTTTTTTCCGAAGGAAAAAACAACTAAAGCCATTGACGCAAACCGCTGTTGGCAACTGCCATTTTCACTCGTAAAGCGGCGTCGTGGCATTCGTATTTTCTATAAATATCAATGAATCAAATAGTTTAATTAATGGAAGTTGATAAATATCCTTATTTGTTTCTTTACCGTATCCAATCAATTTCGTTAGTCCTATAATTCCGTCCGTTTTTTAATTCTTTTGTTAATGTTGGCATATCTAAATAAAATGATTTGCCATTTAAGGTAAGTGAATTTTCCCAAAGATTAGTTTCAGTTGATTGCATGGTAGTCTTTTTTAATTCATCTATATAAAAATGGTCTCCATTAATAAACCTCTCATCAATAAACGAATAGTTCCCTTTTAGAGAAGTAAGTCCAATTGAATGATAGTCATTTTTAAATTCCTGTTTTAAATTCCGTCCCATTATTCCGATCTCATTATCCGTAATAATTTCGTTGGAAATATGCGCATTATGAGCCCAAACAATTATTTTGCTATCACTATTATGTGCTAAATAAGAAATTCTATCCGCCATAATTTCATCCCGACTTTGATTTTGTTTACCGTTTTTACGATTTACGTAGTTGATGTGAGTGTTTTTGCCATTGAATAGAATTTCTTTGAGGGATGCGGTCAAATTACCTGTGGATTCTAATTGATTTTCGATTTCTAAAATAGTATTATAGTTAGCCAAAACTATTTTTTTAATTCTGCTTCAAAGCTGCCAGTAGTTTTTGCACTATTTGATTTAAGTTTTTGCACTAACGTCACTAATTTTTCGTCTTTAATGCCTTTCACATTTTCTGATAATAATTCATAGAAAGCCCAATAGGAGTCATCACAGCCTTTGAATTGTATGTTGTAATTTGAGCGGTTCTCCTTATACCATTGAAGAAAAGATTTCATTTCTTTGGTTTGATATATTGAAAATAAATGTTTTTGGATTAAGCTCTCTATTGAACTTGTCATCAAATCTTTATTCAATAGTTCAATATCGTCATAAGAACTTTCCAAAATAACCATCTTAAATCCTTTTTCTAGGATTAATCTCTTTGTGATCATTTCCCGCAGTCGGTAAAACTCGGCCGTTCCGTGTGTGCTTTCACCAATGGACACGATTTTTTTGTCACCTACTTTTGCTATCAATGCGTCTAAACTGAAAGATAGACTCTCGTTTGTTGATAAATCTAGTGCTGTGGATGCGATCTGGATTGCTGTATTTAAGTCAGCCGTATTGTAATTTTTTAAATATATTTTGGGCGTTTCGGTCATAGTCTGAATGTCTTTACCATCTATGGTTATTATAAAATCATCAAACCAAGCCGTTCCTTTACCATCTACAATTCCGCCAACATAGATGGCTTCAGCACCCGTTGGATAGGGTAATGTTATCGAATATTCTTTCCAATTATTAGTGCCTTTAATCTTGTATCGCTGCATATTTTTAAAAGCCAGTGAACCGTTAAAGCCATCAATACGCATCACAAGGCCAACCGATTTATCCACCTTTTCGTGTTTTATGCGTCCGGTAAGTGTAATGGAATCTCCCACATAATTGGCAGGGATTTTATACGTGATACACCCAAACTTACTTTTGTCTGTTGACGTTACTTTTCCAACGCCATTTCCATTACTCATTTTTTTCGGCAGTAATTTCCCCGGAACTTTTTTCTAAATTCCCCCATTTGAACCAACCTTCCGGCATACTTTGTTTATCGTGATCAAAATTCAAATTGTACTTTTTTGGATATTGATTTTGAGCTAACATAATTGGATGTGAAACCAAAATTCCAATTAAACAGAGCAAAAAGGTTTTAATGTTTTTCATTATTGTGATGTTTATTTTTTAGTGGTTGTTGCCAACAACGTTCCCTTGCTACAAGCGGTTTGGGACTAAATTAATCCCATTATTCGGATTTGACAAATCATACCAAATACAAACCCATTTTCCAATCAAGCCAATTGCCCAAATCTCTTGTGAGCAAGTGTTAGCCCTAGTTAATACTGCCGTGGCATTTTTTATACTTTGTTCCGCTACCACAAGGACAAGATTCATTTCTTCCTGTTTTTTTTCTAAGATTTTCTTGAATCTTTTTTATTCCTGAAATCTTCCCATAATAGTCTTCGTCAAAAAATTGTGCCCAAGATTCATCTAAAGCAATCAGATCTGAGTCAGGAAACTTTTGGAGTCCTTTTTTTAAATGAAAACCTAAAAAGCCAAGTTCATTGTCTGCTTTATAGTATTTGCTAAATTTTATTCTTCTTTCTATATAATCAATAAATTTCCCAGAAGTATTTAGGTAATTAGCTACAGTCTCCAAATCAAAAATGTTTAACGCTACTGGAAATTCTTCATATTCTTTTTCTAATAGGATGTGTGTCTGATGTGTGATTGCTGGATAATCATCTAATACAATCGTAACAACAAAGGATTGTTTAATATCAAAATCAAATTGAAAATTTGGTTCTGCTTTCAATACAAATAAATAATCATTTGAAGATTTGAGACATTCTGAAGCAGTTAATCCTTGTTCGTAAGCATCTTCCACTGCTTTTTTAAAATCACTTTGTATAGATTCAATATTTCCTTTTTTTGAAAGTGCAGTTAGCTTTTTTGATTTGACTTGAAAAATAATTGCTTTATTATTATGTACAGCAAGAATATCTATATCGGTAACCATTGTACTTTTAGATTTCTTTATTATCAAATTTTTTAAAGTGTTTTCAATACCGAAAATATTTTCAATAATCTTATATGTAATTTCTTCTGCAATCTCACCACGATTGAATTGAGCTTTTGAACGATAATTGTCATCACTATACATCCAATAAAAAGGTGATTCATATATAGCCTCTGATAAATGATAAAGCATAGGAATAAAGTATTTACCATTAGATAACTTAATTATGGGCTTCTCGGAAAGAATATTAAAATCTCCTATATCGCAAAATTGTTGGTTTTGAAGTTGTTCTAAGTCAAGTGTGAAATTTTCTAAAATATCTTGAAAATCTTTATTTTTTTGAGTAATATCTTCTTTTGAAAGGCAAAAAACATCAAGTAATTTTTCTTTAAAAGTATTTTTTGATTCGAATTTTAATTTATTCAATTTACCTTGTAGAAGAATCTTTAAAGAATGATAAAACTCTGGCAGTATATCTAGCTTGATAGATTTTGATTTAGAAAGCCAATCTATATCATATTTGTATTTTTCCGTGACCCATTTGGTGTATTGATAATCATAAGCCCCAGTTCCAGAATAGAACATAGCTTCTTGAAACATTAATCCGTTATTAAAGAAGTCAAATGGACTTTCAGATGGACTTTCAAGCATTTTTGATATGTCAGGCATAAAAGTATAGTGTAGCTGTTCCATTAAACTATACACTTCTTCTAATACTTTTAATTCACCATATTCTATTTCTTTTTTTGAATTCCAATTTTTCACCCAAAGTCCCATTAGAAACTTTATTTCATTGTTATTCAGACTCTCTCTCACATTTTTAGATGAGAGTTCGCTTAAAGTACCGCAGAAATCTTTAAGTACGATAGTTGATAAGATATAAATAAAGTTAATATCAGAAGTGATTTCATTTAGTCTGTATAATATTTGTTCTTTATTCATTAAATAATCGTGATGTTTTTTTCAATTAGGGCTAACGGTAGGACGCTTGGAGAAGGACGACCCCCTTGGGAGTCTTTCTCCAAACGGCCAGTTGAGCGTAGTTACTCTATTTATTCCTACTATTCTTTTTTTGTAACGGAGTTGGTTTAGCTACTCCTATTATTTTTTTATCACAATACCTTTCAATGAAACAATTATTTATTTCGATTTAGCAAGCCTGCTAAACGTAGTTAATAATTGGGTTTTCGAGCTCTTTTTTTCAGATTTAAAAGTTAATGAGTCTTGACTTTATCCTTTTTTATCACTAACTTAGTCAAGTCATTACGTTGTCAAACGTTTGAAAGTAAACTTTCTACGATTTAATCGCATGACTTGAAGTGGAAATCCTTTTCCTTTTTAATCTTATAAAAATATCTCTAAAATTCATTGTGCAAATAACACGTAGATTGAGCCAATTACGCTCTAACTAGTGTATAGGCGAAATTAAACTTCGCCAATTCGCCCATTTTTGGTTGTATATACGAAGTTTTGTTTCGCTTTATACTATTCCAAATATATTACTTTATTTCTTACAAATCATCAAGAGGAATTATATTCACTTTCCGTTTTTGTGTACATATAAATCTTTTTACATTTTCTTTACTAGATTTTATTTTGAAAAACTAAACGCTCTAATTAGCCCTGATGGCAATGAAAATCCCGTGCCTTTTTTTGGTGCGGATTGTAATGAACAGCAGGACGAGGCGTTGTGATAAAAATAAATCGTTCTGCTCCCAAACAAAAAAGACCCACAAGTTTTTACTTGCAGGTCCATTTTCTATTTTCAATAGTTTCTGAAACAACTTCGGAATAAGCGATTCACAGCATTTTACTTCATAAAATTGGTTGTCGACTTATTTGATCATCTCAAAACTTCTTTTTACAAAAGTAGTCAAGGCTTCCCCTTTCAACAGGTTTTGTGATAATTTAGCCAAGTCAAGTGCTTGTTTTACTAAGTGTTCTTGATTTGATTTGTCTTTTGCATTCAGAATGGTTGTTGCTAAAGGAGAGTTTGTATTGACAACTAAGTTATACATTTCCGGCATATTGCCCATTCCGAACATTCCACCACCACCGCCAGACTGACTCATTTCTTTCATTCTACGCATAAATTCAGGTTGCGTGATAATAAACGGTGCCGATTGACTGTCCATAGCTTCCAGTTGTACGCTATAAGTTTCTTTTGGCACAATTGTTTCCAAAACTGTTTTTAAGCTTGTTTGTTCTTCTTCTGATAATTTAGAAATAGTAGTTTCCTCTTTCTTGATTAAATTATCGATATGATCTGAATCGACACGAACGAAGCTTACATCATTATTGTCTGCTTCCAGTTTTTGGATTAAATGTGAAATTATTGGAGAATCTAATAATAGCACTTGATATCCTTTTTCTTGCGCAATTTCGATGTAAGAATGCTGTGCATCTTTATTTGCTGCGTATAAAACAACTAGTTTGCCGTCCTTGTCCGTTTGATTGTCTTTTAAGTTCTCTTTTAACTCCTCAAGTGTATAGTACTTGTCGTCAACTGTTGGGTATAAAAAGAAAGCGGCTGCTTTTTCGTAGAATTTATCTTCAGAAAGCATTCCGTATTCTAAAACGATTTTGATATCATTCCATTTTTTCTCAAAATCTTCACGATTTTCAGTGAATAGCGATTTCAATTTATCGGCAACTTTACGAGTGATATAGTTGGATATTTTCTTAACTGCTGCATCTGCTTGTAAACCTGAACGAGATACGTTCAATGGAATGTCTGGTGAATCGATAACTCCTTTAAGCATCGTTAAGAATTCAGGAACAATTCCTTCTACATTATCAGTTACGTAAACCTGATTTTGGTACAATTGGATTTTATCCTTCTGAATTTGTAAGTCAGAACCTAATTTTGGAAAATACAAAATACCAGTTAGGTTAAACGGATAATCAACATTCAAATGGATGTGGAATAACGGTTCTTCAAATTGCGCCGGATACACCTCATGATAGAAAGATTTATAATCTTCATCTGTCAATTCAGTTGGTTGTTTTGTCCAGGCTGGATTTGGGTTATTGATGATGTTATCTACTTCAACGGTTTTAAAGACTTCGTCCTTGTCTTCCGCTTCAACAGATTCTCCCTTTTTTTGTTCTATTTTTTCAGTTCTAGTTCCAAATTTAATTGGCACAGGCATGAATTTATTGTACTTGTTCAGTAGGCCTTTGATTTTAGACTCTTCTAGGAACTCTAAAGAATCCTCAGCAAGGTGTAAAATTATTTCAGTTCCACGTGTAGTTTTGTCAGCAGGCTCTAAAGTGAACTCTGGACTTCCGTCACAGGTCCAGTGTGCCGCTGGTTCGTCTTTATATGATTTAGTAATGATTTCCACTTTTGCAGCAACCATAAATGCGGAGTAGAAACCAAGACCAAAATGACCAATAATGCCAGAATCTTTAGTCGAATCTTTGTATTTTTCAAGAAACTCTTCAGCTCCTGAAAAAGCCAGTTGATTGATGTATTTCTCTACTTCCTCGGAGGTCATTCCTAAACCTTGGTCAGTAATATGAATTTTCTTCGCCTCTTTGTCAATTTTTACTTCAATAATTGGATTACCATATTCTACGTTGGTTTCACCAATATTTGTCAAATGCTTTAATTTTAGTGTCGCATCTGTTCCATTTGAAATTAATTCACGCAAGAAAATCTCGTGGTCACTATATAGGAACTTCTTTATTAAAGGGAAGATATTTTCCACCGAAACATTTATTTTTCCAGTTGTCATATTTAAAATTTTAAGGGTTTTACAATCTCGTCAACTCTTTCAAATAGAGTACCAATACTTACTCAAGTGACAAATTGTCGTAACTGTTAATTTTGAAACAAAAATATTGAATTTTGAAACTATAATTGTTAATTCCCTTTGTACCTTTATCTAAGCTTAATTTAAAACAATAGAGCAATGAAAAAAATATTTCTTTTAACAGCTTTAGCATTAATGCTGTTTTCATGTAAGACCACTTCAGTAACAACTAATAAGTTGGATAAAAGTGCTCAAGTAGCAATAAAAGGAAACTGGATTTTAACTTCGGTGACTTATCCCGGTTCAGAATACATCAAGGTAAACTCTTTTGATATTGCTGATTCAAAATGTTTTGAAGGAAGTACGTGGAAATTTATTTCAAATAATAACAAAGGAGATATGGCATTGACAAAGTTTGATTGCCCTGTTTTTAGCTCTCCTATAACTTGGTTTATTAATAAAGACGGTGAATTTATTTTGAAAGTTTTAGATGCAGACGAAAAAGCAAAAAGAGTAAGAGCAGGTTATGTATTGCAGGTAGCAAATCAATCTGAGAATTCTTTCCAATTGGTTGACAAAGGAATTAATGTCGCAGGTAAAAGCATTGACGTAGTTTACCAATTTCAAAAATCTAATTAATAAGAAACATTATAAAAAAGACAATTATGAAAAAATTTTCTATACTAGCGCTGGCATTAACTATGTCAATTGGAACGCTTTTTACAAGTTGTGAATCGTTAAAGAACACAAATAATACGCAAAGAGGTGCCGGAATCGGAGCTGCCGGTGGTGCAGTAATCGGAGCTATACTAGGCAATAATGTAGGTAAAGGCGGTAAAGGTGCCGTGGGAGCAGTAATTGGTGGTGTTGTTGGTGGTGTTGCCGGTGGAGTTATTGGTAACAAAATGGACAAGCAAGCCAGACAAATTGACGAAGTGCTGCCGGGAGCTGAGGTAAAACGAGTAGGTGAGGGGATTCAATTAGTTTTAAATGAAAATGCGGTACGTTTTGACACGAACAAATCTAGTTTAATGAATGAAGCCAAAGCTAATTTGAACAAACTAGTTCCTGTTTTTCTGGAATATCCTGACACTGACATTACTATATTTGGGTATACAGATATTACAGGTCCTGCGGATTATAATCTGAAACTTTCGGCAGAAAGAGCAACTTCTGTTAGAGAATACTTGGTAGGTAAAGGATTAGCTTCAAGTAGGTTTAACGTAACTGGTTTAGGTATTGCCGATCCAATTGCGGCAAATGATACTGCAGAAGGAAGAAGCCAAAATCGCCGTGTTGAGTTTGCTATTACCGCAAATGATAAAATGAAGGCAGAGGCCAAAATAGAAGCAGGGAACTAAAGTTTAGTTTGTTTTAATAGCAAGAAAGCCATTTCGTTATCATAATGAAATGGCTTTCTTTTTCAGTTAAATTCTTGTTTCAACAAAGGATTCTTGTTGAAGAAAACTATCTTTGTAGTCTCAAAACATCATCATAATAAAAATGCTTCAAGTTCAAAACATCTCATTTGGTTATGCCGAAAGGCGCGTGATCCATAATATAAACTTTACAATCGAAAAAGCGCAGAATATTGCCGTGATTGGCGAAAGCGGTTGCGGAAAAAGCACGCTTTTAAAACTAATTTACGGCTTGTACGATCTAGACGAAGGGAATATATTTTGGAATGAAACGGAAGTGTTGGGTCCAAAGTATAACTTAGTTCCCGGAATGTCGTTTGCCAAATATTTATCTCAGGATTTTGATCTGATGCCTTACACAACTGTTGCAGAAAATGTAGGTAAATTTCTTTCTAATGTTTTTCCTGAGAAGAAAAAAGAACGAGTCCAAGAGCTCTTGGAAATTGTTGAAATGACAGAATATGCAGATGTCAAAACTAAGTATTTGAGTGGTGGTCAGCAGCAAAGAGTAGCTCTTGCCCGAGTCTTGGCTTTGGAACCAGAGATACTTTTACTAGACGAACCTTTCAGTCATATTGATAATTTCAGGAAGAATGCGCTTCGCCGCAATTTGTTTGCCTACTTAAAATCAAAGGGAGTAACCGTTATTGTTGCTACCCATGATAGTACAGACGCGCTTTCTTTTGCTGACGAAACTATTGTTTTACAAGACGGAAAAATTGTTGATAAGGCAGGTTCGCAAAGTTTGTACAGTAATCCAATTAATAAATATGTAGCCTCGCTTTTTGGGGAAGTTAATGAGTTAAAATTATCTCATTTAGTCGCCGTAGAAGAAGGCGAGGATGAAATAATTTTGTTGTATCCTCACCAACTTAAAGTAGTTGATAATGGCTTAATGGAGGTGATTGTCAAACAATCGTATTTTAAAGGAAGTCATTATTTGATTAAAGCGGTTTTTGACCGAAAAGCAATCTTCTTCGAGAATGATACTGAATTAGAAGTAAATCAAATGGTAACGCTGATGATAGCGTAATAGACAAAACCCCTAAAAACCTTATCTAATAATGTGTTTTTTAAATAAATGATAGTCCTAGTTGTAGTAATGAATGGGATTTGTCACACAGGAATACGAAAATATTGCTAATAGCAGGAAGTAGCGCACGAAAGATATAAGTTGTACATTGATAAAAAAAGAGTAATTTTCCATCCAGAATTTAAAGTATGCTTAATTTTAGCAACTTATTTTAATAAAACTATAATATGTACCATTCAAAAATATCGGGGTTAGGGTATTATGTCCCATCAAATGTTGTCACTAATGACGATTTATCTAAAACTATTGATACTAGTGACGAGTGGATTCAGGAAAGAACTGGTATTCAGGAAAGAAGGCATATTATACCTGGAGAAGACACAACCACTTCAATGGGTGTAAAAGCGGCTGAGATCGCTATTAAACGTTCCGGTGTTGCCAAAGAAGATATCGATTTTGTGGTTTTTGCCACATTAAGTCCCGATTACTATTTTCCTGGCCCCGGAGTTTTAGTACAACGTGATTTAGGATTGAAAACCGTGGGTGCATTAGATGTAAGAAATCAATGTTCAGGTTTTATATACGCATTGTCGGTTGCCGACCAGTATATTAAAACGGGTATGTATAAAAATGTTTTAGTGATAGGGTCTGAAGTACATTCAGCAGGTTTGGATATGACTTCTCGCGGACGTGGAGTTTCTGTCATTTTTGGAGATGGAGCGGGAGCGGCTATTCTAAGTAGAGAAGAGGATTTGACCAAAGGAATTCTTTCTACTCATTTACACTCAGAAGGGCAACATGCCGAAGAATTAATCGTAAAGGCCCCAGGAATGGGAGGGCGTTGGGTAACTGACATCCTTGCCGATAATGATCCTAACGATGAAAGTTATTTCCCTTATATGAACGGTCAATTTGTGTTTAAAAATGCAGTAGTTCGTTTTGCCGAAGTGATAAATGAAGGATTAGAAGCAAATGATTTGCAAGTATCGGATATTGACATGTTGATTCCGCATCAAGCCAATTTAAGAATTTCTCAATTTATTCAAAAGAAATTTGGTTTGAATGACGATCAGGTCTACAATAATATTCAGAAATATGGTAACACAACTGCGGCGTCGATTCCGATTGCCTTAACTGAAGCATGGGAGCTAGGTAAGATAAAAACAGGAGATACAGTTGTTTTGGCTGCTTTTGGTAGCGGATTCACATGGGGAAGCGCCATCATAAAATGGTAAAATCATTTTGTTTTTTAGTTTAATAAAAAGACTTTTTTCTTATATATAAAAAACCCCGGAGTTGGCATACTCCGGGGTTTTTTGGGTAACAAATTATCTAAACTAAATCTTAGAAAACTCTAGCAATGCCGTGGGTTTCATTTTTGTTTCTTTGTTTTCTTTGGATGGCTTTGTTTTTTTTGCCTCCGGCTTTTCTACAAACAGTTCTGGAATAGAAAGTAGGAATGATTTAACAAAAGTTCTCGCTTGTATTTAAAAACATTTACTAAAGCCTTCTTAATAGACTCGCTAAAAGAAAAAATGTTACACTTTAATTTGAAAAATTAGTGTATTGTGGTAGTCAAAGAGTAAAAACCCTTGTTTTGAGTAAGAAATTATCTTGTTTTCCAATTTACAAATTGCTGCATTATAGTTATATTTGCAAGCTTAAATTAAATACATAAAATGACATTATCCCAAATTCTTACGCCATCAATCGAAAAAGCCATTCAAGCTTTGTTTGACATTGCTATTGACAAAGTTGAATTTCAGTCCACTCGGAAGGAATTTGAGGGGGATATTACGATGGTTATTTTTCCTTTATTAAAAGTTGTAAAAAGCAACCCAGTGGAGTTGGGTAATAAAATAGGAAACTACCTAGTTGAAAATGTAGCGGAAGTTGCCAGATTCAATGTAGTTTCCGGCTTCTTGAATATTGTGATTTCAGATGAGTACTATTTGAATTTCTTTAATGAAATTAGAGATGACCTGAAATTTGGTTTTGTTATGCCAAATCCTAATGATAAGGCTGTGATGGTAGAATATTCCTCACCAAATACAAATAAGCCACTGCATCTAGGTCACGTCCGTAATAATCTATTGGGTTATTCTGTTGCAGAGATTATCAAAGCTTCAGGTAAAAAAGTATATAAAACTCAAATCATAAACGATAGAGGAATTCATATTTGTAAATCAATGCTGGCTTGGCAAAAATTTGGAAATGGAGAAACTCCCGAATCGTCAGGTTTAAAAGGAGATAAATTAGTAGGTAATTACTATGTGGCTTTTGACAAAGCCTATAAAGTAGAGATCGCTCAATTAATGAGCGAAGGAAAAACAGAGGAAGAAGCTAAAAAGCAAGCGCCAATTATTATAGAAGCGCAAGAGATGCTTTTAAAATGGGAAGCGGGTGATGAAGAAGTGATTTCGCTTTGGAAAAAGATGAACCAATGGGTTTATGATGGTTTTGCCATCTCTTATAAAAAGCTAGGTGTTGATTTTGATTGTTACTACTATGAAAGTAATACCTATTTGTTAGGAAAAAATGTGGTTCAAATTGGACTAGAAAAGGGTATTTTCGAAAAAGACCCTGATGGCTCTGTTTGGATTGATTTGACTGATGAAGGATTAGATCGTAAAATAGTATTGCGCTCTGATGGAACTGCGGTTTATATGACCCAAGACATAGGTACCGCCATTCAGCGTGTGAAAGATTATTCAGATGTGGGTGGAATGGTTTATACTGTGGGTAATGAACAAGACTATCACTTTAAAGTGTTGTTTCTAATTCTGAAAAAATTGGGATTTGATTGGTCTCAAAATCTATTTCATTTATCATATGGAATGGTAGATTTGCCTTCTGGAAAAATGAAAAGTCGTGAAGGAACCGTTGTAGATGCAGATGATTTGATGCAGGAAATGACAGAGACAGCACAGAAAATCGCGGAAGACTTAGGGAAATTAGATACATACTCTCCCGAAGAAAAAGCAGAATTATACAACACGATAGGTCTGGGAGCTTTAAAATATTATATTTTGAAAGTAGATCCTAAAAAACGAATCCTTTTCAATCCTGAAGAGTCAGTAGATTTTGCTGGAAATACAGGGCCTTTCATACAATACACTTATGCTAGAATTCAATCAATAATTCGTAAAGCTAATTTTGATTTTTCAAGTGAATCAGGAATGGTTGCGCTACATGAAAAAGAGAAAGAATTATTGAAACAGTTGGAATTGTTTCCAGAGGTGATACAGAATGCAGCTCAGAACCATAGTCCTGCACTATTGGCAAATTACACTTATGATTTGGTGCGGGAGTATAATTCTTTCTATCAAACGGTTCCTATATTAGGTTCAGAAGTGGAAACCGAAAAAGTATTCAGAGTTCAATTGTCAAAAAAAGTAGCTGACACTATTGCTTCTTCGTTTCAACTTTTAGGCATTAATGTTCCGGAAAGAATGTAAAGAATAAAAAATTATATCAAAAAAATGATCTCGATTTGGGGTCGTTTTTTTTGTTTATTAAAGTCGAAGTAAAAGGGAATGTCTGGCTCTCAGTATTTTTACTTTGAACAATTAATTTTTTTACTAGTTTGGATTAATGCGAATAGGCTTACTGCGGCCCAAGTACCTTCAAGAATTATAAATGGAATGTAGTTTATTAATATCGAAGCATAGCAAGCGATACAGGCCCCGATTATATTTAAAGTGAAATACAGCAAGCCCTCTTTTGGGATAAGCGAAAATATATTTAAAAAATAAGCGATTAAAATAATGCCAACACCTATCGCACCAATAATGTCGTTATAGCTCATAATGATATAAATTGATTTAGTAATTTGTATAAAATGGTTTCGTTTTGTACAAAGCTAAAGCATTACTTGCAAAATTACTTTCATTAAGCTCCTGTTAAGCGACTATTTAATCTGCAATTAGAACGCGTTTCACGATATATGCTTTAGGCGTTCTGTACGAAAGCTTCTCTATGAAACTTTCGGCACGGAATTAATCGTCTGATTGTCAATATAATTCGTCAATTTTTTTGAATAAATATTTACAAAGGCTATAATATACAAGCATTTTTTTCGTTGTATGATAATACGGGCAAATAAATATTGGCATCATGAAAATTTTTTTAGTTTTAGCTTTGCTTGTCATTATGATAAGTTTTTGCACGGATAATTCAGCCACAGGTAAAAACGGTAATGTTACTCTAAAGGCATCTGCTGTGTCTACTTCAGCTTTGACTTTACGAACGGCAGCAACGGTAGTTATTACCGATTTTAAGATTAATATCGGTAACATTAAATTTGAAACAGATGAAGACGATGACAATTATAACAAGGAGTCTAGTCATGAGGATGTTAAATTGATGGGGCCCTTTTTATTAGATTTATTGGACGCAAACAAAACACTAATTCAAACAATTGCTTCGTTAGACATTCCCAATGCCAAATATGATGAAATAAAATTTAAGTTTGAAACAAGTACCGAGATTGGCGAAATGTTTGGTAAAAGTATTTTAATAAAAGGAACTATTGATGGTAAGGAATTTGTTTATTGGAGTGATAAAGACGTTGAATTAGAAATAGATTTTAGGGATCCATCCAAGGATTTCACTGTTGATAATAATAATCTGTCGCTTAATATCAAAATACAATTAGATGCGCTTGTGGCGAAATTTGTCTCTTTAGCCAGCCAAAATTTATTGGCAGATACAGACGGTGACGGCCTTATCGAAATCAGTACAGCTAATGACGACGGGCATCACGAAATTGGGGAGTCAATAAGAGATTTATTGGAACAGGAAACGCATTTAGACGACAAGGATTAATCAAAATAGGATCTAAAATTTATAAAAAAGAGAGTGTCTTAAAAAGATGCTCTTTTTTTGTTTAGAATAGTATTTAAACTTCAAAATCAAATGCTTAAATTTGTAGTTCATAAATAAAAAATCATGTTCGATAATTTAAGCGATAAACTAGACAAAGCCTTTCATATACTTAAAGGGCACGGGAAAATAACTGAAGTAAACGTAGCTGAAACTTTAAAAGAAGTTCGCCGCGCTTTACTTGACGCCGATGTTAATTTCAAGATTGCCAAGGATTTTACCAATAAGGTAAAAGAGAAAGCGCTTGGACAGAACGTTTTAACCACGCTGCAGCCTGGACAATTATTGGTAAAGTTGGTAAAGGATGAGCTTACAGATTTAATGGGTGGCGATGTAGCTGGAATCAATCTTTCAGAGACACCTTCAATTATTTTGATGTCAGGTTTACAAGGTTCTGGGAAAACAACTTTTTCAGGAAAACTAGCTAATTATCTGCTAACAAAAAAGAATAAGAAGCCTTTATTAGTAGCTTGTGATATTTATCGTCCAGCGGCAATACAACAATTATACGTTGTCGGAGATTCGATAGGCGTTGAGGTATATTCAGAGCCAGAAAATAAAAATCCTGTTGAAATTGCCCAGAATGCAATTAAGCATGCCAAAGCGAATGGGTTTAATGTAGTGATTGTCGATACAGCAGGTCGTTTAGCTGTTGATAAGGAGATGATGGACGAGATTGCCCGTGTTCATAAAGCAATTAAACCTCAAGAAACTTTGTTTGTTGTGGACGCTATGACGGGTCAAGATGCAGTGAATACAGCGAAAGCGTTTAATGATATATTGAATTTCGACGGTGTTATCCTTACTAAATTAGATGGTGATACTCGTGGAGGAGCTGCCTTATCCATTAAAACAGTCGTTAATAAGCCAATTAAGTTTGTTGGTACAGGTGAGAAAATGGAGGCTATTGATGTCTTCTATCCTGTGCGTATGGCAGAACGTATCCTTGGAATGGGCGATGTTGTGTCTTTGGTAGAAAGAGCTCAAGAGCAGTTTGATGAAGATGAGGCCAGAAAGATCCAAAGAAAAATTGCTAAAAATGAGTTTGGTTTTGATGACTTCTTGTCTCAAATTCAGCAAGTGAAGAAAATGGGTAACATGAAAGACTTGGTCGGAATGATACCAGGTGCTTCAAAGGCGATGAAAGATGTAGAGATTGAAGACGATGCTTTCAAACATATCGAGGCAATTATCCATTCTATGACTCCAAACGAAAGAACCAAGCCGTCAGTAATAGATGTAAAGAGAAAAGCCAGAATTGCAAAAGGTTCAGGAACAAAAATAGAGCAAGTCAATCAACTGATGAAACAGTTTGAGCAAATGAGTAAGATGATGAAGATGATGCAAGGGCCGGGGGGTAAAAACCTCATGAAAACGATGGGCGGAATGAAAGGAATGCCTGGCGGAATGCAAGGATAATTTATTTTAAGGTTTAAAGTATCATATGAAAGCATACTGTAAGCCTTATTTTTTTATAAAACAAATAACTACTAAAAGCTCAATTTTTTAAAAAATTAGAAAATTGAATTTTAAATAACTTTGAGAAAATGCAACTACTAGACGGAAAAAAAACAGCAGAAGATATTAAGAGCGAAATCGCTGCCGAAGTGCAAATAATTAAAGATAAGGGAGGCAAAGTACCACATCTAGCAGCAGTAATTGTTGGTAATGATGGCGCTAGTTTAACTTATGTGGGGAGTAAGGTTCGTTCTTGCAAACAAATTGGATTTGACTCTACTTTAGTAAGTTTGCCAGAAACGACTACTGAAGCGGAACTGTTAGAAAAGATAAAGGAGTTGAATTCAGATGATGAATTAGATGGATATATCGTTCAGTTGCCTTTACCCAAACATATCGACGAGCAAAAGATATTGATGGCTATTGATCCAGATAAAGATGTAGATGGATTTCATCCTGCTAATTTTGGAAAAATGGCTTTAGAAATGGAAACGTTTTTACCGGCAACTCCTTTTGGAATTATGCAATTATTAGAGCGTTATAAAGTGGAAACCTCTGGTAAGCATACTGTCGTTATTGGACGTAGCCATATTGTAGGTCGCCCGATGAGTATTTTGATGAGTCGCAAAGGCTATCCTGGTGATTCAACGGTAACACTTACGCACAGTAGAACTAAGAACATTGAGGAGTTTACTAAAAATGCGGATATTATTATCACCGCTTTGGGAGTGCCCAATTATCTTAAAGCCGACATGGTGAAGGATGGGGTAGTGGTAATAGACGTGGGAATTACCCGCGTTCCTGATGATTCAAATCCTAAGGGCTATGTGATTACTGGGGATGTTGATTTTGAAAATGTCAGTAAAAAATCCTCTTTTATAACTCCAGTACCGGGAGGAGTTGGACCAATGACTATTGCGATGTTATTAAAAAATACGCTACTGGCGAGGAAAATGAGAATTGCAAAAAACAACTAGAAATACACAAGCCTATTCGACAGAATAGGCTTTTATTATTATGGAAAACACACAAGGCATACAATTTAAGGAAGTAAAAGAATTACTAGACTATATTACTAAACACGAACTAGAAATAGTCCTTTTCTTGCGCAAAATTATTTTGGAATGTATGCCAGACTGTAAAGAGAAAGTATCTTACAATGTTCCTTTTTATTACCGTCATTCTAGAATTTGTTATATATGGCCAGCCACAATCCCTTGGGAGAAAATGCCTAAATCTGTCGCTATTGGTTTTTGTAAGGGAGATTCCTTTTTAGATGAAACTTTTGAAACTACAAAATTCACTTTCAATTCAGTTGACGAAGTTGATGTCGCGTTATTAAAAGAAAAAATTTATGAGGCTATTTTGATAGATGAAAAAATAGTTAAAGCAAGGAGACGTAAAATACAATAATTAGTAATCTCCTTTTTTCTTAAATCTCGGATCATCCCTTTTGATGAATTCAGTTCTTCTTTTTGGCACTTCCTCCTTTTGAAAACTCGCTTCTTCCGTGTTGCTCGAAGGTTCAATGAGTGCGTTTAATTCTTTTATTTCAGCATCAGTCAAATCGCGGTACCTTCCCATGGGAATATCAAGCCAAATATTAATAATACGGATGCGTTTAAGTGCCGTTACTTCATAACCTAAATACTCGGTCATTCTACGGATTTGGCGGTTTAAACCTTGTGTTAAAATGATTTTGAAAATGTATTTGCTGATTTGTTCTACTTTACATTTTCTGGTTACAGTAGCTAAAATAGGAATTCCATTCCCCATTCTTTCTATGAAGCGATCCGTGATGGGTTTGTTGACTGTTACGGTATATTCTTTCTCGTGATTATTTCTGGCGCGAAGTATTTTATTAACAATATCGCCGTCATTGGTCATGAAAATTAATCCTTCACTGGCTTTGTCTAGTCTTCCTATTGGGAAAATACGTTTGGGATAATTGATGTAATCAACAATGTTGTTGCGAACATCTAAATTTGTAGTGCATTCTATTCCGACGGGCTTATAGAAAGCTAGGTAAACTGATTTTTCTGTTTTTTCACGGATTAGTTTTCCATCGATACGCACTTCGTCGCTGGGGGAAACCTTTGTGCCCAACTCCGGAACGATGCCATTGATAGTCACGCGACCTTGCTCAATGATCTTGTCGGCTTCTCGGCGTGAGCAATATCCAGTTTCTCCTATGAATTTGTTAAGACGTTTCAGGTTTTCTTCCATACTGCAAAAGTAAGACTAAATTGTTTAATCGTTTGTAGGCTACTTTGTTTATTTCTGTAAGAGGGAAAAAAGAGTCTGAATTAGCTATAGAATAAATTAGTTTATTCAGTTTCAAATAAGAAACAGGCGATTTTTTTGTAAAGCTCATCGTCGTGCAAACTATGGCCTAATCCGTTTGTTTCAATTAAAATGGAGTTTTTCCAGGTGCTAGCTATCTTCTTTGCTTCTGCAAATAATACAACTGTGTCGTCAGTGTCATGAGCGATAAAACCTTTTGTTTTTATTTTAGATGCGAAGAGTTTTCCTGAAAAATTTTCTAATTCAAGGTTAAAGCTCTTTAAATAATGTTTTTCTAGGCCGTAGGATACTATAGAGTTTAAACTTAATAATGCGATATAATTATTTAGGATTATATTAAAATCACTGGGAGACCCTAGTACAACTATTTTTTGGAGATCACTATTTTGATATACCGATTGGTAATACAAACAAGTTTTTGCACCTAAAGAGTGACCTATAAGGTGTGTAGGCTGGAATTTTTGGAAAAGGACATGAATGAATTCTGCATATTGTGGAATGTTAAATTCCTTTCCGCTTGATAAACCGTGTGCGGGAGCGTCTATAGCAATAATTGTGCTTCCTGATTCTTGTAAATAGGGTAGTATTTTTTCCCAGCGAGATGCATTGCTCTCCCAACCGTGGACTAATAAAATAACAGTGTCATTTCCCTTCCAGGTGTAGGATTGAAAATGATCACCATTATGCTGAAAAGTCTCGTTGTCGGAATTTTGAAGTACTGTGGGAAGACTAGTTTTGATTAATCGCCCTTTTCTGGGCTCGCTAAAAAGGTTATAGGCAATTTGCGTAGCTTTTTCTAGAAACACAAAACTCAACAAGTTAATATATACACCGACAGATTTGGTGTAAAAGAAATATATTATTTTTTTCATAAAAAAAAAGTCCCGATGTTTATCGGGACTTAAATATAATTAAAATTTAGAAAATAACTTTTCCATTTTTTCTTTTTCTTCTTCAGCCAGCACGCTGTCAACTAGTATTCTTCCTGAATGCTCATCGATAATGATTTTCTTTCTGGAGGCAATTTCTACTTGCGTTTGTGGTGGAATTGTAAAGAATGAACCTGCAGAAGCGCCTCTTTCGATAGAAACAACTGCTAAACCATTACGAACGCTTGTTCTGATTCTAGTGTAAGCAGCTAACAATCTTTCTTCAATTAAGTTTTGGTATTCAGTAGATTTTTCTGTTAAAAACTCTTCTTCCTTAGCTGTTTCAGACATGATAGCGTCCAATTCTAACTTTTTATGCTTCAAATGATTAGATTTAGTTTCTAATCTTTCTTTTGATTGGGTGATTGTGTCTTTCTTGTGTTCAATAGAAGCTTTCATTTCTTTCATTTGCTTTTCAGCTAATTGAATTTCAAGCTCTTGAAACTCAACCTCTTTTGTTAAAGAATTGAATTCTCTATTGTTACGAACAGTTTCCTGTTGTTTTGTGTATTTTTTGATGGCTTCTTTGTGCTCATCAATTCCATTCTTTTTTGTTTTGATAAGATCCTCGATAACTTCAAGTTCACTTTTCAATTTTTCAGAACGTGTGCTTAAACCCGCAACTTCATCTTCCAAATCTTCTACTTCAAGAGGAAGTTCTCCCCTTACGTTTCTGATTTCGTCAATTCTAGAGTCAATAAGTTGTAAGTCGTAAATTGCTCTTAACTTGTCCTCAACACTTAATTCTTTCGTATTCGCCATATTCTATAAGTACTTAACTGGATTTGTATTTTCTTCAGATAAAATGATTGCAAAATTAAGGATTTTTTTCCGAAGATAGTCAACAATATAATTTTTTGTATAGCGTTCGCTTTCAAAATGTCCAATATCTGCTAAAAGAAGTCGGTTTTCTGCTTCATAAAATTGATGGTACTTCAAATCGGCGGTCAAAAAAGCATCTGCTCCAGACGAAATCGCCTTTTTTATAGCGTAACTTCCAGATCCACCCAAAACGGCTACCTTTTTTATTGGTTTTCCTAAAAAAGACGAATGGCGGATACCTTCCGATGTCATTTTTTCTTTGACAAATAATAAAAAATCCTTTTCATCCATGGGAGTTTCAAATTCACCTACCATTCCCAAGCCTATATTTTGATGTTTGTTCTGCAGTTCATAAACTTCATAAGCTACTTCCTCGTAAACATGATTACTGAAAAGTGCTTTTAGAATATTGCTTTCCAAGTGCTTTTCAAAAGTAACTTCAATTTTTATTTCATCGCCTTGCACAAATTCAAAACGTTCTCCTAGTTGCGGGTTACTTTTTTCATTACCCATATAGGTGCCGATTCCCTTTGAACTAAAGCTACAGTCTTCATAGTTACCTATATTGCCTGCGCCAGCGTCAAATAGTGCATTTCTTAGTTTTTCGGCATTTTCAGCGATAGTATAGGTAAGGAGTTTTCGAATAAAGTTTTCTTTCGGGATTAAAATTTTAGTGTTTTTTAAGCCAAGCGCGTTGCAAAATATTTTATTAACGCCCTCTTGGTGGTTGTCTAAAGCGGTGTGGACGGCATAAATTGCAATGTCATTTTTAATCGCTTTTATTATGGAACGCTCCACATAATTTTTGCCCGTTATTTTTTTTATGCCTGAAAATAAAATGGGGTGAAAGCAAACTACCAAATTGCATTTTTTGGAAATAGCTTCCTCTAGTACACTTTCGAGCGCATCGTGGCAAACCAAGACTCCCGTAGCCTCTGTTTCAGAGTTCCCGACTAGAAGACCTACGTTGTCAAAATCTTCAGCATACGCCAGGGGAGCCATTTCTTCAAGTACGGAAATGATTTCTTTTATTTTCATTATTTTTAGTTTAAAGTATCAGGGTTAAAGTTTGATTGATGAGTAATTGTAAACTTTAAACAAAAGGCACAAAATATTTATTTCAAAGATAATTTATTTATACTTTCGTATTATGACTTTACTGCGAAAAATACTTTTCCCTTTCGCCATTATATATGGTTTGATCACGAGTATTCGGAATTTTCTCTTTGATAGAGGCGTTTTGAAATCATATGACTTCGATTTGCCAATTATCGCTGTCGGTAATTTAAGTGTTGGCGGCACCGGTAAAACACCACAAATAGAGTATTTAATTAGTTTACTTTCTGACAGCTATAAAGTAGCGACTTTAAGTAGGGGTTACAAGAGAAAGTCTACAGGTTTTATATTGGCTGATGCAAGCTCAAATACTGAGAGTTTAGGTGATGAACCGCTTCAGTTCTATCAAAAATTTGATAATATTCAAGTTGCGGTTGACGCTGATCGTAAAAACGGAATTCAACAATTACTTTCGCAAGAGCCAAAGCCGGAAGTCATTTTATTGGATGATGCCTTCCAACATCGAAAAGTAAAGGCAGGATTTTATATTATGCTCACTTCTTTTGGTGATTTGTATTCTGATGATTTCATGCTTCCAACAGGGAATTTAAGGGAATGCAGAAGCGGAGTCAAAAGAGCTAATGTAATTATTGTTACAAAATGCCCTGCTACGCTTTCAGTTGAAGAACAAAACCAAATTAAAGACAGATTGAAAGTAGCTGACAATCAAGAGCTGTACTTTACTACAATCGTCTATGATGATTGTATTTATTCAGAGAATGAAACCTTAAAAGTAAGTGAAATAATAAAAAGAGATAAATTACTAGTGGCTGGAATTGCTAAGCCGGATCCGTTTTTTAATTTTTTGAAAGATAAAAATGAAATATGTTTGACTTTCGCTGATCATCATCATTTTAGTGAAAAAGACATATTAGAGATTAAAAACAGATCAATAAATAAAATTATCGTGACGACAGAGAAAGATTATGTGCGATTAAAAGGAAGTGTTCCAAGTGAACAACTGTTTTACTTGCCAATAAAAAGTCAGTTTCTCGGAGGAAGCGATACCTTTAATAAAACAATACTAAATTATGTGGGATAAAGTACAACAAACGGTTAGTTACATAAAAGGAGAAATTGATTTCACTCCTGAATACGGCGTGATTTTGGGGTCGGGTTTAGGGAGCTTTACTGATGAAATGGACGTTCAGTTTATTTTACCGTATAATGAAATTCCAAATTTTCCGGTCTCGACAGTTCAGGGGCACAAAGGTGCTTTGGTTTTTGGGACAATTGGAGATAAAAAAGTCGTTGCTATGCAGGGAAGGTTTCATTTCTATGAAGGTTATTCCATGAAGGAAGTTACTTTCCCGGTTCGGGTCATGAAGTATTTAGGAATAAATAAATTGATTGTGTCTAACGCTTCTGGTGGTGTAAATCCAGGGTATAGAGTTGGGGATATAGTGATTATAAAAGATCATATCAATTTTGCTCCGGAACACCCTTTACGTGGAATAAATGATGAGCGTTTTGGGCCTCGATTTGTAAATATGAGTGAACCATATTCCAGAAAAATGATTGCGAAAGCTAAAGAGCTGGCTGGCAATCTAAACATTGAAGTTAAAGATGGGGTTTACCTAGGATTGCAAGGTCCTACTTTCGAAACCTTGGCAGAGTATAAAATGGTCAAGATTCTTGGTGCCGACTGTGTAGGAATGTCGACCGTGCCAGAGGTTATTGTGGCGCGTCATATGGATGTGGAAACTTTTGGTGTTTCTGTAATCACAGATATGGGAGATGAAGCCAGCATCGGAACTATTTCTCACGACGAAGTGCTGGAAGCCGCTCAAAAAGCGGAGCCCAAAGTAAGGACATTAATTAAAGAGTTAATTTTACAGTATTAGATTTTCTACTTTTTTGTTAAAAGGATCAAGTCAATTATTCGAGAAGAGTACCCTATTTCATTGTCATACCAGCCCACTACTTTTACCATTTTATCGATTACCGAAGTCAATTGTGCGTCAAATACGCAAGAGTTTGTGTTGCCTATTATATCCACTGATACAATAGGGTCTTCAGTGTAATCTAGTATTCTTTTTAGACTACCTTCCGCTGCAGTTTTGAAGGCTGCATTTATTTCAGCTATGGTAACAGTCCGTTTTACGTTAAAGGTAATATCGGTCAATGAACCATCGGGGACTGGGACGCGAATACCGCAGCCTCCTATTTTTCCTTCTAAGGCAGGAAAAATTTTTGATAGTGCCTTAGCTGCACCAGTTGTTGTAGGTACAATAGATTGACTAGCCCCACGTGCCCTACGTAAATCTTTGTGTGGTTGGTCGTGCAAGCTTTGGTCTGTTGTATAGGAATGAATTGTTGTGATATAAGCTTGTTTGATGCCACAAAGCTCGTCTATCACTTTCATCATGGGCGCAGCATTATTCGTCGTGCAACTTGCATTCGATATAATGGTTTCAGTTCCGTCGAGAATAGACTCATTTACTCCGAGGACTACCGTTTTTATGGTATCTACCTCAGAAGGAGCTGAGAGAATGACTTTCTTGGCACCAGCAACAATATGTGCATTAAGTTCTTCGTAAGTCTTGTGTTTTCCTGTGGATTCAATGACAAAATCTATATTTATGCCTTTCCAATCTAAGTTTGAAATGCTTTTTTCATGAAAAAACAAAAAATGGTTGGAGTCGACTAGTATTCCCTTTTCATCCGCACTGACTTTGTATGGCAAAACTCCGTGAATACTGTCGTATTTTACCAAGTGTGCCATGGTTTTTGTGTCGGCAATATCATTTATGGCTACAACTTCAATAGTCGGATGGTTTAAAAGTAAACGAAATAAATTTCGACCAATTCTTCCAAAGCCATTTATGGCAACTCTTGTTTTCAATATTTTTTATTTAAAATCTCATATTTCAGGTTTAAAGTAGCTCAACTTGACCTAAGGGCAGGCGACTAGGCGCAGCAAACTTTAAACCTGAAACTTAAAACATTTTTTATAGAAGGTGTTTTTGTGCTTTATAAGAAGAACGAACTAAAGGGCCGCTTTCTACATGACGAAAACCTAACTCCAGTCCAAATTTTTCATACACTGCAAATTGGTCAGGTGTGATAAACTCTTTAACTGGTAAGTGTTTTTTACTAGGTTGTAAGTACTGTCCTATCGTTACGATATCCACATTTACGGCACGTAAGTCTCTCATGGTTTGAAAAACTTCTTCTTCTTGCTCGCCAAGACCCAACATAATTCCTGATTTAGTTCTGTTGATTCCTTTTTCTTTTAGGTATCTCAACACTTCTAAGCTTCGGTCGTATTTTGCTTGAATGCGCACTTCACGAGTCAGTCTACGTACTGTTTCTACGTTATGCGAAACGACTTCCGGATTAGCTTCTACAATCCGATCTATATTCCTTTCGATACCTTGAAAATCAGGAACCAAAGTTTCTATCGTAATCATAGGGTTCATTCTACGAATTGCTTTTACGGTTTCGATCCAAATGATTGAACCACCATCTTTTAAATCATCTCTGTCCACACTGGTAATTACCGCATGCTTGATATTCATGATTTTAATCGAACGCGCCACTTTTTCGGGTTCATCCCAGTCTACCGTTTCGGGGTCTACCGGTTTTAACACCACAAAAACCGCAAGAACGGGTACAGGTGTTCCCCAGAATCATAAAAGTTGCAGTACCTTCACCCCAGCATTCGCCCATATTTGGGCAACTTCCCGCGGCACAAATCGTATTCAAGCTATATTTGTCGACTAAGCTTCGAAGCTCAGTATATTTTTTTCCTATTGGTAGCTTTACCTTCAACCATTTTGGCTTTGTAGTTGGTAAAGTTTTTTCTAAAACTGTTTCCATATTTATTTTTTTCAAAGTACAAAGATAAGCAAAGGGGATTTAAAACAAGGGGTTTAGGCCCCAAGCTTTAGTATTGATTTGGCACAAAATAACAAGTTTAAATTTTAGTAGCTCTTTCCAGCTTTGCGTTTCCATCTTGCATTTAAAAATGGTTTTTTCAAAGACAAAAAGCAGCTTCTTTCAGTCGCTGCTTTTTGTCAAGAAAAAATCGATTTTTAAACACAAGGATGTCCTCTGCAATCTGGGCTATGGTAGTATTTAGGATATACTTTTCCAGTTTTAAATAAACATAAAAAAGCAGAACCTCCCGATTCTGCTTTTGGTAGATGTGTTTGAAATTAGTTCATCTGAACCGTAATAGGCAAATTATAGGATGTTCGCATCGGTTTTGCACCAATCATTCCCGGAGTCCATTTGGTTTTCAAAGATTTCAAAACGCGTATGGCTTCTTTTGCCAATCCGTAACCAGGATCATTTTTAACTTGAATGTCAGACATGCTACCGTCCTTTTCAACCACAAAGGAAACATAAATGCGTATGCTTCTTTCGCCGTTTATTTCTGGTGTTTCAAAAGTTTTGCCAATATAAGAGTAGAACTTAGCGATTCCGCCCGGAAACTCAGGAAGCTTGTCCAAAATTGCAGCTATTACGACCGTGTTTCCATATTTTGTTGGCGCGGTGTTGTTTATGCCGTTTCCTTGGGAAGAATTGGAATTTGTTATTCCAGTAGTTGTGTTTTGTATTATTTCGATAAGTTCACTGTTTGTTGCAATATCTGGAGTTGCAAGGGGGGCTTGTACGATGATCGGGTTGGTAAGTTGTTTTTTTAGCGTTAGGGCTACAGGCTTTTGTAGCACAGTCTTTATTGAAATTTGTTTTTCTATTTGTTTTATTTGGGGAGCTGCTATCGCAGTTAGCTGTATGATTCTGTCAAGAGGTTTATTAATCTCAACAGCAATGTTTGTTCCAGTATTAAAATAGCTTAAAACTCTTGGAATAGCCATCAAAGATGCACATAGTAATATTCCCGTAAAAAGTGCAAAAAGTGAGGTTCTAGAACTTTCCTGACGTAGTTTATAGGCGCCATACTCTTTGTTTCTGTTCTCGAAAACTAGATTAATCCAGTTGGTTTCGTAAATGCTTAGTTTTGACATATTTTAAGGATTTAAGGGTTAGCTAGTAGTTAAATCAGAAGTATATGGTGTTTTAGTAGTAATAACGAAAGTGGTAAGAAATTTTATTGTTTAAAAAGTTAATTTGTTAAAGAATAAAGAGCAATCGGATTTATTGTGTTTTGTTTATTTTAATGTTTAACAATTAAGTAGCATTATCGTTTATTTTTGCTCACTTTTTTCGGCGAGTTTCATAGCGTTATATACATTGAGCACTTTTCCGGATTTAGATAACTCAGAGAAGGAAACTTTTCTATCTTTTGTTCCAGGAACAATAACTTCTAAATCATAAGCGGTACCTGAGTCGAGAATTATTTGTTTTACTTCAGTTACGGTAAGGTTAGGATAATAGGACCAAATCAAAGCGGCAGTTCCGCAAACCATGGGTCCTGCAAGGGAAGTACCTGAATCTGTTGCGTAGGTATTTGGGTAAGTTGTCGTGTAGATTTCTTCGCCAGGAGCAAATAAATCCACATTATGTTTACCATAATTGGAAAAAAGTGGATACAAAGGTGCTGTCCAATTTAGAAGAGATGGAACCGACATTGATAAAGTTTCCACATACTTCTTTTGTGCCGTCATAGGCAACATCACTGGGATAATATGGGTTTTCATCAATATTAAAAACCTTCATTTCCTGAGCAATGTACGAGCAAGACATTATCGTTCTTCTGCATATTTGAAAGCTTCAAAAACCCAGGCTTTTATGTAAAGAGAACTCTTTACCAAATGACATATTGATTACTTTTGCGCCATTATCAACTGCATACCGTATCGCCATGGCAATATCTTTATCATGCTCGTCTCCAGATAATGAAATATTCAGAGGCATGATTTTGACATTTTGTGTAATTCCGTTAATACCTACATTATTGTCTCTTTTAGCTGCAATGATTCCTGACACTTTGGTGCAATGCGCCTGAATATAGGTAAATATAGTTTTAGAAATATTTATATTATTACTTCCATAGCCTTTCTCTAATATTTTGGGATTATCGCCAATAAGTACTCTGTCATTAAAATTAATGTTCAAATTTTTTACTGACAATAGAGTCTATCTGATCAACAGTTTCTTTCATCTTCTCTATTGTCTTTTCATTGTAGTCGAATCGTATTTTCATAAAACCAATCATGGCACCTATGTCTCTATCGTCATCTTCTCTTCTTTGTCTAAATATCTTATCATTGATTTTGTGTTTTTTATAAGCACTATCCAATTGCTGATAGGTATAATCTTCTTTTGGAAAGTAATGTTTTAAACTATCTTTCACTATTGGAAATAAGTCTACACTGTATTTTGAGGATTTTAAGCCAGTTTTTTATAATTAGAATTCTCTTCATCATAAACTTTTAAGGCTCTTTGGTATTCATGGTAATCAGGGAGTTGTCGTGGTAAAACCTGATTTTCAGTCTTGGTTTTAAATAATGGTCCCCATTCCCTCAATATCCTAATATATTCAAAATTAGCCCATAGCACGTAATTTCCGTTTTTATTGGAAATAAAATCCCATCCATTAATGTCATCTATATAGCCATTCTGATCATCGTCGATTCCGTTATCTGGAATTTCATTGGGGTTAGTCCATAGTTGCCCTTGTAAATCCTCATGATTTATATCGATTTGCGTGTCTAATACTGCAACTATGATGCTTTTGTCTAACACCATATTTTTGCTTTGGCTATACCACTTGTCCAACGAAATACCTGGAACCCCATCCTGTAGGTAATCTTTGTGTTGCCAATTTTGCTTCGCCAATGGTGTGAGTTCTACTGTTGCCGTGGATGCAGATTTTTTTTGCTTCTTAATTGAGCTACAACTTATTAAAAAGATAAAAAAGAGTAAAAAAGGATATATAGGTTTCATTAATTTTGATTGTTTTTTAGTGGTAGTAATTTCTGCAACTAGTGAATAAACTTATTGTTGGTGAATATTTTAATCTTGGAGACATTTTAATGCTGAATCCATTCTGGTGATTTTTCTTGTTAGGATTGGTTCGTACGCTAATCCGTATCTTCCATTAGTCACTTGAATGTTTTTTAATTTAGCTACTTTCATTTTTTTGTTCGCTTTAGTTTTTTTTAAATATTGATTTACAGGTATTTGAACTTACATCATTGTTCATTGGTGAAAATAAAAAAGCTCTTTTGTTTAGCGAAATTCCGCAATTCCGATAGTTTTTTTTGATTAAGTGTTTGTTATTGTATTTTTCAACTGCTCTACATAATAAGAAGGCTTTATCCCCGTATTTTTAAAAAAAGCAGAAGAAAAGGACTCCGCGCTAGTAAATCCAAATTCCAGCGCCAAGGCTTGAATCGTATAGTTTCTTAATTTTCTATCTTGCTGTAACTGTATAAGGGCGTGCTCAATTCGCAAATCATTGATGTACTTTATAAATGTTTTTTCTTTATAAATGTTTACTATTTTAGATACATACTTACTATTGGTTTCTAATTTTTCAGCAAGTAATTGCAAGCTAATAGTAGAGTGCAAATACTCCTTATGGATCTCAAATTGGTTTAGTTTTTCCAAAATTTGAACAACCAGTTCTTCAGCGATACCAGTGTTTTCTTTATTTTTCTTAGTGTGAATCTCAATTGGTTGCGGATTTGAATCTGCTGGAACAGAATTAGGTTTGTTTTCTCTGTTTACAATTTTTTCAAATCGGGATTTGTATGTTCTCTTAAGGTTGTATTGGTAAAACCCAAAGCCTCCAACAGAAATAGAAAGTAGTATCAAACCTCCAAGGCCCCAGAAAGATTTTGCATTATCAAGTTTAAGCGATCGTATAAGCGATTCTTTTTCTGAAATTAGATGTGGAATGTCATATTCTTTTTGCAGTTTTTTAGTTAACTCCTTATAGTTTTTTTGTAAATGTTTATTAATGTCCCCATATACTTGGTTATATATTTCAATTGATTTTTTTTATCGTCTTTTTCCTTGTAGTAGGAGATTAAATAAGGATAGCCACTCATAAATTCTGGAGTTATTCTACCGGTTTCATTATACATAGAATCCACTTTGACAAAGTTTTTTACCGCTTTGGTATTGTTTTTAAGACCATCATTGGCTTTTCCCAAATAATAGTAGGAAGCTAATATATTTCCTTTATCATTGAAAGATATCAATATGGGTAGTGCTTTGTCAATACTGTCTAAAGCTCCTTTATAATTTTTTTTTAAAACTTGATTAGCTCCTTCATTTAGCACAAATAGCGCGTTTAAGTCTATAGCGCCAGTAAATTTTGATTCACGGTACCCCAATTTATTGTAATAAGTTGTTGAATCTGCTTGTTTCAGTGCCATATGTGCATCTGCTAGTGCAAAAATAACAGCCTGATAAGCAAATGAATATTCAGGAGACCTAACCTCTTTGTCTTTGTAATAGTCATAGCATTCGTTATATAAAACTAATGCGTCCTCCACTTCACCCAATTCTTCGGATCGTAATACGGCTATCGCGAATTTGTAGTTAAAATAGAAATCAGTATTGTTTAAACGAGCACTTTTTTCAGCTAAAATAAAATTATCTATAGCTTCTCTATAGCGCGATTGTTCTTGCAGCTCATAAGCCTTTCTAAAATAAGCATATGCTGGAAATTTTAAATCATTTGTGGTTTTTGAGAAACGAATTGCATTGTCCAAATAATCAATAGCCTTATCGCCTTTGTATAACAATGATAATAAATAAAATCCTCTTGCTTTATAAATTGGACTATTGTCACTTTTAGCCTTTACTAAAAACGCATTTGCATATTCTAATTGTTTCTTTTGATTTTTATCGTTTTTAATAAATAACTCCTTCAACTCATCGTATGGAAGTTGTACAAGATCTTTTTTCTGTACTTGTCCTAATAAAATAAGAGGGAATAAAAACAAAAGGAGCGCTTTACTCGTGGAATAAGGGAACATTATAAGTTGTTTATTACAAAAATAGCGTAAAACTTAAGATTTAGGGGCTAAATAATCGTTTTTTATATTTTTATACAAGTTTCTGTAATGCAGTCAATTATAAATAGAGGGGTATCGAAATTCCGGAATTTCGATACCCATAGTTTGTAGGGAAGGCACTGTTGCTCTAGTTTTGACATCAGGAAAGGAATTTGGTTTTCTAGTAAGACGATATTGTAGAATCGATTCATTTTTCTAAAAAGTATTGACAGATAAGTAGGGATCGTTTCAGCTGTTTTGTAACCCTTAAAAAAAGCAGAGCAAATAGGGATTGTTATAGCTAATTTGTAACCCTTAAAAAAGAAAGCAATTACGGAATTACATAAGCTTGAATTAGCGAATGTAAAATGTAAGTAAAAAGGAATTCTCGAGAAAACCATTTTATTAAAATAGAAAATGACAATTATAAAGTCGTATAAGTAAATTTTGAAAACAGAATTTGATGAAGCACAGTAATTATTATGCTCAGAGGTAGCAGCTGGATTTTAGGGGATACTAATTAGAGTGATATACGCTGTAATAAAGTTTGTTCTTTATTAATAAGAACAATAAAACAAAACAACATGATATTAAAGATCGCAGAGCTGATTATTTCACTACTATTGGAAGTTATTGTAATGTTAATCTCCTTGTAGCAAAAAGGTGGTAATTTTATTATAAAGATAAACGAGGTAATAAATTTTATAGAAGTATTTTTGTTGCCAATGTTTTTTTTGACCTAAAGAATAAATAAGCTGCTATTATTGAAGTAAATGACAACGAACAGTAGCAAGAATATAGGGATTCTGGATGGGTTAAATCTTATAAAAAATAAATTAATTTCAAAAGCCAAAAATATAAAGCTATTTTAAATTTAGGTATCACAGTAAGTACTGTAGCAAAATCTGGTTCTTTTAATTAACAAACAAAATCAAATAAATACGCCATGGAGTGGACAACCCAAAGTAATAATTTAAGTTATTCAGTAGTGCTAGTTATGGATAATATTGTCAATAAAGTCCAAATATCTGGACGAATAATTCCTCGAACATATTCAACTAGGACTGTAGAATTTGGATAAGACCAATACGCGTGCAATGGTAAAAAAATCAAACTGAACCTCTCAAAGTTTTTACTTTAAGAGGTTTTTAATAAATACAATTTCATTGTTTATATTTTTATTTTTATTTTCTTGTGATAAAGATGATGTGGAAAATATTAAAATAGAAAATTCATTAGAACTCCAGATTGAAAATGATCAATTTAAAATCGTGAATGCTCCATTAGATGGTATTGAAAATTGTGATAGAATATCGGTTGGAGTTATGTGCCAAAAATCAGAAAAAGAAAGTTTTACAATTGTTTTCAATTTATTAAAGAATGGTGGGTTAGAAAAGATAAGACTCGTTGATTATCATACAAATAATGATTTTTATGAAACTGCAGATTTTAATTCGACGGGGTTAATGAAGATTACAAATTTTGAATATGATGAAGCAAAAAAATATGTTCATTTTGAATTTAACGGTGAACTGATAAGAGTATAATCCGATTACAATTCTTTGGATAAAAATCAGCCAAAAAAACATATTTAAGGAACATTTACTGGTGTTAATTTAAGGACAATTGAATGTAACACTTTTATAAGTAATCTAGATTTTGAAACTTTTTTTTTTAAATTTATATCCAATAGCCCCTTTGCAAGTTATGATTCGGCTTTAAAAACAAATCCGTATCAGTACTGTTTTTATTCAGATAATGGGTATAGAACCATTTTTAAATCAAAAGTAGATTTATGGAATTTAGAAAAGGGCACTTACAACTTTGATCAAAACAGTATCGAAGACAGAATTGATTTTGAGCAATATATTGGTATTTTTAGATCGACCCAATTATTATGGATTAGAGAAATAGATTGGAAAAAACACCAAACAATTGGAAGTTACATCATAGTTGAACACGTAATCATTAACGGACAAAAAGTAACAAGAGGCGAAATGAATATGCAAGTGTATGATAATGGAGTTTTAATTCACAATATTACCAATGGTAAATTTGAAGTTCTTGGTTTTTAAATAACATAGGTTAATTTTGAGTGATTATTTAAAAAAGCAATGTGTAAAAAAACAAGTTGTTTCTGGGGAAGACAGTTACAAAAATTATACGCCGATCGTGCAGATTTGTGCAAACTTCGCGCGAATTTGTAATCCGAGCACTCACAGCCAAGCTAAAATGAAGATCTACAAAGAGAAAAATTCAAAAAGAGCTGTTGAAAATAAATTACTATAAATGGATTTAAATGCGGATGTCTTAACGAGAAAAAACGTAGTCTATATAACGAGACATTTAGTTTTAGCTTTAAGTATTGTTTTAGCAATAGAGCTGTTGGAATACCTGTTGAACATCAAAGAACCTGATAGCAGTAAATTAAAAGATGCATTCATGTCAAATTTTCTTTTTTCTTTTTTTGGAGCTGTGTTGATTGCTCCTATATATGAAGAAGTTGTTTTTAGATTGGCGTTGAAGAAAAGTAATTATTATTGGTTTAGTGTTTTTTTAACTTTTGTCTTTGTTTTGTCATCAAAATTCATATTGACACAAATTGTTTGTTCGTTATTTATTATTGGCATGATTTCGTATCAATATGTTTATAAAAGCAATTCATCGAGATGCTTTCTTATTATTTTGTCAATATTAGCATTCGTATCTGTTCATTTTGATAATTACAATGAAAATGAATTAAACGAATTGGGAAAATTAGATGTTGCAATGCTTTTTGTCCCGCAATTGGTTTTAGCTGTTTTTTTGACTAAAATTAGGTTGGAGACATCTATTCTTAACTCGATTATTTTTCATTCTTTTTATAACCTTTTGATCTTATCATTAGCATTATTATTTGATTTTTAAAGGATGTGTTATTAAAATATTCATAATAACCTTATTGTTATTATTTGTAGAAAAGTTGTTGAAGGAATAAAAGGAACGTATTGAGATTATTGCTCCTTTAGTAGCCTTAGCTTATTTGGCTGTAATAGATATATTTTGCTTTTGCTGAGTGGTATCAAGGAAGTGGTTATATTGATAACGATATGCGTATGCCTTTTGCAGCATAATTGTTTTTTAAGAAAGAGGAGATAATTTTTTTTTCTTTCCTTAACTATAAATCAGAAAATAAAAAAAAATGAAATTAATTGGGTATTATTATTTGTTATCAATTCTCATCGCAGGAGTATTTTTCTTTAAAAAGGACTTTGGACATGCTAACTTTACCCGCATAAAAAGTTAAGAAAAAAACCTTAATTTTAACTTATGAAACAGTTGTGCATCAGTTTAAAGCAATAGAAAGACTTGTTTTCACTAATTAAAAAGAAAAGTAATTCTATTTATTTTGCACTAATTTTTATAAAGTATAGATAGTGAATATTTACCTTCTATCTCTAATAATCTCTGCCAGCAACTTTTTGGCACGAAGTAACTTCACTTTTACGTTACTCAGTGGCTCGTCAATCGAATTGGCAATTTCCTGATAAGTCATCTCTTGGAAATAACGCAACTGAATCACTTCTTGATAATGGGGTTTTAATTCCTTTATGTATCGCAGTAACTGCGACAGGTTTTGTTCTGTGATTAGCTCGTCTTCTTTAGACGGAGTGGTGTCTGCAATATTGTATGCCTTTTGGTCTTCCTTATCAGTAGTTTCCACAAAAAGGCTTGACTTTTTTTTACGAAGTAAATCAATATGGACGTTTTTAGCAATACTGATTAGCCAGGTGTTGAACTGAAATTCAGGATTGTAAGTCGCTATTTTATCAAATGCTTTCGAGAAAGTTTCAATAGTAATATCCTCAGCAGTAGTCTCGTTCTCTACGCGTTTTAACATGAAGCCATATACTTCGTTCCAATAATAATTCAAGAGAAAGGTAAAGGCGGCCTGGTCCCCCTTTTTTGCTTTTTCTAGTTGTATATTTATTTCCAATGTACTGGTTTTGAGAAGATATTTTTGATAAAGATATTAATTTGTGTAAATATAAGCACTAACTCTATAATAGGGAACCAATATTTTAAATCATTCTCCTTTAGTTTGCCTGCTGAAAAACCAACGACAATCCAAGCGCTTAAATATCGGATCGCTATTAAGCCCAATACTAATATCCATTGAAATTGAAAGGATAATAACACTACAGGAAGCGAAATAAATAACAATTGGGAGCAATAGAAAGTCCCCAGTTGCAGTTTGTCAAACTTTTTGTAATGTTTTGCTGTCGCGACATGTCGTCTTTTTTGCGTAATCCAGTCCTTAAATGTTGTTTTGGGTTTAGAATACGTAAAGCTTTCTGGAGCATAGCTAATCGTTGTGTTTTTCCCGAAAGCGGCTTCGTTGATGAATAAATCATCATCCCCAGATCGTACTTGAATGTGGCTTATGAACCCATTTACATTAAAAAACTCCTCTTTTTTATAAGCTAAATTTCTTCCCACACCCATATAAGGGCGTCCTACTTTTGCCCATGAAAAATATTGAATTGCGGTAAGTAAAGTTTCGAAGCGAATTAATTTATTAAGAAAAGAATTTGCTATTTTTTCATAACCGCCAAATCCCAATACAATAGTTTTCTGCATAGTAAACTGGGAACTCATAGCGGTAATCCATTCTTTGGAAGTAGGGTAGCAATCGGCATCTGTAAATAATAGATACTCCTTTTTTGCCGCTTTTATCCCTAGAGTCAGTGCGTATTTTTTGTTTCCCCAGAAAGCCTCGTTGTTTTGGACTTTTACTAAACGTATATTAGAATATTGTTTTTCAAAATCTTCAAAAACTTCTAAGGTATTGTCACTCGAAGCATCGTCAATCAATATGATTTCAAAATCGGGATAGTCTTGTTCAGCTAGTAGTGAGATAAAGTTGGCTACATTTTCTTCTTCGTTTTTAGCACAAACAATAACCGATATTGAGATTTTTTTGGGCGTTGTTTTTTGCGCTTTCGCAAAAGCAAATTTGCCGAAAATGCCTAGATAAAAAGCGATTTGAATGGCGACAATAAGAATAAAAAAGTAAAGAATTAGTATAAGCATCTGAGTTTTATATATTATGAAATCGAGCGCAAAGGTAATTCGCAATTATCAATTATCAATAGGTAAATTTCAATTACTTTCGGCATTTTATCATTTCTTTCGCGACAGCAATCGACTGCGCACTTTTTGTTTTTTCTAACTCCAAAATTATATTTGAATGGTCGATGTCGTCTCGATTTTGAGACATTTTTTTTGTGGCTTGTATTTCCTGAATCTCTATTTCAAACGCTACGATTCCGCGGGTTTGCATCATAGTTTTTTCCGATAAATTGGCTATTCGAATAGGGTTGTCAGAATTTTGTTCGTATTTGTCTGTGAGTTTTTTTAGAGAATCAATTACTGCTTCTCCTTCTATAACTTTAATTTTTCCGTATACATGGACGGCAATGTAATTCCAGGTGGGCACATTTTCGTGATTGTACCAGGACGAGGAAATATAGGAATTGGGTCCAGAAAAAATAGCTAAAACTTGGTCATTGTCAGCGAATCCTTTCCATTGTGGGTTTTCTTTTGAAAGATGACCCAACAAAATTTCCTTACCCTCTTTATTTGTGTCTAATTCAAGCGGAATGTGGGTCGCACATAATTTTCCATTAGTTTGATTGACTAGAATGCCAAAACTATACTTGACCAGAAAAGCTCTGATTTCTTCTTGATTTTCGTTTTTGTAAATATCAGGAATGAACATATCTTAGTTGTTAAAGATTTTAGATCTAAAATTAGATAATATTGACTTCAGCCTCAATTTGGATACCAAATTTATTTAAAATAGTTTCTTGGATATTCTTTGAAATATCTAAAACTTCTTGTCCGGTGGCATTACCATAATTCACTATAACAAGAGCTTGGTTTTTATGGACTCCGGCGTTGCCAAAACGTTTTCCTTTAAATCCAGCTTGTTCAATTAGCCAGCCAGCGGGCACTTTTACTTCAGTTTCAGAAATGTCATAATATTTCATTTCAGGGAACTGTTGGTGGATTTTTGCAAAATCTGACTTCAGCAGAATGGGGTTTTTAAAGAAACTGCCACTATTTCCCAATTCTTTCGGATCCGGTAATTTGCTTTTCCGAATCGCAATTACAGCATTACTCACCTCTTTCAAGCTAGGAATGCTGCTGTTGTTTTTTGCTAACTCGTTTGTAATGTCACCATATGAAGTGTTGATTTTGTGATTGCGTTTGGTCAATTTGAAAACAACAGATGTAATAATATAGCGGTCTTTTGCCTCGTTTTTAAAAATGCTCTCTCGGTAGCCAAAACGGCATTCTTCTTTTGTAAATGTTTTTGTTTCTTGCTCTTCTACGTAAAGGGCTTCGCAAGAAACAAATGTATCTTTAATCTCTGTGCCATAGGCACCGATATTTTGAACTGGAGTAGTCCCAACATTTCCAGGAATAAGAGACATATTCTCTAGTCCGCCAAAGTCCTGGTCTATGGTCCAAAGTACAAATTCATGCCAATTCTCGCCAGCTTTACTCTCTACCCAGACGAAATCTTCATTCTCAGAAATGATTTTCTTACCTTTTAAATCGATGTGAATGACCAAAGCTTCTATGTCTTTCGTCAGAAGCATGTTACTTCCGCCACCAAGGATGAATTTTTGCTCTAATTTGTTTTGTTCTAAGACGCTTTTCAATTCGGGAACAGAGTGAACTGCAACAAATTGTTTTGCTTTGGCTTCAATGCCAAATGTATTGTAGTTTTTTAAAGAGAAATTATTTTGTATTTCCAGTTCCATAAAAGAAAGTTCATTTTTATTGATGAATTCGAGATCCAAAAGTAAGGATTAAAATTTATTTGTATATTTTTTCATCCAGATATGCATCATAAACGATGGCATGATATACGGAATCATGCGGGTATCTCCTTTTTGTAAACTCTTGCTGGGTTTAGTAAAAAAAATAGCCGCTAATACTGCGCATAGTTAATCGCTAGTATTTGTGTTGATTAACTCGTGGTATTTATTCGCTATGATTTTCATATTGATTTTATAATCTACGTTGTTTTCAATAAATTTTCGATTAATCAAAAGGGCTTGTTCTCGTTGCGCTTTGTTTTCAAACGACCATAACAGTTCTTCGGCGAGCATCTTAGGGTCATCCAAAGCAATAAGTTGGCCGTTTTCACGATGTCGTATCCAACTTTGATTTCCTGGAATATCCGTCACTATAGGGTAACAATTCGATGCCATAGCTTCAAACAGCGATGCTGAGACTCCTTCGGTTATAGGCATACTTATGTAGAAGTTCGATGCTTGTAACAATTTTGGTAGTTCTATATTTGGTATACGTCCGGTAAAAAGGACTTTATTCTCTATATTTAATTTTTTGGCTAAGTCTATTAAAACAGCTCGCTGTGTTCCTTCTCCAACTATCGTAAGCGTAAAATCTATTCCTTTGTTGTTCAAAATGGCAAAAGCTTTTAGAATGATATCATGACGGTATTCAGGCATCAATGAGCGGGTCACAATGGCGGAAATTTGGGATGGATTAGTTGAGTTCCTGTTTTCGAATTTTACCAAGTCAATTCCTTTTGGTAATACTAGGACTTGATCCATATCAACATTGGCTTTTGCCATGGAAATGGCCATGACCGGGCCCCAAGCATGTATTAGTGTCGCTTTTTTGAAAGCATAATTTTGCAATAGTTTTTTGAATGGTAAAAGAGGGGAGTTCTCGGGCCACAAATCAGTTCTTCCCTGCTGGGCTATTGCGACGGGCTTAACTCCGGATAAGGCAGCTAAGAAACCATAACTGGTAGTTCTTTCAGCAATAACCATATCAGGTTGGTGCAGTTTTATTATTTTTTTTATTTTAAAAAGGGCAAATTTGAATTCTAAAATCCGTGCTAACCTATTGAATATAGTATTGTTTGGGGTTTTTAATTCCCAACTAATGATTTCAAAATCACCAAATTCCTTGAGTCCATTCATCCAGGTAATGGCGTCGGCTCTATCGGACTCTCCAAGAAAAAGTATCTTTCTTTTTTTCATTCGCCTAAATTAAAATTCTTCAGCAGTTAGCGCCCTATTGATGAATTCATTCAATGGTTTTAAAAGAATTAACTTTTTGCTCATTTTAGAAACAAAGTCTTTTTTGCCAACTTCAGAAATATCGAAAGGTTGAGAAGTCTCAAAACTTTTTAGTTTTAACGTTTCAATCGCGGGATGGTCTTTTTCATAACCTTTCGGACCGTTTTTAAGGATGCTTTTTTCGTTTCGATCAAAATCTCCAAACTCTTTTTTGAAGTTCTTTTCATTTAGAATTTCTTCTAAATCCTCATAAAAATAAGCAATTTCCTTGCGTATTTTTTTTAAGTCTTCCGCTTCAGGAGCATAAAAACCACCTGCAATGAAACTAGCCCCTTTTTCTATATGAACGTAATAGCCTGCGCGATTTTGACCTTTTGTACCCGATGAGAGCCACACGCCCAAGTGTGACTTATAAGGGGATTTGTCTTTTGAAAACCGAATGTCGCGATTTATTCTGAAAGTGCAGTTTTTTACCTCTAGCATTTCTAGTGACGGGTCCAAAGGTTTCATAGCATCAAGAAAATCAGCAACTAATTCATGGTAGTCTTTTTTGAAAACGTCATATCTTTTTTTATTGTCTAAAAACCAATCCCTGTTGTTATTGTTTTTTAAATCTTCTATAAATTGTAGGCTGTCTTTTGAAAGCATTGTGTGGCTGTTATTAAAGTGTTTCTAACTTATCGCTGCGGCTTTATTCTACTTTTGAGAAAGACCTTCCGCATTCCATTTCAGAAAACCGCCTTCCATCTCATAAATATTCTCGAACCCCAGTTCTTCTAATTTCGCAGTAGCTTTTTTAGTTCTGGCACCGCTTCTACAATAAACAAAAACGGGTTTTGTTTTATTATACTTTTCGGAATCTTGAACAAAGCTATCACCAAGCCAGTTTATATTTTCGGCATTTTCTATATGACCCACGTTGAATTCTTCGGGTGTACGAACATCAAGAATTTGTGGATTTTCGGTTGTCTTTATTTTTTCTGCAAAAGCTTTAGGCTCACTAGTTTTTATACTTTTTTGAGTTTGTCCGTTGCAGGATAAAATGAAGAAGGATGCTATTAAAAAAAATATAGAGTGAAATTTCATTGTATTTGTTTTAAAAATTGAACAAGCTAAATTAAGTATTTTTCCAAAACTTGAATTATTTAATATGCTATTTATAGGTTAAAAATTTTATAAGATTGATGTGTCGATTTAACAATGGCTTCAGTTCGTTCCGGATGCGTATCTGAGATAAATAGCTGCCCGAAAGTATCGCTATTGACCATCTCAATTATTTTACCAACGCGACTCTCATCTAATTTATCAAATATGTCGTCAAATAATAAAATAGGTTTTACGCCACTTTGCTTTTTGAGGAATTCAAATTGTGCTAGTTTTAAAGCAATCAAAAAAGATTTTTGTTGCCCCTGAGAACCAAATTTCTTAATGGGGTGCCCATCGATTTCAAAAGAGAGGTCATCTTTATGGGTCCCAACACTGGTGTATTGTAATGCGCGATCCTTATTTATATTGTCTTGTAAAAGTTGCAATAGATCTTTTTCAAATAAATGACTCTCATATACTAATTGAACGGCTTCTTCAGAACCCGTTATGGCATGATGATGCGCATTGAAAATGGGCAAAAATTGTTCGATAAATTCTTTTCTTTTTTCAAAAATATACTTTGCAAAACCGTTAAGTTGCTCATTGTAAACTGAGAGTGTGTCTTTTTCAAAAACGCGATTTAATGCAAAATATTTCAACAAAGCATTGCGTTGGCTCATTATTTTATGGTATAAAATAAGCTGTTTTAAATAATGGGGATCTAATTGAGATATGACACTATCCATGAATTTTCTTCGAGTTTCGCTACCTTCTACAATCAAATCTCGATCTGCGGGTGAAATAATAACCAGCGGAATGAAGCCAATATGATCCGAAAATTTATCATACGCTTTACCGTTACGTTTCAATACTTTTTTCTGGCCTTTTTTTAAACTACAAACTACTTGTTCGTTTCTATCGTTTTTTATGAACTCGGCATCTATTACGAAAAATTCTTCGCCGTGTTTGATGTTCTGGACTGCTAAAGGGTTGAAATAGCTCTTGCCGTAGGATAAATGGTAGATGGCATCAAGAACATTAGTTTTTCCGATACCATTTTTACCTACGAAACAAATTATTTTACCTTCGAATTCAAAATTTGCTTCGGAAAAATTCTTGTAATTGAATAGTGAAATCTTTTTTAAATACATTTTTAGGGCTTGCTGGTATAGAGGAGTTTGTTGTTTTTTACTGGCTTATTTTAAGTGGGTGCAAATTATTGAAAATTATCGATATAATGAGCTTTTGAAGCTGTTCTATCGTAAACTTTCTCCGTTAATGAGCAAGGAAGGCTAGTTGTAATATGTTTTTTTTATATTTATCTATAAAATCCTAATTTTTTTGCGTCGGTTTGAATAAAAATTTTATTTTTGCGGTTCACTAAATTAAATTTAAATGGCTACTTACAGTAAAAGAGGATATAAAGCACCAAAAGAAAGAGCAGTTGATGATTCAGCTGAAAACGTAAATGTTGATGAAAAAGACAGTACAACAGCTGGAGTGTTTTCAACATTAGACGATACTGCTTCAAAAACAGAGGCTTTTGTGGCTAAAAACCAGAATCTTATCATTGGTATTGTAGGAGCAGTTGCTTTAATCACGATAGGTTATTTGGCTTATCAAAAGTTTATCGCAGAACCAAAGCAAGTGGAAGCGGCAAACGAAATGTTTGTAGCGCAACAAAATTTTCAACAAGCTACTGACGGCGTTGCCAGTGATTCGCTATATAAATTATCGTTAAATGGTTCTGAAGGTAAATTTGGATTTATCAAAATTGCGGATGAGTATTCAGGTACTGACGCAGGGAATCTAGCTCATTATTATGCGGGGATTGCTTTTTTAAATACAGGTAAGTATACTGAAGCGATTAACTATTTAAGTAAGTTCAAATCTGAAGATATTGTTTTAGGTGCTTTAGCAAAAGGAGCGATCGGAGATGCTTATTCGCAAAATAAACAGCCAAAAGAGGCTCTAGATAATTATTTAAAAGCAGTTGCTGCAAACAAGAATGATTTTACTACGCCGCGTTTCTTATTAAAAGCAGGTAAGACAGCTTTAGAATTAGGTAAGAAGGAAGATGCGCTGAAATATTTTACAGATATTAAGGAAAATTTTGACGCAAGTCCAGAGGCTGCTTCTGTAGATGTTCTGATTGGATTGGCACAATAGTAAAAATGATTTAAGATTACTGATTTTAGATTTTAGATTGTTGATTCAAAATTCTATCTTTAGTATTCAAAATTAATATTTAAATCAAAAAACCACATTCAAATGGCAACCGTAAATAAAAATTTATCCGTTTATGACAAAAACACTGTTCCAAAGGCGAAATATTTTCGTTTTGGAGTAGTCGTGGCAGAATGGAATGACAATATAACAGAAGGATTGTATAACGGCGCTCATGAGGCTTTTTTGGAAAACGAAGTTCCCGCGGAGCACATTATTCGCTGGAATGTTCCTGGGAGTTTTGAACTTATTTATGGCTGCAAAAAAATGTTGCAGACTCAAAATGTTGATGCTGTAATTGCTATAGGTTGCGTAATTCAAGGACAAACCAAGCACTTTGATTTTGTTTGCGAAGGGGTGACGCAAGGAATTAAAGATTTGAATGTACAAAGTGACATTCCTGTTATTTTTTGTGTTCTTACTGACAATACAATGCAACAGTCTATTGACAGAAGTGGCGGGATTCATGGTAATAAGGGCACGGAAGCTGCTATTTCTGCTATTAAAATGGCTTTCATTCGTCAACAGGCATCTTTGACTCATCAAAAACCTAATGGGCCTTTATTGTCCGCGGGTGCTTTGCAACTAGAAGAGGGATCGCATTTAGAACTCAAGGAATAAATACTAAATTCCGCTATATTTTACAATAAGAAGAAACCTATACCATTCCATTTGGGTAGGTTTTTTTGTTTGGTTCATAGATTTAAGCTTTACAGTGCGCTTTTAATACTCCTGTTTTGAATTTTTATATACAGCTGTGATTACTGTTGTCAACTTTTACTTGAATTGCATGGGTTTATAAAGTGGATGCTTGATGCTGCGGTAGAAAGTAGCTAAGCAACGCATTCTAAAATGGGTGGATGTTCAGTATAAATTGAGCCGGTTTCTGTACGTGCTTTTTATTTTTTTTAAATTACATTAATAATAAAACCCAATAGATTTTCATTAAATTTGTACACTTTTGCTTTTTAATTTTTTAATATATTTCTTTTAATGTCGAGTATAATTCAACTACTTCCTGATCATGTTGCCAACCAAATTGCTGCTGGAGAAGTGGTTCAAAGACCAGCTTCAGTTGTCAAAGAATTACTTGAAAATGCAGTAGATGCTGGAGCTACTGATATTAAATTGATTATAAAAGATGCCGGAAAAGCATTAGTTCAGGTCGTAGACAACGGTTTGGGAATGAGTGTTACTGATGCACGTTTGTCTTTTGAACGTCACGCTACATCAAAAATTCGTAAGGCCGAGGATTTGTTTTCTTTGCATACCAAAGGTTTTCGCGGGGAAGCTTTGGCTTCAATCGCTGCGATCGCTCACGTAGAAATGAAGACCAAGCAAGATCAAGAAGAGCTGGGCACTCAAATTGTCGTTGAAGGAAGCAAGTTCATGTCACAAGAGGTAGCCGTTTTGCCAAAAGGAACCTCATTTGCGGTTAAAAACTTGTTTTTCAACATACCTGCTCGTCGTAATTTTTTAAAGTCGGATACGGTTGAATACCGCCATGTAGTGGATGAGTTTCAACGTGTGGCTTTAGCACACCCCAACATTTATTTTACATTTTATCATAACGGTAGTGAAATGTTTAATTTGCCTGCCTCTAGCTTGAGACAGCGAATTGTCAATATATTTTCTGGTAAAACTAATCAAAAGCTTGTTCCGGTTCAAGAAGAAACCGAAATGGTGACGATTCAGGGTTTTGTTAGTAAACCTGAGTTTGCCAAAAAAAATAGAGGAGAGCAATTTTTCTTTGTCAATGATCGCTATATAAAAAGTGGTTATTTGCATCATGCCGTAATGGCTGCATATGACGGTATTTTGAAAGATGGTGCACAACCGAGTTATTTTTTATATTTGACTGTGCCGCCAAATACGATCGATATCAATATTCATCCCACTAAAACGGAGGTAAAGTTCGATGATGAGCATGCGTTATACGCTATTCTTAGGGCTTCTATTAAGCATAGTTTAGGACAATTTAATGTTGCGCCAATTTTGGATTTTGATCGGGATTCAAATTTAGATACGCCTTATCATTATAAAGATTTACAAGGAGCTACACCTACGATTCAAGTTGACGGTAGCTTCAACCCTTTTTCAGATGATAAAGTCAATAAACATTATTCAGGTTACAAGAAGCCGGAACCCACTGCAAATTGGGAAAGCTTATATGTTGGATTGAAACAAGATTCAGAATTTAGTATCGCTAATACAGATTTTTTCGTTTGAAAGTGAAGAAGTGACCGGTTCTTTATTCAATGATGGAGAAGTCGAGCAAACTGTTCACAGTGCTTATCAAATTCACAAAAAGTATATTGTTTCTTCGATAAAATCAGGAATGGTTATTGTGGATCAGCAAAGGGCACATCAGCGGGTTTTATACGAGCAATTTTTGACCAATATGACTGTCCATCAGGCATCAAGTCAGCAATTATTATTCCCTTTGGACTTGTTCTTTTCTTCAGCTGAGATGGAGCTTATCGAAGATTTGAAACTCTCACTAGTTAATACTGGTTTTGTTTTTGAGGAAACAATGAAGGACCATATTGTTATTTCTGGAATCCCAGTAAATGTCACAGAAAGTGAAGTCTCTTTGGTGTTGGAACAGTTATTGAGCGATTTACAGGATGGTATTCCCGAGAGTAGTTTCAGTCAAAATGATACAATAGCAAAATCTATGGCCAAAAGTTTGGCTGTAAAAACAGGAACAGTGTTAACAGTGAAGGAGCAGGAAAACTTGGTAAATGGACTTTTTGCCTGTAAAGAGCCCAACGTTTCCCCTTTTCAGAAACCCACTTTCATCACCATGCGTGTGGAAGATTTAGATAAAAAATTTGCAATATGAGAAACGTAACCGAAACGGTAAAACAATTAATTATAATTAACATCCTGTTTTTTATAGGAACACAAGTCGTAGGAGATGGCGCTTATAAAATGTTAGCCATGTATTTCCCTGAAAATGCAGGTTTTCAGTATTGGCAAACCATTACACACATGTTCATGCACGGAGGGTACATGCACATCTTTTTTAATATGTTTGCTTTGTATTCATTTGGTTCCGCTTTGGAAAGCATTTGGGGAAGCAAGAAGTTTCTATTCTTTTATATATCTTGTGGGTTAGGTGCCGCATTACTTCATACTGGAATAAACTATTATTATTTCAGTGAAGGAATTAATATACTGGCTGAAAATGGATTTGCCAAAGCAGAGGTTTTGCAACTTTTAAATGAAGGCAAAATCAATACACAATGGCAGGAGATTATGACGGTTTCTCAGTTTGGAGATTTTACTAGTGCTTTTTTAGGGACAGTAGTAGGAGCTTCGGGGGGCCATTTATGGTGTGATAGTTGCGTTTGCTTTTATGTTTCCTAATGCAGAGCTGGCTTTATTGTTCATTCCCGTGCCAATTAAAGCAAAATATTTTGTACCAGGTTTAGTATTAGTAGATTTATATTTAGGAATCTCCGGTCAATCGATTTTTGGTGGCGGCGGTATTGCACATTTTGCACATGTTGGTGGCGCATTATTTGGTTTTCTAATCATGTGGTATTGGAAAAAGAATCAGTTCAATGATAACCGTTGGAATTAAATATAATAAGTAAGGTATTTGGAATCAATTCTAAACTCAAAATATGAATATTTTAGACGACTTAAAATCACAATACAAATTAGGGGGTATCGCTCATAGGCTAATCTATTGGAATGTAGCTTGTTTTCTAGTGTCATTAGTGTTTTTTTATCAATTTAGTGTAGTGATCGTTTAATTTTCCAACGTGGGTAGCTTTGTCTACCGAACCTGCGAATTTTACAGCAAAACCATGGACGTTCTTAACGTATTCGTTTTTGCATGACGGGTTTTTTCATCTACTTTTTAATATGGTAATTCTTAATTTTGCCAGTTCGTATTTTTTAACTTTTTTTACGCAAAAGCAGTTACTAGGAGTGTATGTTTTGAGTGCGATTTTTGCAGGTATAGCATTCGTAACAGCTTATTATGTTTTAAATTTGAGTGCATCAATCGTGGGGGCCTCTGCAGCAATTATGGGAATATTGGTCGCGGTCACTACCTACCAGCCTTTAATGAATGTGCGATTATTGCTCATTGGGAATGTAAAGCTATGGCATATTACGGCAGTAGTACTGATACTTGACTTAATGCAGTTTCGTTTAGGCAATACTGGAGGGCATATTTCTCATTTAGCGGGAGCTTTATTTGGTTTCGTTTATATCAAGTTACTGCAAAACGGTACTGATTTAAGTAAAAATGTATCATGGGTAATTGATTTCTTTTCCAGTTCATTTAAGAAAACGACATCGACACCTTTCAAAAAAGTCCATAAAAATTATGGTAGACCAGTAAAAAATAGCGCTTCTAAAATAATTACAAAAGACAAAGCTCAGCAACAGATCGATGAGATTTTGGATAAAATAAGTAAATCGGGCTATGATAGTCTTAGTAAAGAAGAAAAAGAATTTTTGTTTAAAGCCGGAAAATAGAGATTTACAATCGATTTTTACGGATATAAAAATTAGTGTTTTTAACTGATTAGAAAGCAATATGAAAAACCTTTCATGGTTCAATAAAGGGATGTTTGGTTTGAACGTTCTCTTAGTAACACTTACTTTTATTGCTTATGTGTTGCCTTTTTTGGCGCCTAAAATATTTCCAATATTATCTGTGCTGACATTGTTTATGCCGCTGTTTTTCCTGTTGAATGGTTTATTCTTTTTGTACTGGGCCATTCAGTTTAAAAAGCGAATGTTTTTATCAGGTCTGGTACTTTTGATGGGTATTACTTTTATCAATAAGTTTTATAAATTTTCCTCAATAGAAACCCCAGAGGATAGCAAGGACTTTGTCGTAATGAGCTATAATGTGCGGCTATTTAATTTGTTTAAATGGCTAGATAAAGAGGATGTTCCGGGAATAATCTTGGGGTTTATCAATGATAAAAATCCTGATATCTTATGCATTCAGGAATTTTCCTCGTCAACAGCTATTGACTTAAAGTTGTATCGATATAAATACATCTTGATGGAGGGGAATAAAATTAAGACCGGACAAGCTATTTTTTCCAAATTTCCAATTATTAGTCAAGGAAATATAGTGTTTCCTAACTCCAACAACAATGTAATTTATGCCGACATCAAAAAAGGTAAGGACATCATTAGGGTGTATAATATGCATTTGCAGTCAATAAAAATTACCCCAGATGTAAATGAGATTTCTGAAAACATCGATGTCATAAATAAAGACAAATCTCAAATGTTACTTAAGAGAATAGCTAAGGCTTTTAAACAACAACAGCAGCAGGCAGAGATTTTTAAAGAGCATGAAAAGAAATTTGAATACCCAATTATCATTTGTGGGGATATGAATAACAGTGCGTTTTCTTATGTGTATAGAAATATAAAAGGTACGCTAAAGGATAGTTTTGAAGAGGCTGGAAAGGGGTTTGGACAGACTTATAGGTTCAAATACTACCCAACAAGGATTGACTATATTTTTGTGGATGAGAAGATGACTGTCAAAAAGTTTGAAAGCTTTTCTAATTTCGAAAATTCAGATCATTATCCAATTATGGCAAAAATGTCTTTAGAGTAAAAGTCCTTGGTCTTTTATGTAGTCAACTGTAAATTTACCTTCATTGAATAGTAAGTCAAGAATGCTTAAATTGTTTATAAAATCATGTTTGTCATCAAAAACCTGCTTGTATTTTTCAAACGAGGAAGTGTCTTTTTTGCCATCGGCTAGAAATCTAAAATCTGTAATAAGCTTAGGATTTACCTCTTGTAAATATTCAGTTGAAATGGAGTATTCTAATTTTATTCGCAAACATTTCGATACAATTTCTAAGGTTTCAAAATTAAGATCCAGCAAAAACTTGTGTTTTTTCTCAAAAACAGGACGAATATCGTCTTCAAAGAATTCGAAAAATGGTGAACTTCTATAGGCGGTTTCCAGTGACTTAAAGTGTTGTTTTTGCCAATCAAAGTCTGAATCTATCTGAATTTCCTTAGTCTTCTGATGCGCGGATTTCGAATGCTTAATTGGTATATTCAATAGCTGAATGCCGTTTGGACTGTAGATATAAGCTCTGTTACGATTGGTCTGTTTCTGAAAATTATCCTCTACTTCAAAGGTAATTTTTTCGGCCATAAGCATGGCTGCAAAATGGCTAATGGAAGGAAAATAGGTGGGGTGTAGCACAATGTCCATATCTATCTAAAGTTTTTAAAGTCATAAGGTCAAAAGCCGCAAAGACTTTCTAGAGGACTTTGGGGCTTTTGACTTTCAAACTTTTGACTAGTTTTTTTTTCGCTCGGCTTTTCTTCCATAAGAACTCACCGACGAAATAGGCTGCAAGGAAAAACAAAAAGTATTTAAAGTAGGACTCTGGTTGTCCTTCGCCGCTCACTGTGGTGAAGACCCTATCCCAACGCACTTTATTCAGGCCTTTCCCGTTAGTATCCCAACTCATCCAGATAAATACAGGCTTACCTACAATATGATTTTCAGGAACGTAACCCCAATAGCGACTATCTTCAGAATTATGACGGTTGTCTCCCATCATCCAGTAGTAATTTTGTTTAAAAGTGTAGTTTTTTACAATCTCACCATTCAATCTAATTTCGTTTCCAGTAACTTTAAGATCGTTTTTGGTTCCATCATTATTCGCTTCATAGTCGGTGATTATCCTTTTATAAAAGGCCAAGGTTTCAGTTGTAAGTGCTACCGTTGCTCCTTTTTTAGGAATGTATATAGGGCCAAAGTTATCTCTGTTCCATTTATTTATGTTCGGGAATATGCCGTCCTCAGGACCTTGTGATATTTCTTGTGTTACTGCCGTAATTCCGGAAACATTTTTTAGTGTCGCTGCTCCAGCCGCTGTCAGTGCTCTAAAAAGTAAAGTGTCCCTTTTATCGTTATTTTTATAGTATACTTGGTCGGTTATATCGAGTTCCTTTAACAAGTATTCAAAATCAATCGGTGTTTTTCCGTCTAATGCAACTGAGTAGGAAAATTGAGGTTTAGCTCTTTCAGGTAATTGCAATACTTTACCGTCTATATATACAAGTCCGTCTTTGATAGATAAACTATCTCCGGGAACTCCGATGCATCGTTTTACGTAATTGGATTTTTTATCGATGGGTTTTATTACACCAGGGGTACCTTTTGCTTCGAAAAAATAATGTACCGTGTCAACAGGCCAGTTGAAAACCACGATATCCGTACGTTTTATCTCTTCAATGGCCGGCATTCTTAAATAAGGCAACTGAGGCCAGTTAAGATATGATTTGGTTTTAACAAAGGGGATCGAATCATGTACCATTGGCAAAGCAATAGTTGTCATCGGAATTCTAGCGCCATAATTGATTTTACTTACGAAAAGGAAATCACCAATCAACAATGATTTTTCTAATGAAGAAGTCGGAATGGTGTAAGGCTGTACAAAATAAGTATGAACTAATGTCGCTACTATGATGGCAAAAAGCAAAGAGCTTAGTGTACTGGATGCTTTATTTTCAGAATTTAAACTTCTGTCTGCTTCATAATTCAATTTTTGCGTATAATTGACATAGCAAATATATAGACCAAATGTTGCTACAGCTAAAAAAGCATCCAAATTTGATTTTTTGCCAAAACTTTTCAAGGTTTCTATCCAGATTACCGGAAACATGATCAGGTTTATGATCGGGATAAATAGCAAAAGCGTCCACCAAGTAGGGCGTTTGATAATTTTCATTAAAACAATCGCATTATAAACTGGTATTGCTGCTTCCCAAGCTTTCTTCCCTGAAGCCACATATAGTTTCCAAGTTCCTAAAAAGTGGACTATTTGGATAAATAAGAAAAACACAAACCATTGATATAGCGTCATAATTTTATTTTTTAGGGTTTAGCGTTTAAGGTTTTTTCGTTTGTAATTTAACCTCAAGCTGGAAATTTTATTTTAAATCTAATACATCTTTCATAGTGAAAACTCCTTGTTTGCCAACAATCCATTCTGCTGCAATTACAGCACCAAGTGCAAACCCCTCTCGGCTGTGTGCGGTGTGTTTTATTTCTATAGTGTCAACAGCTGAATCATATGTTACGGAATGAGTTCCAGGAACGGTTCCAATTCTTTTGGCTTCAATATGGATTTGCTTCGACTGTTCGCTATCGCCTGAGTCATTTGATTTAAGACTATCCAATGTCCAGTTTGTAAAACTACTATTTTCTATTATTCCTTTCGCTAATGAAATTGCGGTTCCACTAGGTGCATCAAGTTTTTGAGTGTGATGAATTTCCTCCATATTAATAGTATAACTGTCTAATTTAGACATCATTTTAGCGAGATATTCGTTTAGTTCAAAGAAAATGTTCACCCCTAAACTAAAGTTAGAGCTCGAGATGAATGCCCCATTTTTTTCTTTACACAGAGAGACCATTTCGTCAAAATGGTCTAGCCATCCCGTTGTTCCTGAAATTACTGGTACATTAGAAAGGAAACAATTAGAAATATTACTCACTGCAGCTGCCGGAATACTAAAGTCAATCGCAACATCCGCATTCGAAAGGCCTTCATAAGTATTGTGTTCGTCTTTCTTCAAAACGATTTGATGACCTCTTTCCTGGGCAATCCTTTCGATTACCTGGCCCATTTTTCCGTATCCTAAAAGCGCAATTTTCATTTCTTTTGTTTTTATTTTTGTTTCAATTCAGCTTTTAAGCTAAGAGATTAGAAGTTGTAATTAAATGTTAGACCCACATTTGTTTTGAACGTTACATTATTGGGGTAAATAACTGGTTTGACCGATAAATTCTCATTAACATTAAACTGTAATAGTGCAGCGTCAACATTGGCGTCAATGATGTTTAGGGCGTAAAAAGCGACAACAAATAAAGCGGATAAATCTCGGTTACGTTGATAGAACTTTTGACCTGCGATTAAACGGGCATTATCGAGATAGGAGTAGTCATCATCTGAATAACCTTCTAACCTACGTTTATAGGCTTCTCTATATTGATTGTATTTTTTATTACTGTCTAAATAAAAATAGAGGCTGGTTCCTATGGCGCCATAAACAAGTGGAATTTTCCAGTATTTTTTATTGTAAGCTTGCCCTAAACCAGGCAGTACCGCTGAATAAAAAGCAGCTTTTGCGGGTGTTAGAGGATCAATATCGGTCGATTTTAAAGTGTCTCTAGCGACTAGTATGTCATCAGTTTTCGCTTGGGCAAATAAAGATGCGTTTCCTAAAACAAAAAAAAGTATTCCTATGGAAATAATTTTATTCACTATCCCTTTATTAATTCAATGATTCTCTTTAAATCTTCTTCTGATTGAAAAGGAATTGTAATTTTTCCTTTGCCATTGGCAGCTACTTTTAAGTCTACTTTATTTCCGAAATAATTCGAAAACGCTTTTTTTGTGTGATTCATCTATTTCAAAGAAAGCCGTTTTTACTTTTGTAGCAGGTTTAGGTTTTAAGCTATCCTGATAGTTTTTAACTAGTGCTTCGGTATCACGAACGGATAGGTTTTGACTTACTATTTTTTGATAGATATCTGTTTGAATATCTAGATTTTCAATATTGATAATTGCTCGGCCATGGCCCATGGTAATGAAACCGTCACGAATACCAGTTTGAATAATCGGATCTAGCTTTAATAGGCGTAAGTAATTTGCAATTGTTGAACGCTTTTTTCCAACGCGTTCACTCATTTGTTCTTGGGTCAATTGAATTTCATCAATCAAACGCTGATATGACAGTGCAATTTCAATAGGATCTAAATCATGGCGTTGAATGTTTTCAACCAAGGCCATAATTAATGATTCATTATCGTTGGCAATACGGATATAGGCAGGAACTGTAGTTAATCCTATTAAGGAAGAAGCACGTAAACGACGTTCACCGGAGATCAACTGGTATTTATTAAAGTCTAATTTTCGGACCGTAAGCGGTTGGATTACGCCTAATTCTTTAATAGAAGTAGCTAATTCTCTCAATGATTCCTCATTAAAATTACTTCTTGGTTGGAACGGATTTATTTCAATCGCATCAATTTCAAGCTCAATAATGTTTCCTACAACCTTATCAGCGTTTTTATCTGACACGGATTTAATATCGTTTTCCGGATCTTTTAATAATGCAGATAACCCTCTTCCTAAGGCTTGTTTTTTTATTGCTTTTGCCATAAAACTATTTACTGTTTTTCTTTATAACTTCTTGGGCTAAATGTAGGTAATTAGCAGCCCCTTTGCTCGTCGCATCGTAGTTAATAATGCTTTCGCCAAAACTTGGAGCTTCGCTCAATTTTACATTTCGTTGAATAATGGTGTCGAAGACCATGTCGTTAAAATGTTTTTGAACCTCTTCGACAACTTGGTTTGATAAGCGTAATCTAGAATCAAACATGGTCAATAACAATCCTTCGATATCTAGATTTGGGTTGTGAATTTTTTGAATACTTTTTATTGTATTTAATAACTTCCCTAGGCCTTCTAGCGCAAAATATTCACACTGAATAGGAATTATGACTGAGTCTGCTGCGGTCAATGCATTTAAAGTCAGCAGCCCCAGTGATGGTGCGCAATCAATGATGATAAAGTCATACTCATCTTTAATGCTTTCTAGTGCTTTCTTGAGCATATATTCCCTGTTTTCTTTATCGACTAATTCGATTTCGATCGCGACAAGGTCAATATGTGATGGAATTATATCTACATTCGGAGCTGAGCATTTTATGATTGCTTCCGCCGGTGTATTACTATGTTCCAAAATTTGGTAAGTTCCGATTTCAACATTATCCACGTCGATTCCTAAACCAGAACTCGCATTAGCTTGTGGGTCAGCATCAATCAGTAGCACTTTTTTTTCTAAAACTCCTAAGGAAGCAGCCAGATTTACGGACGTAGTAGTCTTTCCAACTCCTCCTTTTTGATTAGCAATCGCAATGATTTTGCCCATTTATATTATAAATTTTGAACCGTAAAAATACAATTATTTATGGTTTCTAAAAATCTATTTTGTTAACATTTGTTAAAGCTTGATTAGTTGCTAATTGACGTTTTTATTTTTGTTTTTCAGCTGGTAATTTTAAAATGCTATTTCAGCTGTTCCTGTCAAGATAATGTGGGTTAACGGGTTTCTAGCTTTCATAAGATGAAACAATTGTACTCCCGATTTAGGATCAATTAACATCAATACCGTTGCAGCTGCGATGCTTCCTTCTATTACCCAGTAAATGCTGTAAACAGCTTGTTGTTTTAGAATCAGCATCGTTTTCTTGAAGTGAGGTGTTAAATCTAATTATATAATGTTGTTTGTAGTAAATTAAATTTTTTCTTATTTCCGAAATAGTTTTGGAGAAGCAAATAATAATTATATATTTGCACCCCGCTACGGGGTGTAGCGTAGCTCGGTTATCGCGCCTGCTTTGGGAGCAGGAGGTCGCAGGTTCGAATCCTGCTACCCCGACTGAAAATCCTTTCTGTTTCAACAGAAAGGATTTTTTTTGTTATTAGGAGATAGCTAAAAGTGATTAATCAAATTATAAATTTCAGTAATTATAACCTACTTTTGTTCTTTTAAAATTATAATAAAATCTTATTATGTCTGATACAATCGAGAAAATTAAATGCCTTATTATAGGTTCTGGACCAGCAGGTTATACTGCAGCAATTTATGCAGCCAGAGCAAACATGAAACCTGTTTTATATCAAGGAATGCAGCCTGGAGGTCAATTAACTACAACGAATGAAGTGGAAAATTGGCCTGGTAATCCCGAAGGGATAACTGGTCCAGAAATGATGGTGGGCTTACAAGCACAAGCACAACGTTTTGGTACTGAAGTACGTGACGGTTGGGCAACCAAAGTTGATTTTTCTGGTGACGTGCATAAAGTTTGGATTAATGACACTAAAGAATTGCACTGTGAAACAGTGATTATTTCAACTGGGGCAACTGCTAAATACTTAGGTTTACCTTCAGAACAACATTATTTAAAAATGGGTGGTGGAGTTTCTGCTTGCGCTGTTTGTGATGGTTTTTTCTACAGAAACCAGGAAGTAGTAATCGTTGGAGCAGGAGATTCAGCTTGTGAGGAAGCGCATTATTTATCTAAGCTTTGTAAAAAAGTGACGATGTTAGTTAGAAGCGATAAATTTCGTGCTTCAAAAATTATGGAAGAACGCGTACGCAAAACTGAGAATATAACTATCTTGATGAACCATGATACTATTGAAGTTCTTGGTGACGAACAAGTGGTTACGGGTGTAAGAGCACTGAATAAAAATACGGATGAAACATTCGATATTGAAGCTACAGGTTTCTTTGTTGCAATTGGTCATAAACCCAACACAGATATTTTTAAAGATTTTCTGACACTTGACGAAACTGGATATATTGTAAATGTACCAGGAACTGCAAAAACTAATGTAACGGGTGTTTTTGTATGTGGTGATGCTGCAGACCATGTGTATCGTCAAGCAATTACTGCTGCTGGTACAGGATGCATGGGTGCTTTAGATGCAGAGCGATATTTATCTGCTAAAGAATAGTTAGAACTGTATATTTCGATATAAAAAGTCCCGATTTTTACAAATCGGGACTTTTGCTTTTAAGTAGTGTTGTCATAGCTATAATCAGAAAAATTCTAATAGGACATTTCTATTTTACTTTTTTAAGTAATTGAGCCTCGTCCACAAATCTCTTCATTTCTATTTTTGGTTCCCCAAAAAGTTCTATTTCTGAGTTGCCTGAAGCGTCAATAGTAATGCTAGTTTGTGCGTAAACGGAACAGCTTGAATAGCCTTCAGAAGTTAAATCAATATTTTCTACGGTTAATTTATTTGCTGTCAAATTTGAATTGCTATCGATTCTGAAAGCAGCATTGTTTGCGCTACCTTCTATTTTTGCAGTCGCTTTTTGATATAAGTCACATGCTAAGTTCTGAGTTACGATTAATGACTTTAAGGATGCGTCCTTACTTAATTCGATTTTTGAATTTTCTGATTTTAAATTGAGTTCTACTTTGGACTCATCATCTGACTGTAAAACGAAGTCCTTTGAATTGACATTTAAAAACAACTGTGAATTATCAAATGATCTAAAAGTAATGCTGTCTACTAATACTTCTTGAATTGCATTTACAGTTGCGTCATTTCTTGCAGTTACTAAATTTAGATCTTTTGAATAGGTGAGCTTTACTATTAGTTTTCGGTATCTTATAGCTTCTTTAGTAGTAGAAAGACGTAATGTGTTATCTTGTAAATCAATTGTAATGATGTCATGAAGATTATCATCAGCTTCGATTTTCAACGCTGCCGTCTCTCCTCTCTCGATATAGACTTCAATATTATCGTCTACTTCAAGGCTATAAAAATTACCTATTTCTTTTTCTTCAATTGTAACAGTTTTCGAACCTTTTATTTTTTCTTTTGTCTGTGCAAATGTTATTGTACTAGATAAAAGGAGTAGGAGTATAGTAATGTGTTTTTTCATTCTGTGTGTAAATTATGTTTTTTACAAATATAAAAAAACCATCCACTTTTGATGAATGATTTTAGTGTTAATTTTGGTCCGGGTTATGAGTAGTTGCGTGGTTTAGCACTTAACTTTGCAAGTAAACACCAAACTAAAAATCCGCGAGGATTTTTAGAACTCTGCGAGAACAATCAATTACTTACTGCCATTGTTGTGCTTTCGGTATTTTTCTATAGTAAACTACATCGTATTAATCTTTTAAAATTAATCTATTCTTTTACCTTTTATTTCACGTCCTGCTTGAAAAAGGGTTACACTATCTATGACGCCAGCATCATTTTTATTAAAGGCTAATTGTGCATCAACTACTTTTAAATAAAATTCATTTTCAGATTTTGGAAATATGTCAAATACCGGTTGCCCCGTGGCCTGCGTTTTTAATTGATTTCCTTCTCGTGTAACGATAAGAATAAATCCTGGTTGGAGTTCGTATTTGCCTATATAAGTCTCTAAAACAGTATTGGATACTTTCACCTCTTTTATTAAGTCGCTTACATCATCCCCAAGTTTCTTTAAAGAATCGATACTGTTTTGGTTATTGGGGTTTAATGCTAGTGATTTTCTATAATTTTTAATGGCTAGTTCGTTTTCACCTAACTTCATTAAACTTTCTCCAAAACTATCATAGGCATTTGACGATACAGGAAATTCTTTAGTAATAAGTTGGAATACTCTGTTGGCTTCTTTTACTTTGTCAGAACCCATAAGTTGATAGCCAATTGCATTCATTTCACTTTCAATTAAACTATATGTTTCAGAATCTTTAATACTATTATATTGTACTATTCCAGCATCAATTCCTTTATCTTCAATAACAGCCAATACGACGTCGACAACTGATTTTTTAGGCATATCGTATTCTTTGCCATGGATGATTCCTCGAATAGCTTTCGTCATATCGTTAAGAGGTGCTCCACCTGTATTATTTAGCAGTACAACCAAAGAGTTATTAGAAGTCGTTCTGGAAATATTAGTATTAAACCCGTTAATACCGCCTCCATGTCCTAGCGCATAAATACTATCTGTAGATTTTCCTATTTTGGCATAACCAACACCCCATCCATAAGCATAATGGGAGTTACCAAAAGCAGGAATATAAGGTTTAAAATAGAGGGTCATATATTCTTTTGGTAAAATACTAGTGGTATACAAAGCTTGATCCCATTTAAATAAGTCTTCAACAGTAGAATACATTGAACCCGCTGCATATGGAATAGACATATCTAAATAGCTAGAGTTTACATAATCTGTGCCTGATTTTTCGTAACCAGTGGCTCTGTTTTTTAAGATATTCACATGATTATCATAACCAGTATCCTTCATGTTTAGTGGGGTGAAAATTTTATCCTGAAGCATTTTTTCATAGCTTTTCCCAGACAATTTTTCAACAAGAACACCTAGAAGAAAATATCCCGAATTACTATAGCTAAATTTTTCGCCTGGTGTAAAATCCAGTTGCTTTTCAGCAAACATTTTTACAAACTCTTCAGGAGTGTACGGATTGCGACTTTCATCTTCCATGAATTTAGGAAATGCTGTATAATTTGGTATCCCAGAAGTATGTGTTAGTAAGTGATGGCTGGTTATTATATCGCCACTGGCTTTTGGATAATCTGGTAGATAGCTAGTAATAGGTGCTTGTAAATCTAATTTTCCTTCCGCTACTAATTGTAATATTAGCATAGCTGTAAACTGTTTGGTGATAGAGCCTAAACGATGTTTTGTATTGGGTTGATTTGGAATATTCCATTCCATATTTGCCATACCAAATCCCTTCTTATAGATAACCTTTCCTTGATCGGACACTAAAACGGAACCATTAAATTTACTATACTCTTCATAGGTACTTAAAAGTTTTTCGATTTGCTCAGCTTTCGTTTGAGCAAAACTCATATTACTTATTAATACTAAAAAAAGTGTAAAAATGCCATTTTTGTAAATTGAATAATTTGACTTCATAATTGAATATTTAAATGGTTCATAGTTAAGCACAACTGCCTTATAAGCGCTAACCTTTACTTATACTGCCGCCAGAACTGGATTGTTTTTCTATTGATTGCGGTGTGTTATTATATTCAATAGAACTACCGCTGGAAGCTTTGGCTTTTAAACTTACGATAGGGTGAACGTCTATTGACGATCCGCTCGATGATTTTGCAGTCACTTCATTTGCTAATAATTTATTTGCATTGATATTACTTCCACTTGAGGCAGTAGCCTCTAAGCTTAGAGCCATGCCGTCCATCGAAATTGTACTGCCGCTACTAGACTTGCTGGTTATATTATCTGCCTTTATTTTTACATTTATATTCGCAGCACTGGAAGCTCTAAGGCTAATGTTTTCTCCCTTTAAAGTGTTTAAGCTCCTAATTGATGACGAACTAGAAGCACCGAGCGCTTCTACAATAGGCATTTTAACAGTAACTTTTTTCGACTCCACATCAGTAAAGGAATTGTAATCGCAAGCAATAATAAGGACTCCATTCGCCACTTTTGTGGTGATGTGATTTTGCAAGTTATCATCAGCCTCGATAATAACTTCCTTTTTGTCAGCTTGTTCAATAGTCAGATTAATAGCGTTACTTACTTCAACACTTTTAAAATCTTCTGATATAATTCGGTTTTCGGTCGTAACATGACCGCTACCTTTTATTGATTTCGAATTGACTGTATAGTTGCAGGACGCAAACAATAATGCAGTTAACAAAACCAATATAAACTTTGTGATAATTGTTATGATTTTTAGCATGACTAATTAGTTTTAATGATGATGCCGTCTTTATTTATTTTCAGCTCTTTGATATTATTTTGGTTGTTTATTATAGTGTCTTTGGTAATCGATATACCATTTTTATTTATGGTTACTGATGTATTGTCATCTTCGTCGTAGTCGACATCATCATAATCGTTTTCATCCGTTGGACAGTCCAGACATTTTACTTTGTTCTCCATTACTTTATAGAGATATTTGTCAGAACTGTAATGTAAATTAAAAAACTCATCACTAGACCTATCGTAGTTTTGTACACTTGAATCTGCTTTAAATAAAGTTCCTTCAGGTAGATACAAAGTAACTTCAATTTCTTGATCTCTAAATTTGTTTTTTAGGTCAGACAAAAGGTAATTGTCTAAAATTAATTGATTACCAACTATCTGATAGCCGTACCTAATTTGTGCCGCTCTTTGTTTTGCCTCTGAGAGTGTCTTTCCTTTAGCCTCTTTTTCAATTTGAATGTATGGGAGTTTCTCGTCGGTTTTTTTAATTTCAAAACGCACTTCATTTGAATAAATAACATCAGTATTCGCTGAATCTTGTGTTATTCTGAAATTATTTCTGTCGTCTACGTTTTTGGCATAATAGTCATCATGTACGAACTTAATATGCAAGGTGTCTGTAGTTGTTTGTAGTGCAATATTCTCTTTTTGAACAACTCTCCCGTCAATAGCAAAGGCTGACGCTTGTTTTATTCCTATTGAGATTGCTAATGCAACAGCTATTATCCAAAGTGCAAGTAAGGTGTATTTAGCAATGTTTCCTATAGACTTCATATTTGGACTCAATAGTTTGAATCCCAAAATGCTTAGAAAGAAGAAAGGAATGCCTACTGCAAAAAACATGAGTAATCCAAAAGTCCAAATTGGATAGTCAGTAAAGTTTCCTGCTTCTACAAAATCTTGCCAAGGGAAATCAATAAAAGTGGACGAACCCAGTGTGAAAACCCCAATAAGCAAAAAGATTAAGGTAGTTAGTCCTGTTATGATTAATAGGACACCCAGAAATTTTGCGAAAACTTTAAAAACTGAAAGAATAAAATCCCCCAATGAACTTCCTATTTTTCCTGCTCCAGATTTTATTTGATTGCCGTATTTGTCGTAGTCGGCATTCTTTATTTTATCTGAAACGTTTTCAAACTCTTCCCGAACTTTTTTTTCGATATTCGAGATATTAACTGGTTCTCCAGTCATTTCTAATTTCTCAGATGTGGTTACTGCCTCAGGCATTACAATCCACAGGATAATGTAAGCCAAGACTCCTGTTCCAGCACCCCAAACTAACAGAATTAGTATCACTCTGATCCAAACAGCATCAATCCCAAAGTAATGTCCAAGACCTGCTGCAACACCACCGATCATCCCTTTTTCTTTATCTCGGTACAGTTTTTTCGATTTTCTGCTCGTGTTATGGTTAAAGGATTGATTTTGTTGGTTGTCTTCTTCAATGATATAGTCTTCTGGTTGTCCCATAATAGCAATGACTTCATCGACATCTTTTAAACCAACAACATGTTTGTCGGTTTTCTGTTTCTCGTTTAGCAGTTCTGAAACACGCATTTCGATATCTTTAATGATTTCATCTTGTCCAGAAGAATTGGATAGAGAACGTTTTATGGCATCAAAATAACGGGTTAATTTTTGGTATGCATCTTCATCTATATGAAAGAACATTCCGCCTAGGTTGATATTTACAGTTTTGTTCATGACTCTTAGTTTTGGTTTGTTATTAGGTTTACGGCGTCTGAGAGTTCAGTCCAGGTGCCATTTAGTTCAGTTAAAAATGTTTTTCCTAGCTCAGTGAGGCCATAGTATTTTCTTGGTGGTCCTGAGGTTGATTCTTCCCATCGGTAGCTTAGCAATCCGTCATTTTTTAATCTGGTCAGTAGCGGGTAGATAGTGCCCTCAACTACTAATAATTTTGCGTTTTTCAAGGTTTCTAATATTTCCGATGTGTATGCGTCTTTTTCTTTTAATACGGATAGGATGCAAAATTCGAGAACACCTTTACGCATCTGTGCTTTTGTGTTTTCAATATTCATAATTTCATTTTTGTTAGTTGATTAAACTGTTCATTTTTTGATTGGTGATTGATGATTATTTTTTTAGGAGCTGTTCCTGCTGTCCGCTATATCTTTTCCTTTCTAAAAATGTCAGGAAAAGGATGCCGCTTCCATCAGGGCTAGGGCAGTTACTTTATAAATGGAATAGTAATAGGATATTTAAATCGTTCTCCGTTTGAGGTTTTGATTGCTGCATATATGATTAAGAAAAATTCGGATACTTTTAATACTCCGAAAATCAGTGCGGCCATTATTCCTATTGTCAGTAAGCCCATGTTGTTGTCAAAATTAAAGTTATTGATAACGAAGTTGTCATCATTGATTATTGCGTCAAAAGGGACATTAGTAAAAATGGTGATGATGAAAATTGGAATCGCTATTGCAATAAGTACTAAAGAATACAACAGCAAACTCAGTTGAAAATTAAGTACTTGTTTTCCATTGTGATCTACAAACTCTGACTTGTCTTTTTTTGCAGTCCAGATTAGTATTGGAAAGATATAATTCCCGAAAGGGAAAAAATATTGGGTTAAAGAACTTAAGTGTGTAAAAGTAGCTGCATTTTTTTCGGTGATTGTATCCATTTTTTTTGGTTTTGATTGATGATTGAAAAACCGTAACTAATTTCGATTAGCTTACCTAGTAATTTCTTATACAAATATATGGTTAAAAGACAGAATCTTGTATCGCATAGTAGTATAAGTTAACATAATTTTAACAAATACATTTTATATGTACGCATAGTATTTTTTTGTACATTAGCAAAAAAACCAGCAATAATGAATGTTACAGCGTCTAAACTTAATAAATTTCTATTTTTCAAATTGCCCGCTGCATTTCTATGTGGTGTTAGGGTAACGCAGATAGGGGAGAATAAATGTGTAGTTTCAGTAAAGCACAGTTGGATTAACAAGAACCCGTTCAACTCTATGTATTTTGCTGTTCAGGCAATGGCTGCTGAATTGTCCACAGGTGCGTTGGTCATAAATGAGATCCAAAAAAGTGGCAAAAAAATCTCTATGTTAGTGGCTAATAATAAAGGAAATTTTACAAAGAAGGCAACAGGAATAATAACATTCGTTTGTCAAGATGGACAGCTCATAGAAAAGGCTATTCAAGAAACGATTGCAACAGGAGAGGGGCAAACGTTCTGGATGAAATCTATCGGAACTGATGAAAAAGGAGATCAGGTATCAGAAATGGATTTTGAATGGAGTGTAAGAGCTAAATAAAGAAACGAGGAAAACAACTTCTATTTTAAGTTTAAACTGAAATTCAAAAAAAATGCCGCTAAATTTAGCGGCATTTTTTTTATAAAAGTTGATTATACTTTATTTAGTTCAGTGGTTTAGCCTTTACGAGCTTTTGATTTGGCCTAAAGCTAAGCTTAATAGTCAAATTGCACATTACAGTTAAGACCAGTTTATAAGTTTAAATTTTATCTATTGGATAATGATTTTTTCGCTAAAATCGCCCTTACTTGTGGCAAGCTTTACGATATACACTCCAGAACTTACATTTTTTATTGGGATTTGTATGTTATTTTGCTTAATGTCTTCAATGTCCCAATTCGTCAGTTTTTGTCCTAATATATTAAAAAGGGATACTTTGTCGACTGTCACATCAGTAAAACGGTTTTTGATGTTTAACATTTCATTGTTATTGGTGTAGTACACCACTATACCATCAGCTAAGTTATTTTTATCAATATCATATGGTTTATTTACAAATTGTAAAGAGAAACGATTTTTATATTGACCGATGGGAAGTAGTAGCTGTAATGGCTTACTTTTAATGTCGTGATAAATTTCAGTGACGTTATCGTATAAATAAATATCTAGATTATTGGATATGTTTTCTAAAGCATCTATTTTGATAGTAGATTGACCTTCTTTAGCCACGCTAATACCCATAGGTATTATTTGATTATCATTAAAGTTTGGAACGGCTTGAATGACAAGTTTTAGATCATTTAAATCCCAATATACATCATCCGGTTTGCTGCCAAACATGATGGCATCATACCCAATGTCAAATTTACTTGTGCTGTTATCGTCAGCCCCAAGTAATAATTGACGGTGTAAACCGGCGGCAGAGTCAAATCCTAATCTAATTTTCAATCTTGTGTCTTTTTTGGCGATACTTGATTTGTCGGTCGCTTTTTGTTTCACAAAGAGCGAACTTGCAGCTGCTTCTCGTTCAAATGTCCTTTGACTATTTTTAAAGCTGATATCTCCGCCATCAACTGTCGCAGTTGTTCCTTTTATTCCAGGGTCTAAAGATGCAGTAACAAAGAAACCTTGGCCCACAGCGATATAACGTTCAGGTGCTTTAAGTCCTTGCGCAAGGTTATTTGATGTTAATGGACTATTATTAATTCCTGCAACACCCCCCATTAGTGTGTAGGTGGAATAACCTCCTTCATATTGTGCTAAATTATGATTATTTGAAGTTCCAAAATGGTCCCAAAACAAAAGTACTCCATTAATTACGTTGTGACCGGCTCTTCCTTCCAAATTATCTTTTATAAATTCATCAGCATCTAGAGCTGATGGATAGGGATTTCCCAGCAGATAGGTTTGCCCTATTGGAATATATCGAGTTATAGTTCCGGAGTTTGGTTTCCCTATAAATGTATAATTCTGTGTTGCTAAAATAGAAGCAGGTCCGCCTGTTCCTTTCATGGTAAATCCTTCTCCGACCTGTAATGAAACACTATTTCCAATATAATTCCAGAGGTAGTAATTTTGCAAAGCCGTATTGGAACCCGGGGTCGGCGAATTATAAGAATATAGCCATCGTTTACTTATTTTTATAGGGACAGTTACCGGTCCGTCTGCGAAATATGCTCCGTCGCCGAAATTTTATTGCTTTAGGAGTCGCGGAAGCTGTACCGTCCCTTAAAACTTCTGCAATTGAGTATTGCTGCATTATTTGCCCGTTTTTGTTTAGTAAACTGGTGAAGACCAGTAATTGTAAATTGAAACTGCTCTTTTTGCCTTGTTGATCGCGCTTGATATAACCCGAACTGCTTTCATCTAATATACTTTCACTAGACTGAGTCAGGGTGTATCTTTTTTCAACAAGTTGAGATTCTCCAACCAAATCGATTGCCCCGTTTAATTTTAAGTAATGGGTAATCCATAAACCGTGACCATTGTTTTTTTCGTCTAAAGCTTGATTGGGATCGGCTATTGTTAATTTTTTATCGGAATCTATTATCAAACCTAATAAAGTAATGTCTTTATTTCCAGATTTTACATTGTGGGGATAACTTTACAATATTCCAATCTATGGGATCTCCATTTACACCTAAGCTATTTGGATAATTCCATAACGGGATAATTTTGTCCAAGTTTCGTCTGTACTCCAGTCTTGGTCATCTGCTCTTGTTGTATAAGGGAGTGGAGCCGTTTGTTCTTGAGGTTGTGTCATTTTAAGTAATCTTCCGGAAACAAAGCCTGTACCATTTAATTTTCCTCCAAGAACATCAGAGGTTCCTTGATTCATTCTATAATAACCGGCTAAATTAGTCCAAGTTAAACCTGAAATTGGAAAAGGGATAACAGCCCCGTCTACATTATTCCCATTTTTGATAATCTCCTGATTCATCATTTGGCGAATTTGTTCATTGGTTAAACTAATATTCCAAATTCTTAATTCGTCTAATGAACCATTAAAATAATTTATGGTTTTGTTACCTGATTTATTCATTGCCCCAATTAGAAATTTGTAGTTATTTGTAATTGGAACAGCTCCGTTTTTAGAATCCATTTCGATTCCGTCAAAATAAAGCTTGTACGTAGCTCCGTCAAATGTTACGGCAATATGATACCATCGGTCGCTGTTGATTCCGTTATGGGTTAGCACTTTAGAATTATTGGAATAAAATGATTATGGAGTTGTTTTCTAATCTTAAGTCATACCCAGTACTCACGTCAGTTATATCTTTCTTTGAAAGTATTGTTTTAGTAAATCCATTAAGAGCATTTGGTTTTGCCCAAATTTCAAAGCTAAAGGTATTGGTTAAATTAAAATTATTGCCAAAATCTATATTGTCGTCTACCCCATCAAAATAGATATTAAGACAATTCGCAATTGTGAAAGTTACAGTATCTACAGAAGGAGGGCACGGAGAAAGGTTTGTTATTGTCCAAGATAAAGTATAAGTCTCACCACTTTCCCCGGTAAAAGTTGAAGTCGGACTGCTTGTGTTAGAAAAACTATATGATCCAGCTGCTTGGCCCGAAGTTACCGCCCATTGGCCAATAGCGCCGTTTGCGGCTAGTGTTACTATAGTATCGGCACAATTCGAAGTTGTGGTAACTGTACCTGCATTAGCAGCAAAATTTGGGGTAATGATAAGGTCTACGGTGTCAGAAACAACTAGACATGGTCCCGCGCTATCAGGATCATTAGTAGTGTACGTTAGAGTAACGGTTCCAGTATCTCCGGCGCCAAGTGTGTTAAAGTGCGGTTGGGAGTATTATTGCTAAAACTACCTGTTCCACCAGTCCACATTCCAGAAGTTGCACTTCCTCCTAATGTTGCTGCCATAGGAACATTTGTTGTGGTAGAACATAGAGCAATGTCTGTGCCTGCATTTACAATTGCTGCGGGATTGATTGTGATCGTTCCTGTTGCGGTGAGCTTGCCACACGATCCAGTAGTTGATATTGTGTATGGATACGTTCCAGGGGGCTGCTGTTGGAGTGCCTATAATTCTAAGCGTTATTCCGTTAAAGGATGAAGTCACTCCAGCAGGAAGCTCAGTAACATTAGGCGCACTAACACCACTACCTACAGAATAGGTAATATCAGTGATAGGATTATCTTGACAAATCGTTTGAGCATACTGTGTTATTTCCTGAGGTAAGTGTTAAAAATGGGGACAGCGTGCCAAAAGAAATGTCATCTAGCCCGAAGTCATTAC
>CALJVL010000002.1 GCA_937773775.1 uncultured Flavobacterium sp.
TGTCGCATTCCAAAAAAACCAAACAGTAGGGACTGAAATTGAATTGGCACAAGTTTTTTCTAGAAAAAAAGCGCCCCTACTACAGCTTCTCGATTCTGATCAAATTACAACTGATTTTAGCGCTATTGACGCTGCCGATCTATACATCATCGCCGTTTCTGACGATGCTATTGCCAGTGTTGCTGATCAATTGCCATTCAAAAACAGACTTGTTGTTCACACCTCGGGCAGTGTTGCACTAGATTCTTTGAATAAAAACAATCGCAGAGGCGTTTTTTATCCACTTCAGACTTTTACTAAAAACAAGGAAGTCGATTTTAAGAATATCCCTATTTGTTTAGAAAGTGAAAACAGTACCGATTTTCGATTACTAGAAAAAGTGGCTAAATCAATCTCAGAAAAAGTTTTTGCGATTAACTCCGAGCAAAGAAAAGCTTTGCATGTAGCGGCAGTTTTCGTAAATAATTTCACCAACCATTTATACCAGATAGGAAATGAAATTTGTGTGGAGCACCAGGTTCCTTTTGACATTTTAAATCCTTTAATACTGGAAACGGCTCAAAAATTAAGCACGCTCGCTCCAGAAGATGCCCAAACTGGACCAGCAATACGCAACGACAAGAAAACAATTGAAGCGCATCAGTTATTTTTGACAAACAGCGATCAATCAAATATTTATAAAATACTAACACAATCAATACAAGATAATGGCAAAAAGTTATAAAGAATTAATGAACGACATCAGCACTTTTATTTTTGATGTTGACGGCGTACTTACAGACAGTTCCGTATTTGTAACTACCGAAGGCGAAATTCTAAGGACAATGAATATTCGTGACGGTTATGCTATGAAAGCGGCAGTAGAAAGCGGATATAATGTATGTATAATTTCAGGCGGCAGTAACGAAGGAGTACGCGTACGATTGAGAAATTTAGGTATTACGGATATTCATTTAGGAACACCTGACAAAGTGGAAACGTTTAAAGAATATACTGAATTATATAGTATCAATCCTGAGCATGTACTTTACATGGGAGATGACATCCCAGATTATCATGTAATGAAATTAGTGGGATTGTCCAGCTGTCCTCAAGATGCCTGTTCAGAAATCAAATCTATTTCAAACTATATTTCACATAAAAACGGTGGGAAAGGCGCTGCTCGTGATGTTATAGAGCAGGTGATGAAAGTACAAGGTAAATGGATGAGCCATTTTGACGGAAAGCTTGACTAGTACTCAAGATGACAGCAGCAAACCACCGCATAACTGTAACTCTATAATCTAAAACTCAGCTATGGCCTTCCTCAATCTTATCCGATATCAAAATTTACTGATGTTGGCTTTAATGCAATTGATTTTTCGCTACGGCTTCTTGAAATTGCAAAACGTTCCCCTAGCATTATCAGAATGGCAATACGGATTATTAGTATTAAGCACTGTTTTACTAGCCGCAGCAGGTTATGTAATTAATGATATCTTTGATCAAGATACTGACCTAGAAAACAGACCAAAAGAGATCATAGTAGGTCAAAAAATTACCGAAACAACTGCGTACAACATTTATTTTGCCTTAAATATTACAGGTGTTGTAATCGGTTTTTATTTGTCGAATGTCATTTTAAAACCTGGCTTTGCCGCTATCTTTATCCTGATTGCCGCTACACTTTATATGTACGCAACAAGCTTAAAACAAATGCTGCTGCTGGGGAACATAGCTGTTGCTCTATTGCTTTCGTTTAGCGTTATCATTATCGGTATATTTGATTTATATCCCGTCATTGACCAAGCAAATCAGCCGATAATGGCGAATCTTTTTTCCATACTTCTTGACTTTGCAATATTTGCGTTCATGATTAATTTAATACGGGAAATTGTTAAAGACTTAGAAGATAAAAAAGGAGATGAAAGTCAAGGAATGAAAACGGTAGCAATAGTTTTAGGAATCGAAAAAACATCAAAATTAGCCTCCATTTTAGGGCTAATACCGATAGCATTCCTTTTGGTTTATATCAATAATTACTTTGTAGCCAATAATTTATTCGCAACTACAATCTATGCTTTTGTTCTTATAATGGGACCATTACTCTTTTTTAGTATTAAAATTTGGCCTGCCAAAACAAAAAAAGAATTCAGCAAATTAAGTTTACTTCTAAAATGGATTCTGTTTTTTGGAATAATATCCATTGTCGTCATTACTTTAAATATAAAATACAATGCTTAAAAATAAATTAAAACAATACAAACTAATCCTTGCATCAGGTTCACCAAGAAGACAGCAATTCTTTAAAGATTTAGAATTAGACTTTGAAATCCGATTAAAAGAAATCGAAGAAATTTATCCGGCAGAATTGAAAGCGGTCGAAATAACAAATTACCTAGCAGAATTAAAAGCCAGTGCTTTTGAAAGTGAGTTGAAAGAAAATGAAATCCTCATTACTAGTGATACCATCGTGTGGCGCAATGAAAAAGCTTTAGGCAAACCTAAAGACAGACAAGATGCCTTTGAAATTTTAAAGTCACTGTCGAATACTACTCACGAGGTGATTACATCGGTTTGTTTTAAAACTAATTCAAAAACAGATTTGCTACAAGACATAACCAAAGTCACTTTCAACGAACTAAGTGACGAATCTATTCTTTATTATATCGACAATTACAAACCATACGATAAAGCAGGAGCTTACGGCATTCAAGAATGGATAGGGTTCATCGCTGTCTCAAAAATTGAAGGTTCTTATGCTAATGTTATGGGATTGCCTGTTCACAAAGTGTACGATTATTTAAGTAAATTAGAATAAAAGGAAAAAATGAATTTTATTAAAGACTTTGCAATGGAAGCTGTTGCAACCGGAATTTTGATGATTTTGGTAATAACATCTCGAATTATTATTTCAAAACTCGTGAGACGTTTTGCTAGGACGACTCATAGAATCGAACATCGAACAAACCTGGTCATCAAATACATGCTTTTGTTAACTACTATTTTGGCAACAATTGCGCTAATCATCATTTGGGGTGTTCAAACCAATGATATTATTATTGCTATCTCTTCTATCACGACGGTTGTGGGTGTTGCCATGTTTGCGCAATGGTCTATTTTAAGCAATATAACCTCTGGCATCATATTGTTTTTTTCATTTCCTTTTAAAATTGGAGATGTTATAAGAATTCATGATAAGGACTTTCCAATCGAAGCAGAAATTGAAGATATTCGTGCTTTTCATGTTGCCCTGAAAACTAAAGAAGGAGAGAGAATTATCTACCCTAACAACTTACTTTTCCAAAAAGGAATAGCCATAATGAAAACTCACTTTGAAGATCATGAGTTTGTAGATTAAGCAACTCTTTTGTAAATAAATCTAAGCTTAATGCCTTTTTATTGTAATTTCAAGCATTTTAAGTAGCAAATCCATAAAAAGACAACTTAAAAAACTCAGGACAATATCCAATTTATCCCCTCAACGGTAAACTAATACAGAAACGTCAATGCATTTTAAAAAAACTAGGTAGTATGAACAACACAATCAAATATCCTTTTTATATCCGCCTTAGTTTTACTTTAATCTCTTTAATTAGTATCACATACATATTATATATCGGTCAAGCTGTTTTGATCCCTATACTGATGGCCTTTTTATGTGCTGTATTATTGTTGCCAATCAACACCTTTTTGCAGCATAGATTGCGTTTTCCTAATGGTTTGGCCGCCACGATAACAATACTAATTTTTGTGTTTGCTTTTTTAGGCATCTTAGCATTTCTATCCTATGAAATTACCGGTATAGCCAGCGACTTTGATTCTATTAAAAAAAATATCAACCTTTTTATAACTGATATCCATCGATTTATTAAATCAAATTTTAACGTTAGCATCTGGGAACAAAGAAAATATATCGAAGATGTAGCCCAGGATTCCGTGAAAAAAGGAAAAGAAACAATAGGCACAACATTAATTTCAGTATCCAATATTATTCTTGATATTACTTTAATTCCCATTTATACATTTTTGATTCTCTTGTACAGAACTCACTTTATGGTTTTTTTTACTAAACTATTCAGAAAAGAGTACCACCCAAAATTACAAGAAACCCTAAGCCAAGTAAAAATCGCTGTACAAAGTTACGTTTCAGGTCTTATAATCGAAATGATTACAGTATCTGTATTGACAGGTCTAGGCCTTTATATTATCGGTGTCGAATACTTCTTACTATTAGGTCTAATCACAGGAATCCTAAACCTTATTCCATACATAGGTATACTGATTGCAGGAATCTTAACCATTTTGGCTTCATTAACTGGAACTCCCGATGTCTCTCTTATTCTGGGGGTAGTTGCCGTAAATGTTGTTGTGCAGATAATCGACAATAATATACTTGTTCCTCTTATTATCAATACAAAAGTTCAAATTAACGCCTTTGTATCTATTATTGGGATTATTATTGGAGGAGGAATTGCGGGAATCGCTGGAATGTTTTTGGCAATTCCAATATTGGCTATCGTTAAAATTATTTTCGACAAAATAGATTCATTAGAGGCGTGGGGCTATCTAATGGGCGATAATTTACCCAAAAAATTCATTTGGCGACACAATAGCAAAAATAGAGCTACCCCTAAGGAAGCTGCAACCGAAACCTCTGAAGATAATCCTCTTACGCCCAATAGTTTTGATGCATCTACAGAATCTGATAAAATGTAGTAGGTTGATAACAATATTATTAGATTTGTAGTTCGATAACTACGACAAAACAGCTTTTTTATTCTTACTGAAACTTATTTTTTAATGTCTCATTATCAAAAAACAGTACTGCTTCTTTTGATGCTCTTGAGCGTTGAAAATACTTTTTCCCAAATCAAAAAGTCCGAACAAGATAGCACGGAGGTATATCAACGGATCCAAACCTATTCTAAAAAAAATAAGTTTACGAAATTCGTTCACGGTTTAATTTTCGAATCCACAAAGTCAAAAAAAACCATTTCAATTGTAAAACCTAAAAAAAGAATACCCGCTGAGGACAAAATAATTCGGAACATCAATATTGTAACACTCGATCCTTTTGGTTATTCAGATACTGATACAATAAGAAAACCTGGTAACTGGGGAGAAAGAACAGGGAACAGACTGCATCTCAAAACAAAAAAAATTGCAATACAGAACCTCTTACTTTTCAAAAAAAATACGCCCTATAATTTATTAAAAATTGAAGAATCCGAGCGTATTATAAGAGCACAAAAATTTGTTAACCGAGTATCAATTACAGAAGAGTTAGTCAGTCCCCAAGCGGACTCGATTGATATTAGCATTCGCGTACTGGATTCTTATAGTACAATACCCAAAGTTTCAGTTTCTGGTTCGCAAAATTCTTTGGGATTGATCGAAAGAAATATTTTTGGAATAGGTCATCAATTTGATTACAAATTCACCAATAGATTGAGTGACGGCAAAAACGCAAACAATTTAGTGTATACCGTACCTAATGTTAGGAATAGCTTCGTAAAAACAGTACTGAAGTACCAAATAAACTTAGATAATTATTATGAAAAAAGTGTCGTCTTTGATCGTCCTTTCTATTCCCCTCTAGCCAAATGGGCCGCAGGAATCTCTTTAGACCAACGTTTTAGAAAAGACACTTTACAGGGGACTGATTTGAAATATGTATCCCAAAATTTCAAATACAGTTCGCATGATTTTTGGGTTGGAAAAGCCTTTCAAATTCTCAAAGGAAGTACAATAAATGCAAAGACAACGAATTTAATTCTATCTGGACGGTTTTTAAACATTAATTATCAAGAGAGTCCTTCCCTACTATATGACCCTATCAATTTTTATTCAAACGAACAATTGATACTATCTGGAATTGGTATCACTACACGAAACTTCATTGAAGATAGGTATATCTTTAGAAACGGAATTATCGAAGATGTTCCGATCGGAAGAATATTTGGATTAACACTAGGCTATCAAAATAAAAACAATGACTGGAGAACCTATTTAGGAGGTCAGGTTTCCTTCGGAGATTATCATAAATGGGGTTTTTTAAGCACTAACTTTGAGATAGGTACTTTCTTTAATAATTCTAAAACGGAACAGACTGCCTTTTCGTTTCAAGCTAATTATTTCACTAAACTCACCGAGTTTGGCAAATGGAAATTGAGACAGTTTGTTAAACCTCAAATAGTCATCGGTTTAAACAGGCAAAGTTCGTTAGCTGACCGACTAAATATAAACGAGGATTTTGGAATTCAGGGTTTTAACAGTGCTGTTTATGGTACCAATAAAATGCTTCTGACTCTACAAACACAAGCCTACGCACCGAATGATGTTATAGGATTTAGAATGAACCCCTATTTTAACTATTCGATAGCCTTATTGGGAAATAACCAGGATGGAGTCAAAATAACAAAAGGCTATTCTAAAATAGGAATTGGAGTAATTATAAACAATGACTATTTAGTGTTTAGTTCTTTCCAGATATCTCTTTCTTATTACCCAGAAATCCCTTTCATAGGAGAACACATTTTTAGAACTAATGCATTTGAAACTGGCGACTTTGGACTACAGAGTTTTGAATTAGCCAAACCACGGACAGTACTTTATAAATAAAGAGACTGGATATGCAAATAAAAGCCGCAGTAATAGTTAAGCAACATTTTTAAAATTATTTTTCTGTTTCCAGAATTCTTCTATTGTTTTGTAATCTAAAGCGGAATGCCTTCTTTTTCTGTTGTACCAGATTTCAATAAATTCGAATATATCGAGTTTCATTTGCTCTTTTGATATAAGCTTATTGCCATAAATCTGTTCCGTTTTTAAAGTTTTAAAAAAGCTCTCAGCTACCGCATTATCCCAACAATTCCCTTTTCTGCTCATACTTCTTGTAATCATTTTATAGGAATCAATCATATTGGTAAACTTCTTGCTGGCGTATTGAACACCTCTGTCGGAATGAAATACTAATCCTCTTACAATGCTTCGATTTTTAATAGCCATTCTCCAAGCCGCCAAAGAAGTTTCCTCTACACTCATTCCGCTACTTAAACTCCAACCTATGATTTTTCTATCGTAGAGGTCTAAAACGGTTGTCAAATATAAAAAGCCTTCTTTTACTCGGATATAGGTGATGTCCGACACCCAAGCTTTTGACGGTTCTGTAACCGTAAATTCTCTGTTCAAAACATTGGGAACTATTAAATACTTATGCTTGGAATTTGTTGTCACCTTGAATTTCTTGCTTAATTTGCTTCGTAAACCGAGTTGGTTCATATATTTGGCAACTGTAACCCTTGATGTTTTATTGCCTAAAAAAGCCAATTCAGCAGTCATTCTTGGACTTCCGTATCTCTGTTTCGAGTCAAAATAAATGGAAGTTATTTTTGCTTTAATAAGTTCAGCTCTTTGTTTTCTCTCTGAAACAGACTGGCTTTTCCATTGATAATAACTCCTTTGACCAACTTGCAATACTTTGCACATCTTTTCAATCGGAAATATCTTTTCATTGTTTTTGATGAAAGTATAAATCATCGACCGTTTTTGGAAAAGATGCCTATTGCTTTTTTTAATATATCGCGTTCTAGTTCTGCGTCTTTGAGCTTTCTTTCAAGTTCGGTAATTCGTTCCTGTTCTGGCGTTTGTTTTAAATTGCCGTTCCCAGGAAAACTTCCTTCTCCGAACTCTTCATACTCTTTTCGCCACTTATATAACTGTGGAGCAGTAACTCCTAATTCTCTGGCCAGTTCTGAGATGTTATGTCTATCATAACTCAATTGAACGGCTTTCTCTTTAAAAGCTCGGTCATAAATTTTACGCACTTGTTTCATAAGTTAAAATTAAGGTTTTTTTCTTAACTTTTTATGCGGGTAAAGTTAGCATGTCCAGACCTTCAATTATAGAGATAATTGGTTAGCATACATAAACCTACAAATGTAGTTTTATGTAAACATGTTTAAAGTTTGTAATTTTTTAAAATAATCATATAATCCGATTTATAAATTAGTATTACTTTTATATTAATAATCGTAGTAAACTAAAACCAAAAAAAATGAAAAAACTAAGTTTCTATTTAATGATAATACTATTATCATTAGGTGCTTTTCCAACCACAATGTTTGCTGCTGAAAAAAACATAGCTACAGCTAAATCAGACCCCAAGGAAATTCCTGCCGAAGTTAGGACTATGCTTAATAGATTAGATGAGATTAAAGCAATGGACAAATCCTCTTTAGCTTCTTCAGAAAAAAAAGAACTACGTAAAGAAGTTCGTGAAATTAAATCGCAATTAAGATCTAGTGGAAATGGTCTCTACCTTTCTGTAGGTGCTATAATTATTATCATCCTATTATTAATTTTATTATTGTAATAAAGTTTGAATTAGCTGTAAACAAAAAAAGAAACGCAATTGCGTTTCTTTTTTTGTTTACAGCTATGCCATTATTAAACGTTCCCCAAAACACAGTGGCACAGTTGTTGGTTTTAGTCATAAAGTATATACGCAAGAAATGAAAAATTAATATTATAATTAAAAAAAACAGAAAAGATGAAAATATTAAAACTATTAGCCGTTGGAATAATTCTACTTGTATCCAGTTCAATTCAAGCTCAAATTTCAGTAAGTTTAAATATAGGAACAGCTCCTTTTTGGGGTCCTTCAGGATACGCACAAGCAGAATACTATTATTTGCCAGATGTTCAAGCTTATTATGACATTAGAGCTTCCCAATTTGTTTATTTTGGAAACGGTAGATGGTTAAGATCAAGATACTTACCAAGACAATACAGAAACTATGATTTACACAATGGTTATAAAGTGGTGTTAAACGGGTACCACGGTCACAGACCATATGCCCACTACAATAACCATAAGCAACGATATAATGCAAATTATAGCAGTCACCGTCAAAGAACAATTGGGCAAAAACATGATAATCATAATTATGTTAAGAATAATCATAGAAGGTCCGATAATCGTAGGTATACTAAAAACCGTAGATATTCAAATGACCACAGATATGCGGGAAACCATAAAGACAGGGGCAATCGCGAAAACAAAAGAAACCATGAGAAAAATCGTCATGGGAAACATTAATTCCAATTATTAAACAGGTTATAAAAAGAGAGCACTAGAAATATGTTCTCTTTTTTTTATAACTATATCAGTTCCTTTATACCAAAGAAAAGAAAAAACCTTTAAAAAAAAATATTTAATTACTACATTTGAAATCATTCCAAATTAAATTATAAAAAAATGCTCAAAAATAAAATTCAATTTATTTTAATTTTTCTTTTTTGTTTTCAAATATTACAAGCCCAAAATCCACAAAAACTAAATTCAGCAGAAATTTACAATCAAATTCAGAAGCTAAATTTTTTAGGTTCTGTTCTTTACATTGCCGCACACCCAGATGATGAGAATACTCGTTTAATATCTTATTTATCAAATGATATTAAAGCAAGAACAGGCTACCTATCTTTAACAAGGGGCGATGGAGGCCAAAATTTAATAGGACCGCAATTAAGGGAACTTTTGGGGGTAATAAGGACCCAAGAACTTATCGAAGCCAGAGAAAAATTGATGGAGGAGAAACAGTTTTTTTTCAAGGGGCCAATGATTTTGGATACTCAAAAAACCCTAAGGAAACCTTGCAAATCTGGGATAAAGAAAAAGTACTATCCAATGTGGTTTGGGCCATTAGAAAGTTTCAACCTGATATCATTATAAATAGGTTCGACCATCGCACAGCAGGGACCACTCACGGTCATCATACAGCATCAGCTCTATTGAGTACAGAAAGCTTTGATCTAGCAAATAATCCAGCCGTCTTTCCCGATCAATTAAAGTTAATGCAAACCTGGCAAGCCAAACGCCAATTTTTTAATACCTCTTGGTGGTTTTATGGCAGCAAAGAGAAATTTGACGCCGCTGACAAAACCAATTTAGTGACTTTTAAAACCGGGGTTTATTATCCTACTCTCGGTAAATCAAATCAAGAAATAGCTGCCTTAAGTAGAAGCAGTCATCAGTCCCAAGGCTTCGGAAGCACAGGAAGTCGTGGTGAAGACACAGAATTTTTGGAATTTATCAAGGGCGAAAAATCAAAAGACAACTCTGATATTTTTGAAGGAATTGACACCAGCTGGAACCGCGTAAAAGCTGGAGGACCAATAGGACAACTGCTAACAGAAATTATTACGCAATACGACTTTTCAAATCCTTCGGCTAGTGTTTCAAATTTAACAAAAACCTATCAAATGATTCAGGCTTTGGACGAGAATCACTGGAAAATCGTCAAGTCTTCCGAATTAAAAAATATTATTGCGGCCTGTTCCGGACTTTACCTCGAAGCAGTGGCACAAAATCAGGAAGCTATTCCGGGAAGCATTGTCAATTTAAAGCTTGAAGCCATAAATAGAAGTGACATAAAAATGAATTTACTGAGTGTAAGTACTTTACCCCTGAGAAAAAACACTCCCCTTAATAGTCCATTAAACAATAATGTTTCAGAAAGCATAACTCTCAACTTACAGCTGCCTGAAGCGATAGAGTATACTCAGCCCTATTGGCTTAAAGAAAAAGGAACCCAAGGAATGTATACGGTAAAAGATCAAAAAAACATTGGAATTCCTGATGTTATTCGGGAAGTAAAGGTCGTTTTCAATATTGCTATTAATGGAATCGAAATCCCTTTTGAACGCACTGTAGTTTACAAATATAACGACAATGTAAAGGGAGAAATGTATAATTATCTAGATATTGTTCCTGAGGTAACTACAAGTATACTGAACAAAGTGGCTCTTTTTAATAATGGAAACAATAAGTCAATAGCGGTTAAAATTAAATCTGGAAAAGACAATATAAAAGGAAACTTACAACTCGATTTACCTGAAAATTGGATTGTATTTCCAAAATCAATTCCTTTTAACTTAGACAAAAAAGGAACAGAGCAAATCGTGCATTTTGAAGTAACTCCACCCGAAGAATCATCGGAAGTTATTGCAAAAAGTATTGCGATAATTAACAATAAAAAATATAGTACTAACCAAGTAATAATTGGCTATAACCATATCACCAAACAACAGGTTTTAGAGCCAGCCGAAGCAAAATTCATTAAACTAGATTTGCAAACTAATGGGCAAAAAATTGGATACATTATGGGGGCCGGTGACGAGGTACCTGAAAGTCTGATCGAAATGGGCTATAGTGTCAGCTTATTGAGTCCAGAAGAAATAACCGCCGAAAAGCTAGAACCCTTTGATGTTGTTATTACCGGGATACGTGCTTACAACACTGTAGAAACCTTGGCTGCCAAACAAAATATATTGTTTGACTTTGTTAAAGGAGGAAAAATAATGTTGGTGCAATACAACACCCCTGATGAAGTTGAGACAGCAAATATTGCTCCTTATCCATTAAAAATTTCTCGCGACAGGGTAACGGAAGAAACTGCAGTAGTTCAGTTTCTAGCGCCCAATCACCCCGTTTTAAATTATCCCAACAAAATCACTTCAAAAGATTTTGAAGGCTGGACACAAGAACAAGGATTGTATTATCCAAATGAATTTGACAAAGCCTTTACCCCTATTTTGTCTTCACATGACGAGGGAGAAAGTCCAAAAAATGGAGCGCTATTAATTGCCCCTTATGGCAAAGGATATTATATTTATACCGGTTTAAGTTTATTTAGAGAATTGCCCGAAGGCGTTTCTGGCGCCTATCGAATATTAGCAAATATAATTTCGTTAAAAGAACCAATAAAGCAGACCTCCCAAAAAATAAAACCATAACACTAGTAATATGGAAACAAAAAAAACAAAAAATTGGAAAAAAAACTACACTGCGGTTTTGGTTGTCAATGCGCTTTACATTTTGATATTTTATCTAATAATGAAATTATACTCTTAAACTATGCAGTTATTCGATTGGATTGTGCTAATAGGCACCTTACTCTTTATTGTAATTTACGGCGCTTGGAAGACCAAGGGAAGTAAAAATGTAGAAGACTATATTCTTGGGGGTAACGAAACACCTTGGTACACGGTGGGGCTATCGGTAATGGCTACTCAAGCCAGTGCGATCACCTTTTTATCAACACCTGGCCAGGCCTATCATGACGGAATGGGTTTTGTACAATTTTACTTTGGTTTACCTATTGCCATGGTGGTCATCTGTTTGACCTTTATTCCTATTTACCATAAATATAAAGTCTATACCGCCTATGAATACCTCGAGAAAAGATTTGATTTAAAAACACGCTCTCTTGCAGCAATCTTATTCTTATTTCAAAGAGGTTTGGGTACTGGTATTACTATTTATGCTCCTGCAATCATCTTATCGGCTATATTAGGATGGAACCTCAATTACATGACCGTTGCTATAGGTGTCCTCGTTATTATATATACCTTTTCAGGTGGGACCAAAGCGGTAAACGTGACCCAAAAACAGCAAATGTTTGTGATTATGTCAGGGATGCTGATTACTTTTTTTCTCATACTACGTTTTCTGCCCAATGAGATGACCTTTAACAATGCTTTGCATATTGCTGGCGCTAATGACAAGATGAACATCGTCAATTTTTCTATTGATCCAGAAGAAAAATATACAATTTGGAGTGGAATAACAGGTGGATTTTTCTTAGCACTCGCCTATTTTGGTACGGACCAGTCACAAGTGGGTCGCTATCTGTCCGGCAGATCGGTTCGTGAAAGCCAAATGGGATTAATTATGAATGGATTGTTAAAAGTACCCATGCAATTCTTCATATTGCTTACTGGAGTTATGGTATTTGTCTTTTTCCAATTCAACCCAGTACCCTTAAACTTCAATCCTAATAACAAAGTAGTTATTGAAAACTCAGAATATAAAGAGGAATATCATGCTCTAGAAAAAAAATTAGATGCGCTTTCAGAAGATAAAAAAGTAATTAACCTGCTGTATATCGACCAACTAAATCAAGATTATGACAACCCGATTCTACGAAAAGAATTAATCGCTCTATCGGCAAAAGAAAAAGAATTGAGAGACAGTGCTAAAGAACTTATACTAAAAGCAGATAGCGGTAGCGAAACGAATGATAAAGATTATGTCTTTTTCCATTTTATTTTAAATTATCTGCCCAAAGGCCTTATCGGACTATTACTTGCTGTAATTATATCGGCGGCTATGTCTTCCACAGCTTCTGGGCTAAATGCATTGGCCTCCACTACAGCAATTGATATTTACAAACGTAATTTAAAGGAAGAGAAGTCAGAAAAGCATTATCTAAATGCGACAAAGTTCTTTACTTTGTTTTGGGGAGTTGTCGCTATACTTTTTGCCAGCATTGGTACCTTGTTTGAAAACCTAATCCAATTGGTTAACATAGTTGGCTCCATTTTCTATGGAACAGTACTTGGAATTTTCTTGGTCGGATTTTATATCAAATTTGTAAAATCAAAAGCCATCTTTTATAGTGCTTTAGTGAGCCAAATAACCATTTTTATAATATACTACTACGCGATTTATGTTTTCCCTACTGGTCAAGCAAAGCTAGGTTATTTATGGCTCAACTTCATCGGAGCAATGCTAACGATAGTCCTGTCTTCTATCCTGCAATTGTCTATCTACAGAAAGGAAAAAAAATTAAACTTAAGGCGTTAATGAAAAAAAAATCCCGTTTCAATAAATTGAAACGGGATTTCTATATAAAAAACGGAACTGATTATTGACTCCATTCAGAGATACTGTCTTTGTTCATTTTAGCATAGTCTTGGTTACCCGCTGCTTCAGAAGCTGCAAGCGATACTTTGGCCGTTTCAATGGCTGCTTTTTTATCGCCTTGTTTCGCTTGTATCAATGATTTTAATCTCAAATAATAAAACGGTTTTTCGGCACTCAATACTAAGGCTTTATCAACATAGGATTTCGCTTTATTGATATCACCATTCGATTGATAAAAGAATTGGGCTGCAGAAAAATAATCGCCTGCTGAAGGACCTGCAAGGGCTTTTTCTACGTTTGCAATTGCCTTTTCTTGAGTAGGAACTTCAAATTTTACAGCCACGAAAGAGTTCTCCCAAGAAATCTCAAGAAAAGCATAATTCGAGTCTAAACCATTTATCCCAATAGTAAATGTATCTGCTGCTTTTGGCATTGATTCCTCCTTTACCGTAGTTCTTAATGCAACATTTTCCTCTTTAAATTCTGCGGGAGTTCCCCAACTATCAGTAGCTGTATAAAAAACAACTTCCCAACTTTGAATGTTTGGAACGGTAAATAATGCATACTTCCCTTTCTTTAATGTTTTTCCGCCTATGATAACATCATCGCTAAAAGAAACGATTGTGTTTTCGTTAGCTCCCGTTCTCCAAAGTTTACCAAAAGGAACCAAATTACCAAAAACAGCTCTTCCTCTTGCAGATGGTCTTGAATAAACAACCTCTACATCTGTCAAGCCTACAACTTGATTTATTGTTGCCTTAGGACTTGCTTGTGGTGTCTGCACCTGTGCCTCAATTGTAAATTGAGTAATAATTATGGCTAATGCAATAAGTATTTTTTTCATTTTTTAAAATTTATATGTTTTTCCAAATTTACAAATTACTAAAAGCGATGCTGTTAATTATTTCTTAATATCGATTTTATATTCCGCAACTTTTTCATAGTCAAGTTCATTGAAATGATTAATAACAACGTCCGCCGCTGACAAATCTTGCAACTTGGAATGGATACTGTTATAGCCCACGCAATATATTCCTGCAGCTTTTGCTGCTTTCACACCGTTCGTGCTATCCTCAATCACAATACAGTTTTCTTTGAAAGCAATAGAAAGAGAGGCGGCATGTTCAAAAATTGCTGGGTCGGGTTTCGACTTCGGAAAATCTTCACCACTAACGATATGCGTGAAATATTGGTGTAACTGAAAACGTCCAAAAACGCGTTCAATAGTAACCTTAGAAGCTGATGATGCTAGAATTAGTTGCATGCCATTCTGGTGGAGTACTTTGATTAAGTTTTCAACACCTTCCAATAATTCCAAGTCTGATTTAGTATCAAAAGCTTCATTGAAAATACTTCTTTTTCTCTGGATTAAATCTTCCACATCCTGCTCCAAATTAAAAAGTGTTTTTAAATTCTGGAACACATTGCGAGTCGAATTCCCTGTAAAGGAAGTAAACATTTCTTCGGTAACATCAATATTTAGCTCACCAAATTGTTGAAAATAGGCATATCGATGTACTGGTTCAGTGTCCACAATTACACCATCCATGTCAAAAATTACAGTTTGTATCATCTTATGAGTTTAAATTTTTAGATATAATTTCTTAAACGAAATACTATTTTTTAAGTAAATAGCGAATTACGGTTTCTGCGGCGTATAAACCAAACAATCCCGGCATATAGCTGTTAGTTCCATAAAACGATCTTTTGTAATTTGACCCATCCGTCATTTTCAAACTTTCATCATCTTGGATTTCTGAGGAGAAAACCACTTTTAACTTATCAATTTTATGCTCTTTTAATCTTTTTCGAATGGTTTTTGCCAAAAAGCAATTCTCTGTACTTCCAATATCCGCTACTTTTACTTTTGAAGCTTCCATCTTTCCGCCAGCGCCCATACTCGAAATTATCTTTACTCTTTTTCGCTTAGCGCCAATAATCAAATTCAGTTTTGGAGTTACGCTATCGATGCAATCCAAGACATAATCAAACTCGTCAGTAACTATTTCGAAAGCGCGCTCCGGCGAAAGAAACTCCTGTACTTTAGTCAATTTTAACATTGGATTAATATCCATCAATCGATCGCCAACAATTTTGATTTTAGCTTGTCCTACAGTAGAATGCAAGGCCGGTAATTGTCTGTTTATATTTGTAATATCTACAACATCTCCATCTACAATAGTCATAGACCCTACTCCTGCCCTAGCCAAAAACTCCGCAGCAAATGATCCTACACCACCCAACCCAACGACCAAAATATTAGCGTTTTGTAATCTGTCTAATCCTTCTTTTTTAAATAGAAGTTCCGCTCTCTCCGTCCACTCTGCCATATCATTTTGTTTAAGCATTAAAGTTCTAAAAAACTTTTCCTTTTGAATATTTGTTATTTTAAACCAAGTTTTTTTTAAAAACAGCTTGAAAATTACTGTTTATTTGTCTTTGAATTTCCTCCAAATTTACGCTCTTATATTTTGCTGCCAAAGCATATACCACATCTATATTTTCTTCAATAGTATCCGTTTCCAAGAAAAATCGGTCATTGGGAATACTTTTAAAAACGGATTCCAGTTCCGAATTTCTCAATAGGTACTTCCCAAACGAAATGTAAAATCCATTGTCCAGTAATTGCTTTGCCGTCTGCTCCTTTTTAGAGAAACCGTGAATAATCATGGGAACGCTTATCTGCAGCTTTTTCTTAATTGCAATAACTTCCTGGAAAGCGGCCACGCAATGTATCACCACGGGCATACCATATTTTTGCGCCAAAAGCAATTGCTTTTCGAAAACTGCTTGCTGCAGCTCCATCGGGATTTCAATCCTTTTGTCCAGACCGCACTCGCCAATGGCAAGGCAATTCATTTCCTGCAACTTGCTTTCCATTATCTCCAAATCGGATTCCACTCTGTCCTCAACGATGTACCAGGGGTGAATCCCTATGGAATAAAAAGGGATCGAGGCATCAAACTCCTGCGGGTATTGATTGACCAGTTCCAGCACATCGGACTGATTCGTATATTTGTGAGTATGGAAATTAAAGAATTTCATCAGTCGTGAAATTTTTTGACTCCCGCCCTGATTTCGATATTCAAATCATTTTCTAAAGGCACTCTAGGGCACGAATATTTGTGATTATAAGCGCAATACGGATTATACGAAGTATTGAAATCAATCGCAATCGTCTTGCCTTTGGGTATCTTTAAATCGATGTATTTCCCTCCTATATAACTTTCGATACCAGAACTGAGGTCTGAAAACGGCAAGAAAAGGTAGTCTTTAAATTCTTTCTTTTTTGAAAGCTCGATGTTCTTATAGATATTCAATTTTAGCGCTTGACCCTCAATAGTAAAATGCACTTCGCCATATTTAACATAAGATGGTGTTCTTTCCGTCGATGTTTTCATTCCAAAAGCTTTCTCTTTTTCGGTACGCACAAAAGTCGCCGTAACAAAGAACTTTTCGTTTATCGGGTAAAAATCAAGTGTATTGAACGAAGCTAGATCATCAACCATCAATGGACTCGTTTTAGTATCAGCATATTCAGTATTAATTTCCTTTTGAAACTTTTCTACAGCCTTTACATTAAATTTTATTTGGGCAAAACCCAAACTCAATTGTAACAAAAATACCAAAACAAGAATCTTTTTCATTTTTTTTATTTTAGCAAAAATAGTTTAAAAGTTACAAAGCGACAAAGTCTGAAAGTTACAAAGTTCCCTACCTTTGCAAAAAGAACCCATTTATAATGCTCACAACTGCCTTCAACCGCTATATCAACAATTACAAAGGCTTTACGAGAGAAATTTGGATTCTAACGTTGATTACTTTTATCAATCGTGCAGGTACTATGGTTTTGCCGTTTTTATCTAAATACTTAAAAGAAGATTTGAACTTGTCCTACGCTGAAGTAGGCTGGATCATGGTCGCTTTTGGTTTTGGATCCATGTTAGGTTCTTGGCTAGGCGGCAAACTGTCAGATAAAATAGGTTTTTACAAAATCATGGTTTTCAGTTTATTCACTAGCGGAGTACTGCTGTTTCTGGTACAATACATCCGCACTTTTTGGGGATTGTGCGGCGGAATGTTTATCATAATGACTGTCGCAGACATGTTTCGTCCCGCCATGTTTGTTTCCCTCGCGACTTATGCCAGGCCAGAAAATCGCACCCGAGCATTGACTTTAGTTCGATTAGCAGTCAATCTAGGTTTCGCAGCCGGACCCGCTTTAGGAGGATTGATCATTATGAACTTGGGCTACAGTGGCCTGTTCTGGGTCGATGGAAGTTCCTGTATCGTATCGATTTTAATTTTCACTGTACTAGTGAAAGAACGTAAAAAGTCTGCCGATTTAGAATCGGCAAACAATGAAACCGAAATACCTGTCTCTGTTTTTAAAGACAAGATATTCTGGACATTCCTCTTTGTTTGTTTTATAACGGCCGTACTTTTTTTCCAGTTATTCACTACGCTACCGCTGTATCATAACGAAAAATTTGGATTAACGGAGTTTCAAAGTGGTCTTTTGTTATCCTTAAATGGATTGCTGATTTTCTTTCTTGAGATGCCAATTGTGAGTTTCACCCAAAGAAAAAACATAAATCAACTCCGGATTATTCTTTGGGGTTCATTGCTAATGTCTCTAAGCTTCTATGTTTTGTTGATTAATATATGGGCAGGAATATTAATTGTTAGTATCCTTTTTATCACTTTTGGGGAAATGTTCATTTTCCCATTCTCCAATTCCTTTGCCTTAAGCAGAGCACCAAAAGGTCACGAAGGACGATATATGGCATTGTTTACCATGAGTTTCAGTTTGGCGCATATTGCGAGTTCTAAAACCGGACTGACTATCATAGATGCATATGGTTATCAGGCTAACTGGTTTGTTATGGGCAGTTTAGGAATTCTCTCTGTGGCAAGCTGCATCTGGCTGCAAAAACTCGTTAAAAAAGAAAAAGACTATTCCCATAGTAATTCTTAGGGCGTGCCCCCATTACTGAAAGGGGCAAAACTAAGACACTGCTGACAGAGCCCCTTTCAGCAACGCGGTCGGGCTATACGCTCCGCTGTGGCGTATTGCTGCTATCCCTCACGCGGCCTCATTTCCAGAACAACGCATCTGCATTAAAGATTTTACGGCTTCCAAAATCGGCTCCGAAAAAAGACCAAACAGCGTGAAAACTGAATATTTAGTTAAATAACTATTTTTATAGTTGTATAACTAAAATTATAGTTGTAAGTTTGAAATGCGTTAAGGATTAAGGCGGTATCCTCGTAGTGAAACGAAGAGATATAGCCGAAAGCCTGACCCGCCCTTGCGGGTAACGCCCAAATAAATCTAAGCTATGCAAAAACTGACAAACAAAGAAGAAGAGATCATGCACATCTTATGGAAGCTCAAAAAAGCGTTCGTAAAAGAAGTGATGGCGGAAATCACAGAGGAGCAACCGCATTACAACACCTTATCGACCATCGTCCGCAACCTTGAGGAAAAAGGATATGTCAAACATAACGCCTACGGGAAAACACATCAATACTTCCCCATCATTGCTATCGAGGACTACAGAAAAGGGTTCATGAATACGGCAATTGATAATTATTTCAACAGTTCATACAAAAACATGGTTTCGTTTTTTGCCAAAGAGGAGAAAATAACGGCCAAAGAGCTTCGCGAAATTCTTGCCATGATAGAAAATCCGAAAGAAGAAAAATAGACTCTTACCTAGAAATAACAATTGTGTATTTAAAATATTAAACGATGGAAACACTATTTATTTACCTCCTAAAATCAAACGGCTTGGTTACTTTGTTCTTTCTGGCCTATTATTTTTTATTGCGAAAAGAAACGTTTTTCGCCAGCAACCGCTGGTTTTTAATAACCGGTTTAATCACTTCCGCAATTCTGCCTCTACTGGTTTTCACAAAGACCGTTTGGGTGGAACCCAGTCCCACGACAATTGACTGGTCGCAAATTCCCGTTGGTATTCCCGTTGAAAAGATCTCTTTTGAGATGGATTGGTTTTTGACTGCAGGGATCGTTTATGCCCTAGGAATAGTCGCTTTTTTAACCCGATTTGGATTGGATTATTACAGTTTAACTAAAGTGTTTAAAGGAAAAACCGTTCATCAGCAAGCCGACTTCAAGTTTATTGACGTTAAGGAAAAACTGGCGCCTTTTTCGTTTTTCAACACCATTGTATACAATTCGTCTTTATACAGCGTGTCCGAGTTGGAAAACATTATTGAGCATGAAAAAGTGCACTCCGAACAAAACCACAGCATAGATGTTTTAATCACGCGAGTCTTCAGCATCCTGTTCTGGTTCAACCCCGTAATCTGGCTCTACCAGAAAGCGATTCTCCAAAATCTGGAGTTCATTGCAGATAGCGAAGCCTTATTGAAAATTTCAGACAAAAAAGCGTATCAAATCACGCTTTTGAAAATAACAGCGCACGAAAATTGCGTTGCCTTATCCAATCATTTTTATCAATCATTAATCAAAAAACGAATCATCATGTTAAACAAAAACCAATCAAACAAAAGGAATTTATGGAAGTACGCAATTGTAGTTCCCGCTTTAGTTGCCTTTTTTATGCTTTTTCAACTAAATGTTGTGGCGCAGGAAAAAGCGAAAGAAACCACTCTAAATACAACTGGAATGAAAGTGGAGCTTCAGATCACTTCAAATTCGACCGAGAAAGAATTAAATGCTGAAAAAGATTTTTTTAAAGAAGAATATAATTTGGAAATGAACTTCTCAGAAATTACAACAGACAAAAACAACGAACTAATTGCCATAAAAGTAGAATTAAAAGACAAAGAAGGAATCCGCAAAGTGAATCAAATTGAGGGAGAATCGCCCATAAAACCTTTCACTTTTTTTGCAGAAAAAGATTCTAAAAACAAATTAAACTTTGGTTTTAGTACGGATATCAATAAGGCTTCAAAAAGACATTTTGATCTTGTAAATAGAATTAAAGGGGCAAAGAAAGAAAATATTGCTATTATAGAAGCTAACAATTTTTGGAGTATCGATAATGTAGAGAAAAACGGTTCTAATTATTTAATAGTAATAAATGGCACCAAGCAAACAGAAGATAAAATCATCAAAATTCCTCTTGAAGAAGAGATTTTGTCTGAAATCACTTTAGAGCCTCAAGCGGCGATGAAGAAATATGGTTCTGAAGGACGAAATGGAGCCATGCTAATTACTACTGGAAAACAAAAGAAAAGTAACCCCGAAAAATCAGATGAAGTTGAAGATTTAGGATTGTTCCATAAAAATGAAAATCAGTTGAATCTGGAGAGAATTGACCCCACCAATATTACTGGTACAAAAAAATCAACCAAAACAAAAATAGTTGAAGTTGTTTCTTCGGAGTTTGAAGGCATTCCTATAAAAACTGACATTTATATCGACGGGATAAAAGTTGATCAAAAAGAATTAGATAAACTCGATCCTTCCATAATTGAAAAAATGGATGTCACTAAAAACGGAAAAGAATCAACTATTAAAATAATCAGTAAAAACTCTAAGGGAATTCCAGATGGAGTTACAATTTTTGTTGATGGAAAAAAAACGAGCAAAAAAGAATTAGACAAAATAGATTCTAATTTAATTGAAAGCGTGAATGTTTTAAAAGGGAAAAATGCCCTGGACAAATATGGCGAAGACGGCGCAAATGGTGTTATTGACATTATCACTAAGAAAAGGTAAGTCTTTTTGAAATCAGCACATCAAAAATCAAAATTGGATCAAAATTTTGAAGATCTAAAAAGACGGTCTACAATAAGGCCGTCTTTTTTTATACCTTTGTCCCAAACAATACCCTTATGTTCAAAATTTTAGCCCAGATAAACAAAATTATCTTACCTAGTTTCAGCAAGCAGCAAATGGATCTGGCCAAAGCCAAAAAATGGCAAATGGCAATCATAGGGTATCGCTACTATGTTACAACCCGCGCGGTCAGTTAGTAAGTTATTGCCGAAAAAATATCATGTTCCTTAATTTTTTCCCTTCCGTTGAGAAAACTGAGTTCCATCAGGAAATTAAGCTGGACGATTTCACCGCCTAATTCCTCCACCAATTCACAAACTGCTTTGGCAGTCCCTCCGGTAGCAAGAACATCGTCGTGAATAAGTACCCTATCCCCTTTGCGGATGGCATCAGTATGTATTTCCAGAGTGTCTGTTCCGTATTCTAGCTCATAGGAAGATGAAATGGTGTCATAAGGCAATTTGTTGGGTTTTCTAACAGGTACGAAACCTAAGTTCAGTTCCTGGGCAATCAACATCCCGAAGAAAAAACCGCGACTCTCCACCCCGATGACTTTATCTATCTTTTTATCTTTTAACGAAGAAACCAGAATATCCAAGCACTCTTTTCTGGCTTTTGGGTCAATTAATAAGGGCGTAATATCTTTAAATAAAATTCCTTCTTTTGGAAATCCCTGAATATCACGTATATAATTTACTAAAGCCATTTTTTTTGATTTTTATGTTTAATTAGACTTGCAATTTACACATTTATACTTATATTTGCACCCGCAAACACGTTGACATAAGGTTTATGAAAATAACGATTTGCAAAATAATAAGGCCTTGTGGCGCAACTGAATAGCGCACTTGATTACGGCTCAAGAGGTTACTGGTTTGAATCCAGTCAAGGTCACGGATTAAAAATATAAACCGCTATATATCAGCTATTTAGCGGTTTTTTTATGGATTATTCCCAATGCATTCCCGACAAGTATAGTAACGATTTTTAAACTATATTCATACTAAAAACTTCTTTCAAAATAGTTACGAGACACGTTTTGATAATTCCAAATCCTGGATCAGGGATTGATTCTGTGGGGATATTTATTTGATTGCATAGTGCAGATGCTTTTTTGACTTTTTGCTTCAAGCATAAAAACGGCTTGTTCGATTTTTAAAATACGGCTTTCGGATTCTTTTTTTTTGCGTTCAATATCTACTAGATGTTTAGCATTTGCCAAAAGTTGCTCGGCTGGCGAATTTACCCTTGTGACTTCTTTGGCTATTTTTTCGCATTCAATAAAATAAGTTCTTGCTTTTTTGTCTTTTTTAGTGCGTTGGATCATAGATATTTCTTTAGCAGTATCTATAGTTAATCCGTAATTAACTGAGGGTCTACGTCCTGTACTTTTCTCCAAAATTGGCGTAAAGTCTTTTTCTTGTTCAAAACCATACTCGGCCATTCTCGGCATCCAAATAGTCAAAGGAGTTTCTACTTCTAAATAATCGTGCAATTCTCTTGCACTAACTACAATCAAACCTTGTCTTTTGCTGTAATTTTAATTAAATTTTTCATAATATAAAAAGATAAAACCCGAATAAAATGAGGTGCGACGCTCTTAATGATCGGGAATTAAAAATATTGTTTAATGCAGTCGAACTTACATACTCAAGTATATAAAATATAAATTAGTATTATATTAATATATTAATAATAACCTAATAGTAATATATTCGTTTTAAGAGGTTATTTTAATGCAAGCTATAAAATAGTATGGTTTATGTGTGAACGTGTCGCATTTGGAACGTGGTGAGGTCAGTAAGCAAGATATAAGGGTCAGATATGGTGGCAAGTGTAGTTGTAGACCTAATGCTAGCAGAAAGAGGACTAAGAAGCCTAGCGAGAGGTCAATGGCTACAGCTGGACCACAACCCAGCACAAAGGATCTATTTATCCTTTTTTTTTTTCGAGCGCAGCGAGCCTTATATATATATAATATATATAACCTTGATTAAATATAAACTGTGTATAGTTACTAAGGGGGGTACATCTATTATATATTTATAAAACACAAATCTCTTTTTTTTTCTTATATCAATGTAAACTCTATCAATATAATCTATCAACAACAAGAGAATAATATATTATAGCTATAACACAAACCACTGCAATAGAAAACTACTCTGAAGAACCAACAAAATATTATTCATAGTTTATGCTTATCATATTAAAAAAATATATAAATTATATATATAATTGTTTCAAAATAATATCTGAATCTTCAATGTATCGAACCGACCTCTGTAGTTGAGGAATGAAAAGTTTCCGAATCGCTAGCAAGCAAGCGTCTAACTGCATGATTTGCACATCGATTTATTACCATACCCAATTGGTAGGCTTAGCGCTCCGTACTTCTGTACACATACCAATTCATGTGCGTATATCGTAATGACAATGCATAGTTGAGCCACCTTGTTGGGTGTATGTCGGGAAGATAGTAGACACGAAGAATGTATGTTGCTGATTTATAGGCAAGTAAGCGCAAAGATACGAGTCCTATACAGACTGCATCCCAAAATTAGTACGCCCAAAATAGTATCACGAACGAGTAGTACGAAAGGCAGAAGTTTGGGACACACACCGACGATACACACCCCCCTGCCCTTTGCAAACGGGTTTTCCTTTGCCCGACCCCGCGGGAAAATACTGTATACCATCTCACCAGCACGCGCCTATATAAAATTTTTTCAATATTCTTTTTACGGTTACCCCCTCTCTCTTTTCGCTGGCTTGATTCTTTGATAACTCCTACAACGTTTTCCTATTGATTGACACAAATTGTTGTCTAAAAAAAGATAGTTGCTTATATAGCCTTAAAACGATTCGTTATTTCTACTATATTCTATCGTTTAGAAAATAGTCTACATTATTTTACGGAATAATTTGTACGATAAAATAATAATTAGTAATATTTAAATAATAACAAGTAAAATATTAGTAAATAAAAAAAAAACGAAACAAAGTTGATGAATTAATAGAGCTATTATAAACAAGATCCTTAGAGTTTTTTTTACCAATTGCTTGATAGCTATCTCTGATGAAAGTTGCGTTATTATCGAGTCCAATTGGATGCGGAAAAACCTTCATAATGCTCCTCATTAGATCTTTTACGAGTAATTATTCTGATTATAAAATCAAAACCTATCGAGAACTATCTTTCGAATTTGCCAAAAAAGGTTTTGACGCCATCAACAAATACACCCTAAAACAAAACTACCAATCCCGCCTTTCCGACTATTGCTTTGACGACTTGGGTGCCGAACAACAAATAAAACATTTTGGCAATGATTGTAATGTCATGGCTGAGGTATTGATCAGCCGTTACGAACAATTTGTTAAAAATAATTCCATCACCCACCTCACCTCTAACCTATCCGCTACAGAAATCGAAATGCTATATGGCAACTGGCTGCGTTCCAGAATGCGACAAATGTTCAATTTAATAACATTTAATGTGGCTACTACGGATAAGCGTTAAATTGAACATTCATGAACTCCATTAAAAAACAACTATTAACTGTGAATACATGTTCAACCTCATCAGTTTTAATGTCAACTCACATGACAAACGTTAATGCAAACAAATACATGGGACAATCGTAGTTCAACCTGCCCTTTGACTTTGGCAGCCGGGTACCCGTTTTTCGAAAATTTTGAAAAAATCCAACGCTGTTTGAACGAAGCGAGTTCGTTGGATTTCAGAATTGAGAAAATAGCGGGTCGGCGAACAGTCCAGGGCTAGCGTTTTTTGTTTCTTTTTTGGGCAATAGGATCGAGCGTAAAAAAACAGTCCTGTGGACTGTTTTAGCGAAGGAGCGAGACTAAAGCAAGGCCTTAGAAAAAATAGAAATCAAAAACCCGAAACTTTAAACCTGAAACAAAAAATAAATCAAAAACTTCTGGAACTGGTTCCTCGACAACCAACACACTTTCAAAAACTTAATCAATGAATCTCCTCAAAAACAATCACATATTATCTACTGGATAAAGCAAAATCTCAACTACTATTGCAGAGAATTGGACTTTGTAATTGTCTTTCCAAAGACCTCAACAGACCAACTCAAATTCATAATAACCGCCAATGGCAACCCGGAAAAATTCAAACAAGTTATCGATCTGGTGAACAGTGCTCCGATTCTCAAAGATTGGAAATTCACCGCCCTACTTGAACCAAAAGAAGCGACTAGCATAGATTAAAAACTGCACTTAATTTTTTATAAATATCACCAAAACTAGGTATAGTGTAATCTCACAAAATATCGTTCATTTACACAAACGCTATAACCTAACAAATTCGATATAGTATCGCTCATATAGAAATTGTGTAAGACTTTTATTATTCTTAAGTTTGGGTATTTTAAAAATGTAATTTTTGAACGCTATGGATAAGTATACGAAAGTAATTGAAGAACTAATTCAATTTAGAAACGAAAGAGATTGGGAGCAATTTCATGATTCAAAAAATTTAGCACTTGCCATTTCAATAGAAGCTGCGGAGTTAAATGAACTTTTTTTATGGAAAAAGGATAACGAAGTTGAAAATGTAAATCAAGACAAGTTAAAAGATGAACTTGCTGATGTACTCTCTTTTGCTTTTTTATTAGCAGAAAAACACAAATTGGATGTTTTTGATATTGTTTCAGAAAAAATTAAAAAAAATGCCTTAAAGTATCCTGTTGAGAAAGCAAAAGGCACTGCGAAAAAATACAATGAACTATGAGTCAAAACCCAGTTTTCTCTATTAAAAAATTTGACTTTGATTCAAGCCTTGTTAGTGAATTCAATAATATACATTACGTTAAAGATTTGTGGCCTATCGTTTATATATTAAGTGATGGGAATGTAAATGAAGCTTACGTTGGTGAAACGACAGATGCATATGCTAGAATGTGCAGTCATTTAAAGAATAACATAAAAAACAAACTATCAGCAGTCCATTTAATTTCAAGTGAAAAGTTTAATAAATCGGCAACACTAGATATAGAATCTAATCTCATTAAATATATTTCTGGAGATGGGCAATATAAATTAATTAATGGAAACATTGGATTAGCCAATCACAATTACTACCAAAAGAAAGAGATTTACTGGGATATCTTTAAATCCATTTGGGATAATTTAAGATCGGTTGGAATAGCTAAACACCCTATTGATTATATTGATAATTCTGATTTATTTAAATATTCACCCTACAAAACTTTAACCTCAGAACAAAAGTTCGGTCTACTGGTTATTATGAGAAATCTTCTGAATAATAGGTATAAAAATATTATCATTGAAGGTGGTGCAGGAACTGGGAAAACAATTTTAGCTATTTTCTTATTTAAGTTACTTAATACTACAAACGAAGATTTTAATTTTGAGGAATTCGGAAATGATGAATTTGAATTCATGGAAATTGTCTTTGAATTGAAAAAAAAATATCCAAACCCCAAAATGGCGTTAGTTGTTCCAATGTCGTCTTTTAGAGCTACTTTAAAAAAAGTTTTTAAAAATATTAAGGGATTAAATGCTAATATGGTAATTGGTCCTGCAGAAATCGTAAAGGACACTTTTGATATTGTTATCGTTGACGAGTCTCACCGATTAAGGAGACGGGTTAATTTAGGGGCTTATTTTAGAGCATTTGATGTCGTTTGCGAAAAATTAAATTTAGACAAACATACCTGCAATGAATTAGATTGGATAATGAAACAGTCTGAAAGTGCTGTTTATTTTTATGATGAAAATCAATCCATAAAACCATCAGATATAAAGAAAGAAGATTTTGATAAACTAAAAGTAAATGATTTAACAAAAATAGAACATTTAAAATCTCAGTTTAGGTCGAAAGGAGGCAATGATTATGTCTCCTATATAGATAATCTATTAAAATGTAAATTAGATAATTCTGACACAATATTCAGTTCTAAAGAGTATGAGTTTATTCTTTTTGATTCTATAGAAGACATCGTAAATGAAATAAAATCTAGAGATATAGAAAACGGGCTTTCAAGATTAGTAGCTGGTTATTCTTGGCCTTGGATGACTAACAAAAAAGACGCCAAGCAAGATTATGATATTGAAATTGAAAACACAAGATTAAAATGGAATAGCACAAATATTGATTGGGTTAATTCCAAAAATTCTAGAGATGAAGTGGGCTGTATTCACACAACACAAGGTTATGATTTAAATTATACGGGGATAATTTTCGGAAATGAAATTACATATGATAAAGAAAACAATCAAATTAAAATTATCAAAGAAAATTATTACGATGTAAATGGAAAACAATCCATTGTTGATCCAGAGGAGTTAAAAAATTTTATTTTAAATATATACAAAACGATAATGCTCAGAGGTATTAAAGGCACCTACGTATATGTTTGTGATAAAAACCTAAGGGACTATTTTTCTCAATTTATCCCTAAATTCAAGACTGAAAAACAAAATGTATTTTTAGACGATAATGAAGTTATTCCCTATGTAAATAGTATTCCATTATATGATTTAAAGGTTGCGGCAGGAAACTTCAGTGAATTACAAACCGTAGATGATTGTGAATGGATTGCATTACCTACAACTTATAAGCCATCACAAGATTTATTTGCTTGCAAAGTTATTGGTGAGTCAATGAATAAAATAATTCCAAACGGTTCAATTTGTATGTTTAGAAAATATTCAGGTGGTTCTAGAGATGGAAAAATAGTATTGGTTGAACATACTAATATACAAGACCCTGATTTTGGTTCTGGATATGCTGTAAAAGAATATAGAAGCAAAAAAACAATGGAAAATGAACTATGGAGTCATGAATCCATTATTTTAAAACCACTTTCAGATAATATAGCATATCAAGATATCATACTTGAAGAAGAGGAGTTGAGTAGTCTCAAAGTGATTGGGGTTTTTGAGTGTGTACTGTAAACCACCGATTATCTTAAAATAAAAGAACTACTAGACAGTATGTTGCCTAAATTGATTGAGAGCTGACAATCGATTTTTGGGGCGATGCAGCCCAAAATTTATTTTGGCTCTGGTTTCCTTCTCAGGACTCCCCTGTCAAATCTTCAAAAAAACCCTTATAACTGTCATATATAAAATAATCAAATATCACTAAAAGTGGGTATAGTAAAATCCTACAAAATATCGTTTATTAACATACTTGTATTCAAAACGAAGAAAACGCAGTAACGTAAAAAAATTCGATATAGTATCACTCTTATAGAAATTGTGTAAGACTTTTATTATCCTTAAGTTTGGGTATCATAAAAATGTAATTTAAATGTTATGGATAAGTATAAAAAAGTAATTGAATAATTAATTCAACATACTTTAAGAAGTAGTAAATAACATTAAATGGACGAAATTTCAATAGAACAAATAATAGTTGCTAATGTAAAACTTGAAAACAAAGGTATTCTTCAGAAAGACATTCCAGCACTTATGATTTAATCTATGAAGACAAACTTTATCCCCAAAAACTAGTAAGATGAAAAAAATTGAAGTTGTAGCTGCAATAATATATTTTGAGAATAAAATTTTATGTGTTCAAAGACCTAAAAATAAACTATCATATATATCTGAGAAATTTGAATTTCCTGGTGGGAAAATTGAAAAAGGCGAATCACAAAAAGAGGCTTTAAAAACGTGAATTAATTGAAGAGTTAAATGTTGAACCAGAAATCAAATCCTTCTTTACAACGATTGTCCATGAATATCCAGATTTTGAACTGACAATGCATAGTTTTATTTGTGAAGTAAAAACAAAAGAACTTAATCTTACTGAACATATAGCGCAAGAGTGGTTAAGTTTAAATGAAATTGAAAAGCTTGATTGGGCAGCAGCTGATATTCCGATAGTAAATAAATTGATAATGAATGGATAAGTTAATTCAAATTTTTAATTCCAGTTTACAAACTGGTTATATTGATAAAAATGTTTTATCCGATGCTGCTTATCAACCGGAATTACTCGTAAATCAAAAAAAATCCACCAAAAAAAGTCCTGTCTACAATACTTCAAGAACTTGAAAATTGTAATCAGTTTTATATCGCAGTTGCGTTTGTTACTGACAAGTTGGAGTCGCTACTTTAATTAACAAATTAAAAGAACTAGAAAATCGTGAAATAAAAGGTCCAAATATTAGTTTCACAATATTTTGAATATTTACCCAACCTGAGGCATTAAAGAGATTATTACAATTTAATAATATTGACTTAAGAATTGCTACAACTGGAAACGCGCATGCAAAAGCGCTACATTTTTAAAAACAATGATCATTACAATCTAATTGTTGGTAGTAGCAGATTTAACAGCCCAAGCCTTATCAACTAACAAGGAATGGAATATTAAAGTCTCTGCTTTAGATTGAAAGTGGTTTAGTTGAAAATGTACTCGGTGAATTTCAAACTGATTTTCAAAAAGCAACACCAGTTTACAACTGATTATATTTTTTCGTTACGAAGAAATTTATAAACAGCAATTTCTAACAAGGCAAAACTGAAGGATTTAAGGAAATTCTAACGGAAATAAACTCCTAATGATATGCAGATCGAGGCATTGGGAAATTTAGAAAATTTACGAAACGATAAAAAAAAACAAAGCTTTAATAAATATCTGCGACAGGAACTGGAAAAACTTATTTATCAGCATTCGATGCAAAAGCATTTAATCCTAAAAAGTTGCTTTTTGTAGTTCATCGATTGACCATTGCAAAAAATTCATTAAAAACCTTCCGAAAAGTTTTTGGGGAAAAACAAGACAATGGGTTTGTATTCTGGTGAAAAAAGAGAATTAGAATGTGATTTCGTGTTTTCAACTATACAAACAATTTCAAAATCAGCACATCTTAAAAACTTTGCAAAAGATCACTTTGATTACATCATCATTGATGAAACGCATAGATCTGGTGCAGATTCATATTTGCGATTAATCGATTATTTTGAACCACAGTTTCTCTTAGGAATGACAGCTACTCCTGAACGAACTGATGGGAATGACATCTTTAAAGTATTTGATCACAATATTGCCTATGAAATCAGATTAAACCGTGCAATGGAAGAAGAGATGCTTAGTCCATTTCACTATTACGGTGTAACTGATTTACTAATTGATAATAATCAAATTGACGATAAATCAGATTTTAACCTATTAGTTTCCAGAGAAAGAGTAAAAATGGTAATTGAGCAAGCTCAATTCTATGGCAGTGACAATGGTATAACAAGAGGTTTAATCTTTTGCTCAAGAAAAAAAGAAGCTATTGAACTCTCTAATTTATTTAATTTAAATGGACTAAAAGCAGTTGCCTTAACCGGCGATAGTACAGAAGCAGAAAGAGCAATAGCGATTGAAAAATTAGAATCAGATAATTTACAAGAAAAGCTCGATTACATTTTTACGGTTGATATTTTTAATGAAGGAATTGATATCCCTAAAATCAATCAGATTATAATGCTTCGCCCGACAGACTCAGCAATAATTTTTATTCAGCAACTAGGTAGAGGCTTAAGAAAAGTTGATGGAAAAAGTTACGTAACAGTTATTGATTTCATCGGAAACTACGAAAACAATTACTTAATACCCATTGCACTGTATGGTGATACTTCCTATAACAAAGACTCATTGAGGAAATTAATTACAGAAGGTAGCAGGATGATTCCAGGTTCTTCGACTATTAATTTTGATGAAATTACAAAAGAGAAGATATTTCAATCCATTGACTCTGCGAATATGCAGTTATTATCTGATTTGAAAAAGGATTACAACCTTTTGAAGTATAAGTTGGGAAAAATTCCAATGATGATTGACTTTTTAAAACACGGCTCTAGAGACCCTTATTTATACGTGGATTATTCCAATTCCTACTATAATTTCATTATCAAAGTCGAGAAAGATCAGCTTGTGGCATTATCAAAACAACAGCTAAAACTATTGGAGCTATTTTCTAAAGAAATAAATAATTCTAAGAGGATTGAGGAAAGTCTAATTCTAAAGGAGCTTATTCTAGGAAATGAATTGAATATAACAGAATTTACAGAAAGTATTTCTAAACTTTTTAATTATACTCCAAGTAAAGAGACTATTGATTCTTGTATTTTAAACATCAACTTTTTATTTGTTAGAAAAGAGGAGAAAATCATTTACAAAGAAGATGATTGTTTAAAATTCTATCCAGAATTTCTGGAAATATTAAGCAATCTTACTTTTAAACTTTATCTAATGGATTCGATTAATTACTCCATTGAGACTTTTAAAAAATCGTATAAGAATGAATATTATAAAAACGGGTTAATTCTCTACAATAAATATAGTCGCAAAGATGTCTGTAGATTATTGAATTGGGAAAAAGACATCAGTAGTACAATTTACGGATACCGTACAAGATCTGGGGCTACTCCATGTTTTGTTACATATCATAAATCTGATGAGATAGAAAGTACAATTAATTACAATGACTACTTTATTAACCCAACTACTTTTGCATGGGAATCAAGGTCAAATAGAAAACTAGATAGTAATGAAATAAAAGATGTAATAAATTCAAACCGAATTTTACTTTTTATAAAAAAGAAGGATGGCGAAGGCACAGATTTTTATTTCATGGGGGAAGTTTCTATAATTCCGGATTCGATTGAGCAAAGTACTATGCCCTATTCTAAGTTACCGGTTGTTCATTTCAAATTTCAACTTGAGCAACCAGTCATACCCAGTGTATACTTTTATATTACCACGGGTAAAAAATTAAAGCATATTAATAAATACGTTACGAATGAAAACGACGTTTCTTTATTATTTGAAACCAATAAGCCTAAAAACCTTATCCCACTTTATGATTTTTATGCAGCAGCTGGTTCGTTTAGTGAAATGCAATCAGATAAAAATTTCACCTTAATTGAAGGACCAGAAAACAACAGTGTAAAGAACGATTATTTTGCTTGTAAAATAATTGGGGAATCAATGAACAGAGTAATCCCGAATGGTTCAATTTGTTTATTTAAAACTTATAGTGGGGGCAGTAGAAATGGAAAAATTGTATTGGTAGAAAATATGGATATTCAAGACCACGATTTCAATTCTGCATTTACAATCAAAACCTATTCAAGCGAAAAAACAACTTCGGAAGAAGATTGGAAACACACTTCGATTGTTTTAAGGCCAAATTCGTTTGATGATTCTTATGAAAATATAATTATCAATGAAGAAAATAGTTCGGAAATGAGGGTTGTTGGTGAGTTTGTTAAAATTTTGATAGATACCAAAAGTAATACTCGTTGGTAACAAAGTATAATAAAAAAACTCAATACTATATTAAATGAACTTACCTTTTTCCGTAAATCTGCCAGTAAATAGATTAGCTTCAGTATTTGCAAGTACTTCGGCTACCTATAAGTTTTATTGGTTTCTTGCTATACTTGAGTTAGTAGAAGAAGGAAATACAATCATTTCTAAAAGAAAATTATTCGCAAGAATGATAAGCAATTCGTGGTACACAGTAAATTATTTCCATGTCTCTTTTGGCAAGCAAGATTTAATCCAGGAGGCAGTTCGGTCTATTCTAGAAATTGAAAACCTCACTATAGATGAAAGTGAAAACAAAATAAATGCTGTTTTAGAAAATACAAATAAAACCCAAACTCTTGAAATTTTAAATCATTTCGATAAAAATGTCCCACATTGGTTCATCTCTCCTTGGTTCCCGGGAATAAGCAATCGCAAAAGCATTTATGATTTATCGCAGAATTTTGACAACGACTGCATCTATGCCTTAGAAAAAGAAAGCGTATCCATTAACCCTAATTGGATAAGCTATCTCAAATCCAATTCCAAAATACTTAAAGACTTTTGCTATTGGAATCTCGCGCTGTTTCTTCAAAAAAGAAATCCAAATGTGCCCGATATATCTAACAAGCTCATCAAATCAGTCACACGAAGCTCCTTATCAAAACAAACTAAAGACTATTGGAAACCAGTGTTTCAGGAACTCGGGTCAATAGAATGCATATTTACAGGAAACAAATTAATTTTTGACGATAAAAAGTTCGCACTAGATCACTTCGTACCCCATGCCTTTGTTTCGCATGACCTAATCTGGAATTTAATTCCAATTGATAAAAGCTTTAATTCCTCTAAAAGTGATAAACTGCCATCCATAGATAAATATTTCGACAAGTTTTTTAACCTCCAGAAAACAGCTTTTGAAATAGTAAAGCACCATAATTCAAAAAACAAATTCCTAGAGGAATACCTCACCATCTTCCCCAATCTTGACAATCGAAACGAATTCGATTATACTCGATACAAAGAGAGTATTCAGCCACTGATTACTATTGCCAGCAACAACGGATTTGTATATATGAAAGACTAACTTAGACCCTCAGAAACCTTTAAATTCACACTAGTATAAATTCTACCTTAGCATCATCATTCAAAACGCGCCCCGACCGCCGCACGAATCTTTTCGTTTGGTAAATTACTTGTTACTAAACAAAATAAAATTCGCCACCCACTCCCTCGACCGCCAGTGGAAAATAATGCTGCACAAAAAATAAACTCAATTAAATAATAAACAGCATTTAGCCTGATCGCAATTCAAACAATAACAAAACACAGACTAATCAGGAAAAACTCTCCCCCTCCTTCACCACAAAAATCAAAGAAACTATCTTCATGTAATTATTAAATTGTAATAAAAGTTGTATATATTTGAAAAAGCATAAAACGAAACAAAACTTCGTATATACACCCAAAAAAGGGTGAATTGGCGAAATTTTATTTCGCCTATATACTAGTTACCTGCAAGCTTACCTCAAAATCGGAAAATTAAAGACTATAAAAACAACTAAACTTAAATCAATTATCTGAAATACAATATAATGACTAAACAAATTAATTTAATTGGAACCCATCCAAATATAGATCATCCATTCGGAGCTTGGTTAAATGTTAATGACATAGCAGTTACAGCAACTAAGTGCCACCGAGAATTAACTGAGATAAACAATGAAGAAAAGGATGATTTAATTTTATGGATGGCTAATAAATTAATAAGTCATCATTATACAAACTTTAGATTAGAGCAACTTAAGAAAAAATATGCTGAATTGGGGTTTGAAAAATATGCTGAACAAAATAGAAAATTACCTGTGGTTGATAAAGTAAAAAAAGGAAACGCAACTGAAATTTTATTAACAGAATACATTCAAAGTACATTAAATCGTGAATTAATTAAAGTTTTTAAACTAAAATACAACCCAAATGTAGACCAAGCTATAAAAGGAGATGATACATTAATGGTTGATTTTATTGAGGGCGAAGGTGCCAATGATATAAAAATTTTTCTAGGAGAATCAAAATTTCGAAAAACTCCAACAAAAAAAGTTGTTGAAGAAATTTCATCATCGTTAACGAAAGAAAAAATGCCATTATCTTATTCTTTTTTAGTTGAAGAAATAGCTAAAAACAACGTTGAATTAGCCTTAAAACTTGATGATTTTATTGTGCAAGATATAAAGGATAGAGGTCAACTAATTTATACAGGACTATTATTAAGTAATGAACATACTTCAAAGTTCGTAGAAAACAATCTTTATAATGACAATCCAGAATTAATTTTTATATCAATTGGTATTCAAAATCCAGAAAATTTCATAAATCTTGCGTTTGCAAAAGCAAACGAGCTAATCGCTAATCCACTTGCTTTATGACATTTGATCAAATTCAAGAAAAATTAGATAAAATTGAAAAAGATTCAACACTTCAGAATCTAATTGCTCAAGCAAATGCTAGATATATTCTTTACAATACATCAGAAAGCATTGATAACTTTCCGAAATATACAATTAAAGACGATAAGCTAAATCTATTAGCATTTCACTATCTAAATCTAGGATGTAGATTTATTGAAAACGAACATTTAAAAGACGGCATTTTTCCTTTGGAAAAAGGGGCTTCAATATTAGAAAATGTTCACGGGTCACCAGAAGTAAACACCAAATTAGGTAATTACTATGGACTTATTTCCTCTTTATCTTATTACGTCTGTTTTCAATATTCAAAAGCATTTATTCTTATAAAGAAGATTGAAAATGATACCGTTATTTCAAAAATAGTTTCTTTATTTCTAAGTCGTAATTATCATCAACTTCTAGAAATAATAAATAATATGATGGTAGATGAAATTTATTTAGATGAAAATTTATCTAAAATTGATGATGAATTAGAATCTAGTAAAAACATCTATGAAATAATTATTGCAAGATCCTTAAATAATTTTATCAAATACTTCTATACAGGAGACAAACATCTTTTAGAATTAGCAAAATCTAATCTTCAAAGTTTAAAAGAGATAGCTGAAATCAAAAATGAACCTGATATTTGGTGGGTTATCAGATTGTTAATAATAATAACAGATGGTATTTCAGAAGCTTCTTTATGGAGTTCACTTGAGAAACATTTTGATACTAATGTTGGACTTCCACGTAATTATATTCAATCATTAACATATAAAAAGAACGGAGGGATTTATGAATTATTTATAACTCAGCGGAATTCATTGCCTAAAGTACTAAATATAGAAAATACAGGGTGTGTAGTAAGTATTCCCACAAGTAGTGGGAAAACAAGAATTGCAGAAATTGCAATATTAGACTGTATAACAAAAAATAAAGGAAGTAAAGTATTATATATTGCTCCATTCAGATCGTTGGCTTATGAAATTGAAAACTCATTGGACGAAATATTTCATAGCATAGGAATTTCAGTTTCACATCTTTATGGTGGAAGCTTGTTTAGTAAACTTGATGAGAAAGTAATAGATGAATCAGATGTAATAATTGCAACACCTGAAAAGGCAAAAGCTATGCTTAGAGGTAATAACGAAATTCTAAATCAAATAAAACTTGTTGTAATTGATGAAGGTCACTTACTCGGAGCTAATAAACGTCTAATTGTAAATGAAATTTTTTACGAGGAATTAAGATATTTCATAAGGCAAAATGATGGGCGTTTTCTCCTATTATCAGCTGTCCTACCTAATGCTGAAGATTTAGCCGAATGGCTCACCAACTCAAGCGAAAACGTATTTAGGGAAAATTGGCGACCATCAGATGAAAGACTAGGTGTACTTCAATGGAATGGTGATTCTGTTGACTTAAATTGGAGAAGTACTGATACAGAGAGGAATTCTTTCAACCCTAAATTTATTTCTTGTCAAGAATTGCCTCTCATCGGTAAACAAAAAAAAGTTAGGTTTTTTCCAGAAAATAAAAATCAAGCAATTGCACAAACAGCTTTTAAATTGAACGTTTTTGGTCCAGTATTAATTTTCGTGGGAAAAAAAGATTCTGTATTTACATTAGCTAAAGAATATGATCAATGCCTTAGTACTGAAATCCATTTTACGTATAAAAATCAAAATAATTGGAAGGCCTTTGAATTAGCGTGCATTGAATCGTATGGAGAAGATTCTGAATGGCTTTATTATGCAAGAAAAGGGATTTTATGTCATAATGCTGATCTACTATCGGATGTAAGACTGCCTTTAGAAAGACTAATGAATAAAGAAAAGCCAAGAGTGATAATTGCAACATCAACTCTTGGTCAAGGTGTGAATTTGGGTGTTTCTACTGTTATATTCTCAACTTTATATCAAGCAGGTAATCCAATTGCTTCCAGAGATTTCTGGAATATCGCAGGAAGAGCTGGGAGAGCGTTTGTTGATCATGAAGGAAAAATATTAATCAGCTTAGACAATTCAAATGGAGCAGAAATTGATTTATTCACTATAAAATCAAAGTACCCTGAATTGATAGATGATATTGACAAATACTTCGTGTATTTATACAGAAACTCATACACATTTAAATACAATTTTAAAAAGCTAATTAAAACTGCACCACTTTCTACAATAAAAAAAGATAAGCTAATTGATACTTTCAATAAATATGCAGTCTTAAAGGACAAACATAATTGGTCCAAAGAAAACACCAAAGAACAAATCAATTACTTTTTTGATAAGGCAAAAATTGACAAAGCTCAAAGTGGTTGTTTAAAACTAATTAAAGTTTTCAAGTCCTTAGCTGATTCTAATGGTTTATCATTTGAGAAATTATTAGAATTAATAGCTGATAATAATATATCTGAAATACATGAGGACTCTGAAGGTATTGATAACATACTTGATTGGATTGATGATGGATTACTCTCATTACACAACTTAAATAGTACAGAGAATAACTTCGACTGGACTGATGACTATTTTAGAAATTCACTAGCTTATATTCAAGCTGAACAATCTGAGGACATTAAAGGAGAAGAAGTAATACAATTTTTAAAAGCTAGAACAATAGGAATAATAAAAAAAGTAGGAGATGACAGAGCTAAATGGAATTCAATAATCAAATCTGGTATTCCACTAAATAGCGACTTACAAATTGAAGAGAAATTAGACTTGCTAATAAATATCATTCAAGAACATTTAGCAAATGAAGTAAATATTGATACAAAAATCAAGCTATTAAAAGATATTGAAAACGAAATTAATGATATCAATGTTTTGTCTGATGAATTTATTAAAAGTGCAAACCAAGATGAAATAAGAGAAAGATGGCTAAAGGCAATTCCTTTGTCAAAAATCGCTTCACTAGACCAAGCAACAAGTATTGTTACAAAATATTATTCTTATAGTCTTCCATGGGTTTTAAATGGTATCTCAAAAAAATTAAAAAACAAAGAGCTTATCGAAGAAGCAGAAACTATAGAGGAATTATCCATTTTAGTAGAACTTGGTTTACCAAATTTAGTAAGCGTTAAAATTTATCAATCAGGTATTAGGTCAAGATCTTCAGCTAATGAAATAAGTGGGTTATATGAAGTTGAATTATGGGATGAAAGCATCAAATTCTACAAGAATGATTTAATTACAAATATTGATGAATATAAAGACTCATTATCTTCAGACGCATACCAATGGCTTGTATTACTAACTAAATTCTCAAAAAGAGAAACTATTATTCTACAACCAATATCCAATTTTACATTTGGTGATAAACATAATATAACTAACAGGTTGGGCGCCAAAAAAATTAATGGAAAACAATATTTAATAAGCACTGACTTTAAAGTCATTGAAGATATTAGTGATTCAGATATTGATTTCTCTTCGGTAAACGACGTAATTGGGGTCTATTTTGATTACGACGAAAATGATCAAGTTTGGAAAATGATTAATCTAAACCCTTATCTTAAATTTGAAGAGTGAATCATATATTAATAAATTTGCAGAAAGAAAGCCAGCAGGTAACAGCCATTTTGAAATAGCTGGAATTTAGTGGAATTGCCGTTTCGCATCAAGTTTTCGTTAAGCCGAAAACTGAGCGGTTACGAACTTCCAGCCATCTCAAAGTTGCGAACCGTTATCAGCAGGCATACACATAGTAAGAAGATATTTATACAATGACAGAAAAAATACACAAAACCATATTCTGCAAAGACTTTGAAATCACTAAAACTGATTTTGATTTTGACTTCCAAAAAGGCCTAACGGTAAAGCTTGACAATCAATCTACTGCATTTGATGAAAATGTAATTAATGAAATAGTATTATGGAAAGTAAATCGTTACGTAAATATTGAAAAGGAGACCTTGAAATTGGTTAACAAAATAAAAACCGACTCAAAAGAACTTGATATTGAAAATACAAAAATAGTATTAAAAGCATTGCTTCAAACAAAAGGAATTCAACTTCCTATGGCTTCAACAATTTTAAGATTTAAAAATCCGAAAATTTATCAAATTATTGACCAAAGGGTTTATCGAATTATTTATAAGGATAAAAAACTTAAACTAAATACTTATCCAAGCGAGAAAAATTTAAACGAACAAATTGAGCTATACCTAATATATTTAATAGACTTAAATAAAACTTGCGATTTGTTACAAATTCCATTTGACAAGTCTGATCGTATTTTATTTATGGCTGATAGACGCATAAATAAAGACATTTCGCTTGATAATTATTAAATAAAGATTAAAAATCTAGAATGCTTTAACATCCTCCTCCTGCTGTTCCAAGCTTGTCGCTTGTGCCAGCTCTCCGGAGTCTCTTGACTTCGGAGTTGTTTTTTGAACTAGTAGCGAAATGCAATACTATTGCCGATAACAATTTATTTCAAAATTATTTTGTTTAACAAAATTGTTTTTCTTTATTTTAGGGTAATAATATAAAATCTGATAATTTATTAATTTTAGGAATATTTAAAATGATGAAAGAAGTAGATAAAATTGCACTTATAATAATAGAAAACGGAAAAATACTCAGTACCAAATCCGTAGGGAAAAATAAATATTACATACCTGGCGGAAAAAGAGAAAATAATGAAACTGATAACCAGACATTAATAAGGGAAATAAAAGAGGAATTGAGTGTAGATATTATTCAAGAAACCATCACGTACGTAGGAACTTTTAAAGCGCAATCAGATGGTGATACGGCTGGCGTCAATGTGAAGATGACATGTTATAAATCTGACTATATGGGTGTTATAGAAAAAAACAACGAAATAGAAGAGATTAGATGGCTTAGCTATAATGACCTACATGTAATATCTGAAGTCGATAAAATTATTTTTGCCTTTTTGAAAGAAAGAAAAGAGTTGTTTTAATCTCATTACTATAATTTATAAATGACAAAAAAATATAAAAATTCACCTTAAAAATATATTATTTAAAATGTTTTTTGTTCATTTATTTCATTACAATTGCTACGTATAAAAAATGAGTTACCCTATGAGTTACCCTGTGTGATTTCGAAAATGGGAAGCCCTAATTTCACTGATATTATTTAAAGGGTTCAAATACCTTAATAACCTCTTGTTTTGATGACGTTAATTGTGTGTTATTGAAAGCTGTCTAGAAAAGCTTGGCAATCCATATTATCGATCATAATTGTTTTAAATCACATTAAGCACTTTTTTGGAAACTCATACCCAAATGATAAGTAAGCTTCTTAATAAGCCTTGAAGAAACCCAAACAAAGACAAACAGCTCCATATCTCCCCTATTTTATTTATTCCAAATATCAACAAAAGTGGGTATTGTCATATTATTGAAAATCTTGTTTCTTTTACACCTAGAAATATTAAACGAAACCACATGGAAAAAAAATTACTTTTATTGAATAAGGCCTATTACATTTAATTTAATGGATCAGTTTTAAGAATAACTAAAAACATATAATAGTATTTTCTAATGTTTAGACAATAGACCTAGTATTCTTCAAGCAAGAGCGATTGAAGACCCTATAATCGCTAAAATGAAGGGGTTTGTAGAGGTTTTTGAAAAGGGAATAGTGGCTTAGTGATAATCATAGCCGAATTAGCTAGTCCATGCGATTTATATTTCCTTGAACTAGATGTTTTATGGAGTATTTAAGCGGTAGTAAGTATATTCAAAAATTACTACGTCATACTAATATGAACTCCCATGAAATCTGAACCCATGTTAGTAAGAAACGCCTGCAACAAATAAAAAGTGCCTTTAATGATTTTAAGATAATTATTATATATTTGATAATGTACAAAACGAAACAAAATTTCCTATGTACACCCAAAAAATGGTAGATTGGCGAAGTTTTATTTCGCCTATATACAAGTTAGCAAAAATATTATGACAACACGAAAAATATTCATCTTAACTTTCACGTTTTTCATTTCGCTTTGTAATGGTCAAATGCGCGATAGACTTCATATTGATGACTTAAAAAGACAAAAATTAAATGGTAAAGTGAATGAAATAGAATACAGGGAATATGAAGTATCCCAAATGAAAGATACAAGCTATATTTATAAATTAAACTTTGAACCATTCATAAATTGCCATTTTGATTTAACATTTAATAAAAATGGATATTTAATTAACAAAAAAGAATATTATGCGAATAAAGAATTAATAGTAAAAGCTGAAGAATGGAGTTATGAATATAACAAGAAAGATATAATAATAAACGAACAAAAAATATCTTTTAAATATACAGACACAACTACTTGGAAATATAGTTCTCCTAACAAAGAAACTGTAATCATAGAACAAAAAGGTAGAATACTAGGAACTCTTTTTTATAGCTATGTTCAAGAAAGCGAAAAGGAAAAATTATATACTAGACGTACAGAAACACCTTTTAAAATAAGTTCTATATTTTATTATGACAAAAAAGGTAGGATTTATAAAAGTGAAACTTACACTCATGACACAATATATTCAAAAAAAATCTATGAATATTTAGACTCAAAATCAAACAATATATCAAACGAAAAATATATTTATAAAGAAACCCCTATCTTTTTTGAATCAAAAAAATACGATAAAGAGAATAACGTAATAGTCATTTACAACCAAGATAAAAAAGTAATTCAATCTTTTGAGTATATTTATGACAAAGAAAATAATTGGATTGAGAAAAAAAATTTTAATCGAATGGGAAAACTTGTAAAATTAGCTAAAAGAAAAATCACATATTTCTAACAAATTAATACGTTTGCTAACAGCCATTCCTATATAAAGCAACATTAAGTTTTCAACAACTTTTAAGAGGGTTATATGTCGGTTGTTTTTCGAGTACAAAATTCCGCTCCAACGGCTTGTTGGAAAAGTTGGAAACCAACTTTTTGTCCGCTGAAATCTTTGGACTGAAAAAGTTATTCTAACTTTTTCAATGAACCTAGGAATTAATTTCTCTTTTACTTCATAATATTTCTTTTTATAATCTTAAAGCTCACACTCCTATATGTGGTGTGCTTATGGCAGTTCCTCCAACTAAAGTGTCGTAATGATTGGTTGTGTTGGGGAAAACGGCTTTAAATATATATGTTTCTGATGCGTCAATTCGTTCTTCTAAGGTCATAATTATTACTTTTTTGAATGTAGTTTCCCCCATTTTAAATATGTACTTCCATACGTAAATCCAGCTCCAAATGCGGTTATTAATAAATTGTCTCCTTCTTTAAAATCGTCTTTGAAGTCCCACAAGCAAAGTGGAATTGTGGCTGCAGTAGTATTTCCGTATTTTTGAATATTGACTTTTACTTTTTCCATGGGGAAATCTAAATTCCTGCTTACCGCTTCAATGATTCTCAAATTCGCTTGATGCGGAATAATCCAATGTACATCTTGATTTTGCAATTTGTTTCGTTTCATAATTTCTCTGCAACTCAAACTCATTCCTTCAATGGCATTTTTAAAAACAGTTTTTCCATCTTGCTGGACAAAATGTTTTTTATTTGCAACAGTAATTGATGAAGCAGGAAATTTTGAACCTCCAGCTTCAACCGATAAAAAATCAGTTCCTTTTCCGTTGGCTTTAAACACATAATCCACTACCCCAACTTCAACATCAGTAGCTTCAAGTAGTATAACTCCCGCTCCATCGCCAAAAAGCACACACGTGTTTCGATCTTCATAATTGACAATAGCACTCATTTGATCGGCTCCAACAACTAATATTCTTTCATAGCGGTTACTTTCTATAAAACTGGATCCTACTGAAAGTGCGTATAAAAATCCAGAACAAGCGGCATTCAAATCAAATCCCCAAGCGTTTGTTAAGCCGACTTTTTCGCAAACCAAAGTCGCAGCTGGAGCAAGAATATAATCCGGTGTAGAAGTGGCGAGAATCAAACAATCTATACTTTTTGGATCGACACCCGATTGTTTTAAAAGGTCTTGTATTGCAAAAGCAGCCATGTCGGAAGTGGCTAAATTATTGTCATGCAAAATTCTACGTTCCTTAATTCCTGTTCGTGAAGTGATCCATTCGTCGCTAGTGTCTACTTGACTTTCTAGCATTTTATTAGTTAAAATTTTTTCGGGAACGTAGCCACCAAGTGCTGTAATTGTAGCATTTTTTTTCTTAATCATTCGGAATTATAGTTGGTATTTTTAATTAAAAAAGCAAAAACTTATTAAAAAACTTAAACGAATGAATAGATAGTTTACCCCAAATTTTTATATAACTATTTTAAAGAAATGTAAACTAACAACTTCAAATCGCGAAAGCATTGTCAAATAAAAAAAGGCAGGTCTCCTGACTTACAGTATTTTTATCATCCCTCCCAGAAATTAAAAAATTTTCAGTGGATATAATTGATAAAAACTATAACGCTGTTTTACAGTTGCGAGACAGTTCGAGATTTACACACGATTTCCTATTAGCTCCGATAGCATCGAAGACCTTTTTCTTGAAATAAATAAGCAAAGAACTTTTGCGCAAAGTTAGAAGGAATATAAGTATAGTGCAACTTAATTAACCTTTTGCATAAAGAAAGTACCGTTTCATATGCCTTGTGGCGCAATAGGACCATAGATTACTTGACAAGATATTGGAAAATCAGAGAATTATGTACCGATATTGTTTTTTTAAAATGACTTCGTAAAGCGGAGTTTTACACAATCTTTTAAAAAAGTTTTGTCAAATTAATTATCAAGCCAACTGGAACTGTTACTTTGAAAGAAAGATAACAGCGCACAACAAGGGTTTTGCTAAATTGCAGGCCATGGTATTAAATTCTAATGTAATTTTGTATATTTTAGATCACTAATAATTTAATATTACAGGTAAGATTGCCCGCAATTTAGCAAAGCCTTTCCCGTTACTAAATAATTTTGAAAAGCCAAAGGCAGAAAACTACATAAAGAATCTAAGTTTTCGGATGTTGCCGTTAAAAAGACAATGAAGGAAGTTTGAAAAATAGATTATCAGTTCTGAAATTGGTAAAGCATATAAACCGCAGTGAAATAATGCCTAAAAAAAAACCCCGCGATAAACGGGGATGTAAATTTTCTAACCTTTGTCATTTTGGTCATGACCTTCTTGCTTGACTAATTTATTATAGATTCCTAATAATAAAAAAGGTGCCGCCCATTGTCCAACAAATAATGCTGAGTGTTTTCGTCCAGCAATTTTCAATCCTGCGGACACAGTCCATTGAAACAATTGCTGACCACAAAAAATGTATCAGATGGTACTTTGGCAGTTTGTTTTTCAATTGCTTTTGTAACTGGTCCTTCGCTTTTATCGTTGCTTTCTAAATTCATAATAATATGTTTTTAAGATATAAATCAAGTTACTTCTTTTAGTGTTAAATTTATTACAAAATTAAACTAAACTTTGTATAATTGTTTATTAACATTTAACGTTAATATATTATTCAACAGCTGCTAACAAAGAAAAAATCTTATACATGGTTTATGTCAGCTACACGATTTCCTTTTGAAAAACTCTGATATTCAGCAAAGAACCGACTAGGCTAAAAACTTAATTAATAACACTTATTGTATCCTTGAATGTGGTCTGTTTTTAAATACAATTTCATTAAAGGATGTACGTAATCTTAATGCTTCGAAATACCTACTTCGTTGACTACCTGATTGGTACTTTGGTGCTATCGAGTTCCATTTTCGATGTATTGGTGTTCGAAGACTTAGATACAACCGTTAAGTTCAAATAAATGCTCGTCTCTAATTGTGAACTACAAACAAGTATCAGTACTTTTATTAGATAGGTTTTTTAAAAGAGAAAAAGAAAACAAAAGTAAAAACAAAAACATAAGGAAAAAAGAAAACAAAAGGGGCTCCACCCCTTTTTAATGCCATTTGCGCTACTATCTTTTAAAAAGAGAATTAGGATAACTTTAAAATTTAAAAAAATTACGAATCATGGCAGTATTTGGATATGCGCGCGTTTCAAGCGTAGATCAAAATTTAGATTCTCAAAAAGACGAGCTTAAAAAATATGGATGCTCAAAAATTTTTCTTTGAAAAATTTCAGGGAAAAATACTTTACGCCCAGAGTTAAATAAATTAGTAAACCTCTTTAAGAGAAAATGATGTAGTAGTAGTTTATAAATTAGAGCGATTAGCAAAATCACTAAAAGACTTAATAGAATTACTGGGTTTACTAGAGGCTAAAAAAGTAGAATTTGAAAGTCTTTCGGATGGAATAGATACAGGAACAGCAGTTGGTAATTAATGTTTCATGTAGTAGGAGCGTTTGCGGAATTTGAAAGGAATATAATTTCTGAAAGAACAAGAGTAGGACTAGCAAGAGCAAGAGGAACAATGGGAGGAAAACCAAAAGGACTATCAGCAGATGCACAAAAAAAAGCCATAAAGGCAAAACAATTATATGATGAACAACAATTAAGTATAGATGTAATTTGTAAAGTGTTAGAAATAGCAAGTAAAACAACGCTATATAAATACATACGATTTGAAAATGAAAGACTGGAAGAATTAAAAAAATAAAGGCTTAGGATAGGCTGATTTGGATAATCCCTAAAGGTCGGGCTATACACTATATCTTTTTTTTTCTATGTTCATATAAAAGACAAAAAACCTTTTTTTAAGACAAAAAAAGGATTGGGTATGCATATAAAATCCGCAGTATTAGTTAAACAGCAATAACTTATAAAAGTTATTGTAGTTGCAGCTTTTTATTTTTTTGAGAATCAAAAATTGATCAATACTTGTTCTATTGCGGTGTGACTGATCTTTGCATTAAGCAAAGACGTAGAGTTTTGTTGTAAGGACGAACGGATGGAAAGCACTTAGCTCGTTACAGTTACTTCTACAACCTGACTACCCGTGACCCTTCGTTTGCACAAGTATCGATTCAATTTATATTCAGTTATTTTTTAAAAGACAACTGAACTAATTCAAGTTTTTTGGAAAATTTATTCCCTGGTCGCTAACGGATTCACTTAAAATTTTTAAGATGTGAATACTCGCTAAGAAACTGGCTCGTAATGATAAAGATATGAGTACCGATAAAGTTATATATTCTTTTTCAGGACTGCCTGAGCAAGTTCAGCTTAATCTAAAGGGAGGTTACTATTTGAAGAAAAGAAACCTGCGATAAACAGGTTTCTTTTTTCAAATTCTTTGCCAATTATTTAGGCTGGCATTATTACCTTATTAACGGCATGAATAACTCCATTATCCGTTTCTACATCAGCAAGAACTACTTGCGCGTCATTGATAAAGACCTTTCCTTCTTTTAAATGAACCGTTACTTGTTCGCCGTTTACCGTTGTGGCTTTCATACCATCGGATAAATCGGTCGACATAATTTTGCCCGCAA
>CALJVL010000003.1 GCA_937773775.1 uncultured Flavobacterium sp.
AGAAATGGATAACTGGTAAAAAAATTATGCCTCCATTCTCGACAGTTATCATTCCAAATGACCATGGAGCTGATGACCGTCCTGAAGCAGGTTATCCTTTTAGAGAAAGCTACATGGCCGATAATGATTTGGCTGTTGGTCGAATTGTTGAATATTTATCGCATACGCCCTATTGGAAAAACATGCTAATTGTGATTACCGAAGATGATGCGCAAAACGGAGTTGATCATATTGATGCACATCGAAGTGTTTTGATGCTGATTTCTCCTTGGGTAAAAAGAAATTATGTAGGTCATCAACATTATAGTTTTGGAAGTATATTTAAATCGTTTTGGAATATTCTGGACATGCCTTATTTAAATCAATATGATGCTGGAGCTACAGACCTGAGTGATCTTTTTACATCTACACCAAACTACAAACCCTATAATGCTTTAGAAGTGGATCCTCAAGTTTTTAACCCTCAAAAAGCACTTGATCCTTTTGATGAAAAATTTAATTGGAAAGCACTTAAAGATTCACCTAAAATTGATAATGTAGAAGATATGTTTCGAGATAGTAAAGAGCAAGATGATTATCGCTTAGAAAACAGGGAGAAAAAGGAATAGCATAGATATATTGCTACTTATTTTTTTAATTGAGCCACAGTCCAACAGAATTACTCCAGTAAAGAGATATTTTGTTGGGCTGTTTTATTTCTGCGATTTTTTATTAGTTGCTTTGGTCTTAGTGAACCGCTTTTACGTCATTAGGTAACATTTAAATGATGATAGAATAAAGCCTTGTTAAAGATTTCTTAAAACTAAAAAGTTTACTAATAGGAAAACATTTACCAAATTTGCCCTGTAAAATTTACTAATAGTAACTATTTAACTATCTAATGAAAAAATTAAAAACTCTAATGAATTTATTATTGATGTTTACTACATCTTTAATTTTTGCACAAACAACCGTATTTAAAGGTAAGGTTGTTGACGAACAAAATGTTTCACTACCTGGAGCAACAATCCTTATTAAAGGGCAAACTACTGGAGTAGGTACAGACATGAATGGTAATTTTGAAATACAATTGCCAAAAGGGAATGAGATTCTAACAATTTCTTACATCGGTTTTAATTCAGTTGATTTTAACACTTCAAAACTAAAAAGTGCCGTAATTGTTCTAAGAGCAAACTCTGAAAATTTAGAAGAAGTTGTTGTTACAGCTCTAGGTATTAAAAAAGAAAAAAAGAGACTTGGTTATTCTGTACAAGAGGTTAAAGGAGATTTAACAAAATCTAGAGACCCGAACGTTATGAATTCCTTGTCAGGGAAAGTTTCTGGTTTAGTAGTAGCTGCTTCTGCAGAGTTTTTCGCAGCACCAAAATTATATTTGCGAGGTAAACAACCATTAATAGTAGTTGATGGTGTTCCTTTAGGGACTGACACTTATAACATTAGTCCTGACGACATTGAAAGTATCAATGTGTTAAAAGGAGCTAATGCAGCCGCATTATATGGATCAGATGGAGGTAATGGAGCAATTCAAATTACTACTAAAAGAGGGACCAAAGATAGCCGTGGTTTTATTGTAGAATTTAATCAAAACAGCATATTTCAAGGCGGCTTCAATGCAGTTCCAAAAACCCAAAATAACTATGGTCCTGGATCTTACGGAAACTATGCTTTTCAAGATGGAAAAGGAGGCGGAATTAATGATGCAGATTACGATCAGTGGGGTCCTAGATTTGATGGGCAATTAATCACACAATACGATAGTCCTTTAGACGCTAGTGGTAATCTAGTTGCAACACCATGGTTGGCCAGAGGGGCAAATAATTTCAATAACTTTATGGAAACGGGGCTGTTAGAAACAAGCAATCTTGCTGTGGCATCTCAATTTGATAAGGGAAATGTTCGTTTTTCATTATCACATACATATCAAAAAGGAATTAATCCGAATACAAAATTGAATATTTATAATTTCAATTTAAGTAGTAAATACAACTTTAGCGAAAATACATCTATAGATGCAAGTGCTAATTTTAATTTTCAAACATCACCTAACAATCCAAATGTGACCTATGGTCCAAATAGTTACATCTACAATATGCTTATTTGGGGTGGAGCTGATTACGATGTTAGGGATCTTAGAAATTATTGGCAAGAAGGTAAGGAAGGTGTTCAGCAAAAGAATTTCGAGTACACAAGGTACAACAATCCGTATTTTATGGCTTATGAATGGTTGAAAGGTATTCAAACAAACGGTTATACAGGACAAGTAACCCTAAAACACAAAATAACGGATAATTTTGATGCTAGTATAAGGACTAATGGAGCTTTAGAAAATGAATTTAAAGATGAAAGATTCCCTTATTCTATGACTACTTACGGTAGAGAAAAAGCACAAGGGGATTACAAAGAGTCGTACAATTATAAGTTCAAAAGTTATACTGACTTTATGTTGAATTATGATAATACGTTTGGCGACTTTGGTATAAAGTCAACTCTAGGGGCGAATATAAATATTCAGAAAAACAGAAATTTATTTGCTACTACAGACTATTTAATAGTACCAGGGCTTTATACTCTCAGTAATACACAAACTCCAGTTCAACCATCAAGTTATAGAGGTCATTATGAAACTTATGGTTATTACGCAGCAGCTGATTTTTCCTATAAGTCTTTCTTGTTCTTGGGCGCAACCGGCAGAATAGATAAAGATTCTAGATTACCTGCAAAAAATGATAGTTTCTTTTACCCTTCAGTTTCTTTAAGTGCTGTTTTAAGTGAAGTGCTAAATATACCGAGTGTAGATTTCTTAAAAGTCAGAGGGTCGTTTGCAAAAGTGGGGAGCTCATTAGATATTTATAGTAACTTAAATACGTATGCGTTAAGTAGTCCTTTTACTGTCAATGGTGCAACTTACAATCCGGCTTCCATTAATTCTGTCTTGGCTAATCAAAATTTACAACCCGCTTTTAACTCTTCAACAGAGTTTGGGATAGAATCACAATTATTCAAGAATAAATTAGGTTTCGACCTTACCTATTACGAAAATAAAAATGGGCCTCAGATTTTTAATTTAAATTATTCTGTTGCTTCTGGGTATAATGGTAAAAAAGAGAATGGTATTACTACAAGAACCAAAGGATGGGAACTAGCGGTAACAGCGAGCCCTATAAAGACAAAAGATTTTAGTTGGAACGTTAGATTAAATTGGTCTGCTTATAAGGAGTATTTAGAAGAGGTATATGGCGACATAACAAACAATGGCCAAATTAAAATTGGAGATAGAGTAGATGCTTATTACATCAATGATTTTATGCGAACTCAAGACGGTCAATTGATTGTAGGCTCAGATGGTAAACCGTTAAAAAATGTGTACCAAACAAAAGTTGGTTATGCGGCTCCTGACTGGTCTGCTGGAATCGCAAATAGTTTAAATTACAAGAATTTCTCGTTAGATTTCTCATTGGATGGCCGATATGGAGGGAAAATCGAGAATTATGTTGCACGAAAAATGTGGCAGAGTGGTAGACAAATAGGAACTGATACTCCTGAAAGAGCTAATGATGTACAAGGAGTAAAGTCTTACGTTACTGATGGAGTAGTTGTCACAGGTGGATTACTAACTACAGACGGACAAGGAAATGTGCTTTCAGATACACGTACTTTTTCCCAAAATCAAACAAAAATGTTTTATCAGGATTATTCAAAATCGTATAATGGTCAAGCAGCTGCAAATATTATAGATAAAACATTCTTTAAGCTAAGAGAAGTTAATCTAACCTACATGTTTCCGAATAAATTATTGGCTAATACATTCATTAACAATGCCTCGGTGTCTTTAATAGGAAGAAATTTAATTTATTTCGCCAAACATAAAGATATTGATTTAGATCAGTTTAATAATGAAAATGTATCACCATTACAAACGCCAACTGTTAAAAGTTATGGCTTAAATATAAACCTTAAATTCTAAATAAATAAAAGATGAAAACATATAATTTAAAAAAAGGAGTAACACTTGTAATAATATCAGTACTTCTGTTTTCCTGTACTCCATTTGAAGACTTGACTAATGATCCTAATAAGGCTACAAGTGTACCACCATCTATGCTATTATCAGAGGTGCTACAAGTAGTAAACAATGTTGGTGGTGAAGGACCATGGAGTGATGCTCAGAGAGACAATCAGTTTTGGGTAATTTCATTTGATTACTATGGAAACCAAGATTATAATTGGGGAGCTATAAATAGTTATAGATACAATACCTTGGCAAATGTTGTTGCTATGGAAAAAGAAGCAAAAGGTCTTGATAGTCAAAATAAATACGAGGCTTTAGCTAAGTTTTTTAAAGCTTATTTTTATGATTATATGGCCAAGCGAGTTGGTGATATTCCACTAAGCGAGTCTTTAAAAGGCGATGCTGAAATTTCAATAACAAAACCAAAATACGATTCTCAAAAAGATGTTTATACTGCTGTTTTAGATTTACTAGAAGCTGCAAACGATCAAATTACTTTAGCAAAATCTGAGGTAGGTACTTCAGCAGTTTTAGGTGATTTTTTCTTTAATGGTGATTTAGATAAATGGCAAAGGACTATTAACTCTTTTCATTTACGAGTATTGATTAATTTAAGTAAAAAAAATAGTGAATTAAGTGTTGCAAGTAAATTCAATACAATCATTTCTAATCCTTCTAAATATCCTTTATTGAGAGGATTAGAGGACAATATGGTTCGTAATTTTGGTGATGAACAAGGAAATAGATATGAGTTGAATCCAAGTAGTTATGGATTTAACAGAAATAGAAATATAATGGGAGCTACCTATTTAAATTTACTAAAAAACAATAATGATCCAAGAATCTATGTTGTAGCGGACCCCGCTCCTTTTTATTTCAATGCAAACGATCCAAAAAACTTGAATGCCTATGTTGCTGCTAATTCAGGAGATGACCAAGGACAGATGCAAACAGATTCAGATGCGGGTAAATATAGTTATCCTAATGAGTCTAGATATTACAGTAACTTTCAAGGAGAGCCTTATATTCAAATTGGTTATTCTGAACAAGAATTCACTATTGCAGAAGCAATAAACAGAGGATGGATTAGCGGTGGAAATGCTGAAAGTCATTATTTAAATGGTATCAAAGCTTCGATGCAATTTTATGGTGTGGCTCAGGATGATATAGATACTTTTCTGTTAAATTCTAATGTTGTGTATGGAGGAAATAATACAACGGGATTAAATCAGATTTTAACTCAAAAATACATTGCATTTTTTAACAACTCAGGTCGTGAATCCTATTTTAATTATAGAAGAACAGGCATTCCAGCATTTAATGTTGGACCGGCAAATAATAATGGTGGTAAAATTCCATTACGTTGGAGATATCCTGTGAGCGAATTTGAAAATAATTCGTCTAATGTGAAAGCAGCATTAAGTTCTCAATTTGGAGGAACTGATGACATCAACGCACAGATGTGGATGATTAAATAGCAATATGAAAAACACAAAATATTTTATCATGGCCATAGGGATGTTCTCCCTATGGTCTTGTATTTCAGTGAAAGCACAAAATGCACCACAAATTAAGCATGTGGTCGTAATTGGTTTTGATGGATTGAGTCCGGATGGACTAGAAAATGCCAAAACCCCTACTTTTGATAAGTTAATAAGTGAAGGTGCGTCAACGATGCATGCCCGATCTGTATTACCTACAAGCTCTAGCAGCAATTGGGCTTCCACGATTATGGGAGCGGGACCAGAACAACACGGAATAACATCTAACAGTTGGGAGAAAAACAATTTTGTTTTACCTCCGATAGTGCAAAGTGAAGGTTTCCTCTTTCCTACTATTTTTAATTTGCTTAACACTAAAATTGAAAATGCAGAAATAGGGGCGATTTACCATTGGGATGGTTTTGGAAGACTCTTTGAAAAGAATGCTGTGGATTATGACATCAGCCCAAAAACAGCCGATGAAACTGCTCAACTAGCTCGCGCATATCTAAAATCGAAACAACCTACGTTTACTTTTATCCATTTTGACCATGTAGATCACGCAGGTCATGAATATGGCCATGGTACTCCCGAATATTATAAATCGGTAGAACAGGCAGATGTATTGCTAGCTGAAGTATTGGAAGCAATTACTTCTTCAGGAATGGGAAATGAAACCTTGGTGATTGTTAGTTCGGATCATGGCGGAATAGGAAAAGGTCATGGTGGCGAATCGTTACAGGAAATAGAAATTCCTTTTATTCTATGGGGAAAATCAATTAAGAAAAACTTTAAAATCATAGATCCTGTTTATCAATATGACAATGCAGCGACAGTAGCTTTTGCTTTCGGATTAAAATTACCAATGGCTTGTATTGGGCAACCCATTAAAAATGCATTTGTAGGTTTTAATGAGTCCAATGAATATCCTATCGCAAAAAGACTTAAAGAGCCAGTTATTTTGCCAAAAGCAGTCTTCGCTAAAAAAGCAGGCGGTTTATTTAGTGATGAAGCCAACGTAGTAATAGAAAACAAAAATGAAGAAGGAGTTATTAAATATACGCTAGACGGATCAATGCCTTCTACTAGTTCTAACAGTTACTTAAAACCATTTAAAGTTGCTCAGAACACGGTGGTAAAAAGCGCGATTTTTAAAGATTCAAAAATAAGTAGCATGGTCAATGCCGCTTTTTTCAGAGTAAAAGGCTCTACTTTGAAAATGCCTGTTTCTTATGAAGTCTTTTATTTATCTAATTTAGAGAGTATCCCTTTTTTAGAAAATTTAATTCCAAATGCCAAAGGAAATTGTTTTGAGATAACTTCAGATGAAATCAAAGAAACTATAAAAGACAATACCGCAGTTCGATTTAAAACCAATATTACTATTGATCAAGAAGATACCTATGGTTTTTTTACGCGTTCGGATGATGGTAGTATTCTGAAAATTGACCATAAAATGATTGTAAATAATGATGGAGATCATGGTGTAGAAGAAAAAGCAGGTAAAATTCATTTAAAACCTGGGGTTTATCCTTTAGAGGTGGTGTGGTTTAACGGTGGCGGTGGCGGATGGCTAGATGTTTTTTATCAAAGTAGTACTATACCAAAACAGATTCTTCCAACTACTATTTTGACAACTAAGTAGCTTTAAAAAATTAAAATGCAGCAAGAAAACTCTATAAATAGTGTTACTGAAGGAGATATCAATCTGACCGAAGCTCGCCTCGATTGGCTTGCCACAACGGTTGATGAAAAGACAAAAGAACTTTTAGATAAAGACGCGCGCTATTTTTTTCATCAGGCTTTGTCAACGCCTTGTCTAGATGTTTTAAGGGATTGTAGCGATGCCAGCATTATGGCTATTTCAGGTAAAAAATACTATGATTTTCATGGGAATAACGTACACCAAATAGGATATTCAAATCCTAAATTGATTGAAGCTATTACTACGCAGTTACAAGGGCTGTCTTTTTCTCCCAGAAGATTCACTAACGAACCAGCGATTCATTTTGCAGAGAAATTAGCTAGTTTATGTCCGGGAAGTTTAAACAGAATCCTTTTAACGCCAAACGGTAGTTCTGCTGTGGGGATTGCTTTGAAACTAGCGAGAGCCATAACTAAAAAGTTTAAAGTGGTATCGTTCTGGGACTCTTTTCATGGTGCTTCTTTGGATGCAATTAGTGTGGGAGGAGAATCTGCTTTTAGAGAGTATATGGGACCGCTAATGCCAGGGGTTGAAAGAATTCCTCCTCCAGTTACTTATCGCGGTATTTTCGAAAATAATGAAAGTAAATGTTTAGAATACTTAGAATATGTTTTTGAAAAAGAGGGAGATATTGGTGCTTTTATGGTGGAAACTATTAGGAATACCGATGTCCAAATTCCATCGAAACATTTTTGGACAGCAGTGCGAAATCTTTGCAATAAATACGGTGTTTTACTGATCTTAGATGAAATTCCAATTGCTTTGGGCAGAACCGGGAAAATGTTCGCTTTTGAGCATTATGATATTGAACCTGATATTTTATGTTTGGGAAAAGGTTTAGGTGGCGGTATTTTTCCACAGGCGGCAATAGTTACTAGAGATGAATATAACGTTTTTGGCTCTATTTCTTTGGGACATTATACCCACGAAAAAAGTCCTATTGGAGCAATCGCTGGGCTTAGCACAATTCAATTCATTGAAGAAAATAAGCTACTAATAAAAGTACAAGAGGATGCTATTTATATGTTATCCGAATTAATACGGTTCCAAGAAAAATTTTCACTCATTGGAGATGTTCGTGGTATCGGACTTTTGTGGGGCATAGAATTGGTAAAAGATAGAAGCACAAAAGAAAAAGCATTTGCTGAAGCCGAAAAAGTAATGTATGACTGTTTGAAACACGGCCTTAGTTTTAAAGTTTCGGCGGGAAATGTATTGCAATTATCTCCGGCATTAACCATTAGTAGGGCTGAGTTGACTGAAGCCTTACAAATTTTAGAAGAAAGCTTACTTAAAGTACAAAATCAACATACAAATTAAAAAAATGAAAAAATCAATTTTATTAACGAGCCTATTTACAGTATTCTTTTTAGGAATAGCTCAAGCACAAGAAAAAGCAAAAAAGCAGGCTAACGTATTTTTAATCACCTTAGATGGCGTACGCTGGCAAGATGTTTTTACAGGAATAGATCCCAATTTGTTAAATAGTCCCTATGCTCAGGATAAAGAATTGTTGACCAAAAAGTTTGTTGGAAACTCAATTGAAGAAAACAGAAACTTGTTAATGCCTTTTTTTTGGAATACGATTGCCAAAGATGGTCAATTACATGGTAATAGAAACAAGGATAGTAAGGTAAACTTAACCAACAAAATGGCATTTTCATATCCTGGATATAACGAGATTCTAACCGGAAAAGCAGATGATGAAAACATAAACAGCAATGACAAAGTGTACAATAGCAATGTGACCCTCTTAGAAAAAGCAAATAATTCGGAGGATTATAAAGGTAAAGTGGCTGCTTTTGGTAGTTGGGATGTATTTCCATATATAATCAACGATAAACGAAGTGGTGTTCCGGTAAACGCCGGTTATATGGACGCTAAGGGCGATTTAAATGAAAAAGAAAAGTTTTTAAACGAGATACAACGTCAAGCACCAATTATATGGGAAGGGGTTCGTTTAGATGTGTTTACGCATCATTTTGCTAAAGAATACATTAAAAAGAATCATCCTAAATTAGTTTATATTTCTTACGGAGAAACTGACGATTTTGCACATTCAGGTTTTTTTGATTTGTACACAAAGTCTATGCACAACACCGATGCCTTGATTGAAGATTTATGGAATTATGTTCAAAATGATCCGTTTTACAAAGACAACAGCTATTTTATAATCACAACTGATCATGGCAGAGGTACAGGTATTGAAAAGGATTCCAAATGGACAGATCATGGAAATGACGTTAAAGGAGCTGACCAAACATGGTTGGCTATTTTAGGTCCTAATGTAAAAGCAACTGGAGAAGCGAAAGAGGAGCAATTGTATACCAACCAAATCGCTGCAACCGTTTTAGAGGTTTTAGACAGTAAATTGAAAGACAGGGAAATGAAGGGAAATGCAGTAGAAATATTGAAAGACTAATGCAAAAGTCAACAAATAAGTCAAATATTCCATTTGTATTAAATGCTTCACTGGCTTCGTTTGGGGCATACTTTTGCATGTATGCTTTTAGAAAGCCGTTCAGTGTGGCCACATTTGAAGGGATGGAAGTATTTCATATTGATTATAAAATTATTTTAATAATTGCACAAGTAGTTGGATATGCGCTTTCTAAATTTATTGGAATTAAAGTAGTTTCGGAATTAAAAGCAAACCAGCGGGTGTATTATTTATTGGGATTAATTCTCATCGCCGAACTGGCTTTGGTTTTATTTGCTTTGGTACCCCAACCGTTTAATGTTGTTTATATGTTCCTGAATGGGGTGCCCTTAGGAATGATCTGGGGAATTGTTTTTTCGTATCTCGAAGGCCGAAAATTCACCGAAATATTAGGGGTCGCTTTAAGCACCAGTTTTATAGTTTCTAGTGGTGTGGTGAAATCAGTAGGACTTTTCGTGATGAGTTCTTGGGGATTTTCCCAGTTTTGGATGCCAGCCATTACAGGCTCATTATTTGTCTTGCCTTTGTTATTTTTTGCTTGGCTATTGGAGCGAATCCCAAAGCCAACCGAAGAAGATGTCGAACTGCGGTCTGAGCGTATACCGATGACAGGAAAAGACAGGAAAAAATTGCTATTGAAATTTGCATTTCCAATAACGATATGGATTTTGTTTTACACTTTCCTGACGTCTTTTAGAGATTTCAGAGATAATTTCTCTCGGGAATTATGGGACGCAATGGGGTATAAAGGCGATATATCGATATATTCTAGTTCTGAAACATTGGTTGCTTGTATTGTATTATTGGTATTAGGTTTCGCGTTTTATTTTAAGGATAATATGAAAGCGTTATTGTTTTATCAATTTTTGCTGTTGGTAGGTTCCATTTCATTAGGTGTATCAACTTATTTATTTCATAATGGAATTATATCGCCATTCACTTGGATGGTTGTTTCAGGATTTGGATTATACATTTGTTATGTGCCATTCAACTGTCTATTTTTTGATCGTTTTATAGGAGCTTTCCGAATCAAAGGCAATGCTGGTTTTCTGATTTACCTTGCAGATGCCTTTGGTTATTTAGGAAGCGTGGTTGTGTTGTTGTATAAAAATTTTGGACAATCTGGTTTGTCTTGGATTGAATTTTTCGTGTATAGCGCATATGCGGTTGCAGGAATCGGAGTTTTTGTAACGACTAGTTCCATATTATATTTAAATGGAAAATTTAAAATGCATAAAAAAAGTAATATAAATTATAAATTAGTATTAGATGAAACCAATGTATGATCTTATAGTTGTAGGCAGCGGTGTTTTAGGTACTTTTCATGCCTATCATGCCTTAAAAAAAGGTCTTCGGGTAGCTATTATAGAGAAAGATAAAATGCCTCAAGGGGCGACTATTCAAAACTTTGGACAGGTTGTTCCTTCAGGAATGGACACAAAATGGCAAGCCTATGGACGAGAAAGTTTAGCGATTTATAAAGAAATTCAAAGTCAATTTGATATTTCAATTCGGCAAAATGGATCGGTTTATTTGGCTTCGAACGAGGAAGAAGTACAGTTAATAGAAGAGTTATCTCAAATTAACCAATCCAATAGTTACCAGTCTCATTTGTTAACTAAACAAGAATGTTTGGATAAATATCCCGGTTTGCGTTCCGATTATGTGAAAGCAGGATTATTTTTTCCTGAAGAAGTTACTGTCGAACCCCGAACAATGATTTACAGATTGCAACAGTTCATGATTCAGAATATGGGGTTAAAACTAATTCCGAATACAACTGTTGTTAATTGTGATTCTACGTCAAACGGAGTATCTCTCTCGAGTGCTAATAATGAGCTGTTTTTAGCCAGTAAAGTGATTATTTGTAACGGGAATGAGTTTAAAAATTTGTTTCCAAAACTCTTTAACGAAAGTGATTTAGAGGTTTCGAAATTGCAAATGATGCAAACTAAACCGCAGCACAATTATAAACTCGATGGTTCTATATTAACGGGTTTGTCCATTAGAAGATATGAAGCGTTTTACGAATGTCCATCCTTCAAAGCAATCAAAGCAAAAGAAGATCCAGATTCTTTAGAGAAAAAATGGGGTATACACATACTCTTTAAGCAAGCCGCTGATGGCTCCGTCATTTTGGGTGATTCTCATCAGTATGCAGATGCCAAGAATATAGATGATTTGGGTTTTGATTTAGACATGGATATTGATAACTTCATGATACAAGAAGCCAAAAAAATCATTGATTTACCGAATTATGAAGTTCAAAACAGATGGTACGGCAGGTATTCGCAATGCAAGACCAAAGATATTTTTGAGCATACAATTGGGAAAAATATACATATTATAACAGGAATAGGAGGTAAGGGAATGACGGGTAGTGCCGGATTTGCCAAAGAAAATATAAGAAAAATTTTTAATACATAATAATGAAACAAGCAATAGAATTAGTGGTCTTTGATATGGCCGGAACAACTGTAGACGAGGATAATGTAGTATACAAAACAGTACAGCAAGTGATTAATGATGAAGGTTTTAATGTTACTTTAGAGGAGGTTTTAAAATATGGAGCAGGAAAAGAAAAGCATCAGGCGATATCAGATGTTTTAAGAGCGTGTACGCAACTAACGGATATCAATCTAATAGCAGACATAGCCTTTTCAAAATTTAAAATTGCTTTAAATATTGCTTACGAGACCCTTGAGATAAAAACTTTTGAAGGTACGGAACAGCTTTTTAAAGATTTGAGAGACAGTGATATTAAAGTAGTTTTAAATACCGGTTATGACAGCAAAATGGCTCATTTGTTATTAGATAAATTGGGTTGGATTGTGGGCGAAACTATTGATGGCTTAGTAACGGCGGATGATGTGGAAAATGGAAGGCCAGAAGGAGACATGATTATTTTAGCCATGAAAAACACGGGTGTTGTGGATACTCAAAAAGTATTAAAAGTAGGTGATTCTGCTATCGATATTGAGGAAGGTAAAAACGCCAATTGTGGCATTACTGCGGGAGTTCTCACAGGAGCTCAAAACAGAACTCAAATTCAAGAAGCAAATCCAACTTACATCTTAGAAAGTTTAAACGAATTGAGAGCGATTCTCTTATGATTTTTTGTTTAGTTTTTTTTTTACTCTCCTTTTTAATTTTTGAAAAGGAGAGTTTTTTATTTAGAGAGTTATTCTTTTTAAGTGTTTAAAAAGAAGTAAAGCACTAACATTTTAGCAGAGATGTTTCCTCTATTGACAGGAACATGAGGTATTCTACCGTCAAAAAAAAGAGAGTCGCCTTCTTTTAAAAGGACTTCGTCATCACCAATAGTATAATAACATTCGCCAGAAAGCATGTATTTGAATTCATAAGCATCTGTTTCTACTTTTTCTCTTTGTGAGTTGGGTTGTACTTCTAGTAATACCGCTTCAAATCCTATGGAGGAAAGTTGTTTACCAAAAATATATTTATAGCTAAAACCTTTAGCCTCGTCTTCCTTTTCTATAGTAGCATTTTCTTCGCTTCGAGATACAATATAAGCAAGTTCAGAAGGTTTAGGCATACCTTCAAAAAAATCAGAGACGTCAACCTCTAAGGCATTAATAATATTTAATAATACCGGTAAGGAGGGAATAGTTCTTCCATTTTCAATTCTGGAAATAAGTCCATTACTAACCTCGGCATCGCTAGCAACTGAGCTAATTGTTTTTTTACTTGCTTTTCGAATTTCCTTAATTCTTTTGCCAATCCCGATTAAATAATCATTCATTCTTATATTGTATATACGACGAATATCTACAATTAACTTGATATAAAAAAGGACAGCATGTTTTTTTATATCTAAAATAACAGTTTATTTGTGTCATTGCATTATATGTTTAAATTTCAGAACGGGAGAAGTAATTTTTAACAGCTGACGGTTCAAAGTTTGATTATTTAAAAAATAATTTCTACCCAATTATTAAAGGTTCTACCTGTTCCTGTTTCAGGCTGGTGTATTGGCAGAACTCCTCTATGCTCACGAATTCGTTTTGGAGCTAGTTAAGCTCTTTTTGGATGGTTTGCAACATTCTCACGGTTTGCCGGTAACTCTTCCCTGTAATGCGTTGTATGTCGTTCGAGTAGATACAGTACTTCCCCTTTCTACAAAAGCAGGGCGGTTAGTTTATGTATTATTCTACATTTTTAATAAAAAAAATTTTATTTTTTAGAAAAGATAACTTGACAAGTTAATTGCATAAAAAAAAGCCCAACGTAGTGATTAGGCTTGAATAAAGTTTGATATAATCCCAAAAAAGACGCAAATAAAAATAACCTGATAAGTTTTCTCATCCCATCTTTGTCCATCATTTCATAATGTTTGAGATAGTAATCGCAGGAATAATCGAAAAAGTTATATTTGAGTTCAAAATCAAATTTTTATGATAGTTTATAAAACTTAAAGTGAAACGGGTACTACTTCTTTCCCGATTCCATCACTTGGAATAATATTTAATATGTATTTATTATTCATTGTTTTTATTAAAATGGGTTCTTAAATGCGTTAAAGTCCCAAAGAAATGGCAGTACAAAATAGACCATTATCATAACGATTATGATAGATATGACATTCATCACTATTCCAACTCTTACCATATCAGAAATTTTTAAGTAATTTGACCCAAAAACCACTGCGTTAGGAGGCGTGGCCACAGGCAACATAAAGGCGCATGAGGCTGCCAAAGTAGCACCAACCATTAGTAAAAAAGGATGTACATCGAGTACAACGGCAGTGGGAGCTAGTATAGGTAACAACATCGCTATTGTAGCTAGGTTAGAGGTGATTTCTGTTAAAAAATTAACAGCTGTTATTACAACTAAAAGAATGATGAAAATTGAATACCCATTAAGATGGACCATCTTTTCAGCAATAAAAGTAGCCAATCCGCTAGCTTGAAAGCCTGAAGCAATAGCCAAACCACTTCCGAAAAGCAATAAAATACCCCAAGGTAACTTTACAGCATCTTCCCAATGCATTATTTTTTCGGTATCGTCAGGTGAATTAGAATTGAATAAAAACAAGCAGACCCCGGCTATAAGTGCAATTATGGAATCATCAAGGTCAGGTATAAATATATTTAAGAAAAAGGATCTTGATATCCAGGCAAATCCGGTTAGAACAAAAACAGATAAAACTATTTTTTCTTCATAACTCATTTTCCCTAAGCCGCTAAGTTGTCGTTTGATTTCGACTTGACCTTCTTCAAACTCAATATGTTTAAACTTAAATGCCACGCGAGTTAAATATAGCCATGAAATCGCAAGAAGGACAACTGAAATTGGTAGTCCAAACATAAACCACTGTAAAAAACTAATCTCTATCCCATATAATTCTTGAACTATACCTGCAAAAACAAGATTTGGAGGTGTTCCAATCAAAGTAGCTACTCCACCAATGGAGGCACTAAATGCAATTGCTAGCATCAAGGCTTTTCCAAATATTGCATTTTCATCTTCAGCTGTACTTTTTAAGTCTTTCATTTGTTTGACAATGGCAATACCTATAGGTAGCATCATAACTGCCGTAGCAGTGTTTGATATCCACATGGACAGAAAAGCCGTGGCAATCATAAAACCTAAAATTATTTTACGCACATCAGTGCCAATCAAATTAATGATGTTTAAAGCAATCCGTTTGTGCAAATTCCATTTTTCAATGGAAAGCGCTAATATAAATCCTCCTAAGTAAAGAAAAATATACCGATGACCAAATGAGGATGTGGTATCATCCAAAGGCAATGCCCCTGAAAGTGGAAAAAGAATAATGGGTAATAGGGAGGTGGCAGCTATTGGCATAGCCTCAGTAATCCACCATGTTGCCACCCATAGAGTACATGCTAACACTGCATTTCCTTGATCTGACAGTCCATCTAAATGTAGTGCATATCGGATTAATAGGAATAATGTGGGCCCTAAAAGAAGCCCTATTTTTTTTGTGTTCAAAATTTGTTTTGTTTTTTTGTTTAAATCATTAATTATTCAACAATTGAGCTAATAATGCTTTAAACTCAGGTGAGGTATAAATCGCTGAACCGTTATGTGAAATACCTTGTGCAATTGTTTTTTTGTGGTTGTGGTTGGGATATTTTAAGTCCATATATAGATACATATTTTCCCCTCTTTGATAGCGTGATGAACCAGAAAGAACTGCTTCGCAGTCAGTCGTATTAAGCTCACTATCACTTCCAGATCCATTTCCCAGCAAATAAGTGATGCTTCGACTCACAAAACGATCATTAAAGGTTGCTTTGTCCAAAGCACTCACGTAATCCGGTGCAAGCTCATATCCAAATGGCCAAAACTGTAGCCCATTACAGTTAGTAGGTACATACAAATTATTAGTCTGTTCATCAATCCGCTCGTTTGTGGGATAATAGAAATACTGGCTTTCACTTACTATATACTCGAAATGAATTTCCGGATATAGAGATTCAGAGCGATTTCCTGCAGCATAAGTGTGAACAAATCGTCCGCCCGATGATTGCCCAGTGATTACAATCTCATTTAATACGGGGAAAAAGTTTTTATCCGCTAAACGACTAATAAGAATATCTAAAACCTCAAAAGAACTTATTTTAATCGCACCACTAGATTCTTTCCCGTCTCTGTAACCGAGCGAACTCCAGTAAAGATCACCACTTGATACTTCACTCGATTTGAAGTCTGGTGCAATTAACACTGTGCTTTCAGAAACGCCCAAAGCCTCAAGGGTTGTGCTCATGTAACTGTAGTAATCATCTGGATTTACCGAAGCTCCATGTACTACAATAACTGCTTTTTCAAGATTTTGCCACTTAGCGTTTTCTTCGTAGATAGGATAATTGGCATAGAAATTAAAATTTCCTTGTCCGGTATTATGAGAAATAAGTTTAGACTGCAAACAATCAGCTGTATTTAAACAGGGAGGTTTAGAATAAATGGTATCGTCCACTTGTGTTTTGAAACTAAGATTAATAGTTTCACTGAGCATTTCTCCATTTACCCCAATAGCACCTTCGATAATAAATTCATATGTACTTCCATAATCAAGATTAAGCGATACTTCAACTGCTGATGAATTATTCGTGTAATTGATCGCTGCTATTGTTCCGTTGGATAACGGATTAATTTTTAAAGCCTGTTCAAACGAAGCAGGATCAATACTCCTTGAAAAAACAAATCTTATTGTTGGATTGATGCTTATATTATCCATTCCAGAAGTAACTTTACCACCTTCAACTGTTAGCGAAAAAACATTTATTTGCCCAGTTTCTTTTATACCAGCGTCATTAGAACAATTGGTAAACAAGAGCAAAAGTATTACTGAAACAATTAATTTATGTATAGACATATAATATAATTTTAATTAGTTACAAAATGGATAAGGGCAGCTAGAACTGCTATTGTTTGTTGCTGTTGCGGCACAATCTAATGCGCCATTTGTCCATCCTCTTGCGGTTTTGTAGGCCCATGAACCTGTATATTCCCATGACTGGCCGGTTCCATCAACATTGGCGTCACCAAAAGTTTCAATAACATTGCCTTGATAGAAAAGTTCGACAGCATCGTCACCATTTTGAGATACAAAATCATCTTGAAAAACTTGATCAAAGTTATTGTAACAGTTGCCATAATACGTCGCAATTGCTCCTGGAACTCTAGCAACTAATATTTGATCGCCTTCTGAAACGGACACTGCCGGGAATGTATATTCAACACCATCAGTTCCACCTCCATTATTAGCAATACCTAAACCGTATACGCTTAAATCAGAAATATCTCTATTTGCCCTAACATGAATGGCTTTTCCATCATTGGTTCCTGAACTGCTCCATAAAAGAGCCGTTACTCCTTGCAATTGTAATGGGCTACAAAAAGGGTAAGCAGCCCGGGAACTCGCATTAGTAGCTCCTGCATTGACTACCGCGCCAGCGCCAGCATAAATCCATTCCCCAGCTAATTTATAGGCCCAAGAATCGGTATATTCCCAAACCTCACCCGTTCCATCAACACCCGGCTCTCCAAAGTACTCAATAGCATTTCCATCTTTATAAAGCACAAATACATCATCACCATTTGCTGACATTTTAGTAGTTTCATATATTGTAAATGAGTCAAGACAATATTCAAAATAAGCCCTTGCATTTGCTAAATCTAAATCACGAACAATAAAAAGTTGATCTCCTGCAGAGGCTGAAGAGCCAGCGGGAAATGTAAATTCAATATCAGCTGGGTTTGGTACCGCGCCATTACTGGCAATTTCAACTCCATAAATGCTCAAATCGGCAATGTCTGCAAGTACAGATAAATGAACAGCTCTGATTTGACTATTTGTCCCGTCATATGTTTGAAGTTCCATCACCCCTTTAAACTCTAGCAAAGGCGCCTCATCAATTAAGTTTAAGGTTAAATCGCCTGGAGATGAAGGCACACAATTGACTAAATTATCTACATTAATAATTATTGTTTCTGGACTTTCAGTTTCAATATCTACCGAGCTTGAAATCAATACAGTAACAGAAGTTTGTCCAGCGGGAATAATCAAACTAGTATTGTCAATGGTATAATCTGCATCTAGTTGTGCAGTTCCAGATAAAACGATATCAAAGCTAGCATCTTTTAGAATACTTTCACTCAATGAAGCGGTAAGTGTTAATTGTTCTCCTTCATAAATATCAGTACTTTCAACTGAGATTGATAAAGTAGGAGGTACAAATGCCTTCGTAGAAAACAGTAACTGGTAATCAGTATTAGAGAATTGACCTTCAGCTCCATAAGTTCCTTTTGGCAAAGAAAGGGTATAATCCGTTTCATAGTCTAATGGGCTGTTAAAACCAATAGTAATAAGAGAGTTGGTCTCATCATAAGTAAGTGAATAATCAGTAGCAGGCGAAACAGATAATGCTGCTTCAAAAGCAGTTTTATTTACTCCGTGAGAAAAAATTAATTGCATTTGACCTATAGGATCAAATTTAGCAATCGATCCTGTTACAGATTGACCATCATAATTTACTTGAAGGACCCGAAAGGCATTAGTTATTGGGTAGTTGTCATTATCATCCGTGTTTTCACAAGAAATAGAAGTTAATATGCCAGTAAATATGATAAATGCTAGTAGAATATTTTTAATTTGTTTTTTCATTTTATATTTAATTTAAACGAGTTTTAAAATTATATTCGTCAACCAACTGTTGCAAAAAAGCGGTATTTTCTTGGCTTAAAAACAACAGCCATAATTTTTGTCCGTTTTTGTCAATAGAAGTTATACGTTCAGGTATATCAGTTGTTTTCTCATTGGTGAAATATTTAAAAAAAGCCAAACCATTTAGATAGGTTCCGTGTTTGGAAGGATGTTTGTCATCATCGTCAAACATGTTCAAATCTGGACGCCATTTGCGCACTTCGGTAAACAGATTTCCGCAAGGCACAACATCAACGCCTAACCTTTTGCCCACGTCATCATACTTAGCAGATATGGTTTTAATCATTAGTGGATTAGAATCATACGCCCAAGTCATCATAAATACAGGAATTGCATTTTTGCTTCTTACGAGCTCTACCATTTTTTTGCTGTCTTCAAAGAAGCGATCTGCATCATCAATAGTTGCCAAACTGTGATGGTTTATAACTACATAGTCAAAAGTTTGATTATTTAAAATTTCAACCGTTTGAGTACCTTTTTCTTGATTAAGGTGTTGCGCTATACTTGACCCGCCTACCAGAGAAGTTCGAGTTTCAATATGTACCTTGTCACTGAACGCAGACATGGCGTTAACAACCTGTGGAAGGTTATAGAAATAAGTGAAACTGTTTCCTACAAAGAGTACACGCAGGCTGTCTTTCTTTACTTGGGCGAAACTGCTTTGCCCATAGATGCATAGTAAAAGGATAATTAAAATATTTCTTAATTTCATAATCAATTTATTTATTTACTTGAGTGGGTTCAAAAAAATCAGGAATTGGACTCGGAGTGTTTTTATTATTGTCAATCTCTGAATTTCCAATAAGGAATCTTTGTGGTAAAAAAGACCCTGTGTTAGGTACAACAGGCACTCTTACTATACTCTCGTTCTGTGTTCTTCTCGTATCGTTAAAAACCTCTATCTGCCCAAATAATGTAATATACCGTTCTTCTAAAATTTCTCTAAGTAATGCGTTATCGTTTGAAATACCGCTCGTATTTTCGATTCCTAGATTATCGAAATCAGCTGCTGTATAAGGGTCATATTTAAGGTTAGCCATTATCGGATTGGTCATGTAACCCCCTAATGCCATGTATGAACGAAACGCATTTAAATGTCCAAGTCCAGTATTAAAATTAGCCCGTGTCCCTGCCTCTGCAAGAATTAAAAGGTTCTCAGCATAAGTTACTATCTGAGCTGGAGCATCAATCTGAGCAAAACCATCTGTATTAAAATTTGGCTGAAGACCAACAACCGTAGTTTGTAATAAGTAATTATACCTAGCAGTTTCATTGGTTTTTGAATTCCCCCGATAATTGGCAGGAATTGGATTAGTGGTATTATTAGAATCAATAAAACTTGCGAAAAAGTTAGATGTAACCAAATCGTTTTTTCTAGATGCAAGCGCAAAAAATTGATAATACAAATTAGCATCATCTGTTGCAGTACCGTGTGGAGACTTCATGTTATTGGTATGAGAACTTCCGTTTGAACCAATACCTTTTTGAGCGGCTGTATATGCCACTGGATATTCCTTTGTGTGCATAAAAAAGCGTGCTTTTAGAGTATAAGCCACTTGTGTCCATGCTACTGCGTTACCATCGAAATAAATTTCGGTATTAGCTGGAGGTCTTCCAGTGCCAGTTGCCAAATTAACTATGGCATCATCTAGTAAAGCTTGAATTTTCCCATACACTGCAATTTGGGATTCAAACTCCGGGTTTTCAAACTCTAAACTTCCAGCTTGGTCATATGGAATATCTCCAAAAAGAGATGTAGCTGTCCCTAAATCCAATGCTTTTAATACTTGCAAAACCCCCAATGAGATTCCATCAATTCCGCTGGATTTTGCAGACTCCTCAGCTACAAGAATATTTCTTAAAATATCTCTAAATATAATTCGCCAAGTAGTGTCAAAAGATGCGGACGTTACTAGATAGTTATTATAGGCCAAATGTTGTCTGTCAAATCCAGTAAATTGACCAGCCATAATTCCCGATTGTCTTGCTGGTGCTCCTGTTTGAAATACTATAGTTGCTACCTCAGCACCTGTTAAGGTATATTGATAAGGGGCTGATGTAGGATTATTAGGATTTTGATTTAAATCTTCTACCATATCGGCACAACTAAAGATAAAAAGAGATAAAACACCTATTGCATATATTTTTTTCATAATTTCTTAAGTTTTTTTATTAAAATGTCACTGATAAGGATAAGACGTACGATTTTGTACTTGGATTATTATAGTAATCAATTCCACGTGAAGAACTTACGCCAGAAACATTGGTGTCAGGGTCATTTCCCTCAAATTCCGTCCATAGAATAAGGTTTCTACCAGTTGCAGATAATGTAAGGTTGTCAATACCTATTGCCTTGGTTACCTCTTTGTTTAATTTGTAACTTATAGTTAACTCTCTTAAGCGAGTCCATGAACCATCTTCAACAAACAATTCGGAATTTCCACCGAAAAATCCTCCAGGGCCATTATACCAATCTTGAGTAAGAGCAACTGGTCCTGCCCCAAAATCACGAATTTCACCACGAAAATTAGTGCCAGCTAGTATTACATTACCTTTAAAATTTAGTAAATTTTGTGTAGCGGTAACCTCGTTAGCCGTTGATCCCCATCGACCATAATCTACAAGTGTCGACTTAGTACCTGCAAAAATATCATTGCCTTGGCTGGTTTCAAACAGAAACGATAACGAGAAGTTTTTGTATGAGATGGATCCAATAGCTGACCCCTGCCAATCCGGGTTGGGGTCTCCAATCATGCCTTGTACAGGATCGGTAATAGGAAAACCATTAGCGTCATTTTGTATTTGGCCGTTTTCATCTCTCAAAGATCTAGTCCCCCAAAGTATACCATGTTGTTGACCAATCATGGCACGATTATGAACACCACTTAAACCCGTATCGAGCTGCACGGAATCTGTACCTTCAACAAGGCTAGTAACCTCGTTTTTATTTTTAGAATACAAGAAACTCATGTTTATGTTCCAATCAGAGCTTTTATAAATATTATAACCTAATTCTAATTCTACTCCATAATTTTTCATCGAAGCTGCATTGGAATATAATTGGGAATACCCTCGAGAATAGGCTATAGGAAAATTAAGTAATATATCATTAATCTCATTTGAGTAATAAGTAGCATTAAGTTTTACTTTATTCTTAAAAAACCGAAGGTCTGTACCAATTTCGTATTCCTTTTTTCTTTCAGGCTTGAGTGAAGGATTACCTAAAGAGGAACTTGGAACAAAAGCTCCACTACCATAAAGCCCAGTTGCTAAACCTCCTCCTAATTGATCACTATAGGTGGGTGAAACGTACTCTGCGAAGGTATTGTATCGAGCCGGTTGAACACCAACCTCTGCGTATGACATTCTTAATTTTCCAAATGAAAGAAACTTTTTCGGTAATAAATTCAGTTCACTAAACTGCCACGCAATTGAAGTTGAAGGAAAATAAAATGGTTTATTAGAATTTAATCCGAATGTAGAAGCATATTCAGATCTTAGCGTTGCATTAATAAAAACCTGGTCGTAAGCTGAAAAATTAGCAGCAGTATAGCCAGCTACAGTTCTTTCACTTCCAAATGACGACGTAACTGATCTGTTTTCTGGCAAAGCATTGTTTACATCTAAAATACGATCTGCCACATCAGTGTAGAGAATGAAGTTATTAATCTCGTTACCCTCCACAACCCTTTCTTTATGGTTATAATTAAAACCTACCAAAATGTCGGCATTAAAATCAGCAGTAAAAGTTTTACTGGCTTTAGCTATATAATCCATATTGAATATGCTATTAGTAGCATGATCTTTAATTTGTGTTCCGTTAACAAAAGTAGCAGCCGCTCCTGGAGTATAAAATTCATGGCCTCTCTCTATAAATTTGTCAATACCTGCTCTAGCAATCAATTCTAACCACTCTGCTGGTCTTAAGTTGTAATTTACGTTCGCAATGAAGCGATCAACAGTTGATGTGTTCTCCTGTTCATTAATAGTCCACAATGGATTGTTTGCCACTGCACTTGAACTCTCTCCTAAATATCGTCTATACGTTCTCTGCCTCCCAGAAATTGGAGATGAGGTACTAGAAGCATAGTAATCCCCTTTGTAACCAGAGATATCAAAATCAGCTGGCGTTCTTGTTAACCCCAGATATAAACCATTATTGCTTACCCCACGGCGAATACGATTGGAATTTGTCTTCATATACTTAAAAGAAGCGTTCAGATCTGATTTTTTATTCAATTTATGTTTAACATTAATTGATGCCGTGGTTCTTCTATAATCAGCATTTTTGATTATTCCTTCTTGATTAAAATCGCTTACACTAAAGTAAATGGAGCTATCTTGGTTACCTGCCGAAATGCTGACATTATTTTCTAGAAAATGCCCGGTTTGGAATACTTTATCAAAATTGCTTTCGTCAAAAACTTCCCTTGAGTTTTTATTAACTATAGGATAATAAAAAGACCCGTCTTGATCAATATAATAAGCTCCTAAAGTATTAAAATCATCCGGCGCCCCAGATCTTTCAGAAATCTTATCACCCCAAGAATAGGTGTTGTTTGGCGTAAAAACACCGTTTGTTCCTTGTCCAAACTTATCCTGCAGGGGGTATTTTACATTAATTACATCAGATGAATATGTTGTGTTATAAGTCACTTTCATCTTTTGATTGAACTTACCACTTTTAGTAGTAATCATAATGACCCCTCCTAATGCCTGTGTACCCCATAGTGCAGCCGCAGAAGCTCCTTTTAAAACAGTTAAACTTTCAATGTCGTTCGGGTTTATATCATTTAATCGTGATTGCTGAGCAAAATCATTCGAATCTCCACGAACATCATTACTCATGGGGACACCATCAATAACAATGAGCGGCTGTGAACTGCGCTCGATTGATGATATTCCTCTAACTTGAATATAGGCACCAGCACCTGGATCACTCGAGTTCCTGGAAATTCTAACCCCTGAAGCTTGACCGGATAAAGAATTAACTATGGAAGTTTCTTTAGCGCCCGTGATCGACTCACTAGAAACTACTGAAGTTGCATATCCTAATTCATCTGAAGATTCTTTAAAACCAAGTGCAGTGATAACTACTTCACCAAGTTGTTCTAAACTTTCTTGCAGAGTAACATTGATTGTGTTTTTAATACCAACAATAATTATTTGTTGCGTAAACCCAATAGAAGTATAAGTTAGAGTTGCTTTAGCGTTTAAAACAGAAATTGAGTAATTACCATCAAAATCGGTAATTTGTCCATTTGTGGTGCCTTGCTCCAGTATATTTACTCCTGGCAACGGTAATCCTCCTTGATCGGTAATAGTCCCTTTAATTGTTTGTTGCGCAAACGTTTGTTGAACCATCATTGAACAAAACACAATTAAAAATTTAATTAATTTTTGTTTTTCCATTATTAGTGTAGTTTGGTTGTTGGTTATAGCTGTGTTAAATTACTGTTAACAACTGTCGCAAACATAATCTTAAAATTGACAAAGAACATGTGTAAATGTCTATATTAGCAATATTTTACACTCTTTTACACTATTATACATAAATTTTTATGGAAGAAAATAAAGATAACATTAATTTATTCATTAATCTCCTCGAGAAAAAATACGGTATTTGGGACCGTAACAAAGCGCTTTTTGGCACTACATCATATGGTAAGGTTGCAAGTGATTTAAGTATAAGCAGTAGCCAGTTTACAAAACTTCTTTATGGTACCGCAACAGATGGTATGTATGAGCGCGCATCAAATAATATCAATCGATTGATTGGGCGACAATCGGTTGATAAGGCAAACGAGGAAAAACAACTACTGATAAATAAATTAAAAAAAGCATATAGAAAAAAAATATTTATTACTTCAATATTTTTTTTAGGGTTTGGCCTAATCACAAGTTATTTACTCGATTTCAATCATCTTGATGGTAAAAAATCAGATTATGAGAAACATCCTCTGGAGAATTATTTCTATCCTGAATCTTCGATGTTTTTTGATTCCCCTTTTATTGGCAATTCAGCTATTTCAGAAAATTGTCCTGCTAGCGGATTTGAAGGTAGATGGGTGCTGTCTGAACCATTCAAACTTCCACTTCCTGGAATGAAAAAACCAGGGCTATATTACCAGGCAAAATCGGCCGACATGATAATTAGAGGTACTAATCTTTTTGATTCTTTCATACAAAAAGGACATGCCATGATGGGTTATGAGTATTTGAAAAGTGAAATTTGGATTGATACGAAACAAGAGGCTTTAGTACCGAGATATTTCAATCCGTTAAGCAAAGAATTTACGGAAAGCTTCAAACAACTTTCTTTTGAATCAGATCCAAGATTTAAAAAAATTGCAACTTTGGCTGCATTTAATGTAAATATGTTTAATATTCACGGAGACTCAATTACGAGAAACGCAGAGCTTACCGGCAGGATAGCTATTGATGTCAATAAAAATTTAGCTAAAAAATATAACGTTGACGTCGACTATATTATCAAAAACATACTTGGTGATTTAATAAAATCAAGCTGTAATACGGCTTTCAACCCATTTTGCAATCCAAACGATCTATCTGAAGGTAGCAGCATGATTACTTTTGATTGTATTTATACTTTTAATGAAGAAAACTTAGGATTAGGTAAAGGTTATCCTTATTCAAAATCATACTTGCTTAAAGATCAAGTTTTTTCAGATTATCTTCCTTGTGGATGTGATGGTAAAGTAAATCAAGACTAATCCTTATTTAGACCTAACAACCTTACTCAAATCTGACGCATAAAAGGGTTTTATGGCTATTTATCTTGAAACCCTTTTACACTATCTCGTAAAGTGTGTAAGTTAAAATTAAGGTTTTTATTCTTAACTTTTTATGAGGGTAAAGTTAGCAAGTCCAGTTTCGGGAGCTATCGAATTATCAAAAAAACTAAACAACACCTCAGTCTTTTTAATTGAGGCCGAATTTTTGAAATAATTCTTTCCAATTTTGCCATTATTCCAATAACCGCTTTGTCGCCTTGTAGCGTGGATGGTAATAAAAGATGAAACAACTTGTAATTCCAGGAATTTTCATCAATTTATTTATTGTTTAGTTTTTCATTTGAAAACCATTCATTTTTGTTTAATTCATACACACAATTTTGTTTTGGTTGCTCGCCAAAATAAGTCACTTCTTGTTCCCCAATTTTTCTTGCTTTTAGACGACTAATCGCTACTTGAGAACGAATATTGTCTTCTCCAATGTGAAAATATACTTTGGAAACGAATTGGAAAACATAGTTTAACATTATAGTTTTTACAGAATTATTGATCCCCTTTCCCCAAGATTGTGTGGAGTAAAAAGTATATCCAATTAGTTTGCTGTTTTCTTGTCTGTTATAATCATAGAAGCGCGTACTTCCTAATAGCTTACCGTTTGTTTTGTCAATAATTTTAAAAGCTCCTTTGCTTTTTATTGCACCTTCAAAGAAAGTTTTGAATACTTCTTTTTTCCAACGGTCTTTGTTAGGGTGCTGTTCCCATATTTTAGGGTCAGCTGCAACTTCATATAAGTCCTCAAAATCCTTTTCAAGTAAAGGAAAAAGAGCTGTTTTGTCGTTTTCCAATATGGATTGAATATCAAAATTCATTTTAGTTAATTTTAGTTTAATAGTACTCGTTTGTGTGCTTGCCACTAACTTTTATGTTCTCGTTAGTAAATCTTGTGCAAACGCACTAATGGGGTAGACTGTTGCTATTTATTGCTGGTATTACTTCGCTTGTTGTTTAACCAAATATAAAGCAGTTTTATTAGATTTCTTCAATTGGTTGGAGATAATTTCTGTTGATTTTAGTCGTCCCGATCGTTGACCTAGCAAAATTTGCTGTTTGCGCAAATGGTTATTCTCTGTTTTTAAAAGGAGGGAAGGAGTTCCGGAGCTTAAGTCTTAGCTTTATAAACCACACGAAAGGATTCGTGCGGTAGCTGTGTTGTTTTTACAAAGATCGTTTTTACTTTAAAACTTTAAAAACGTATGTTTCTAAAAGTGGTTCCGAATTTAAAACAAAACAAAACCTCTGTCATAACTTAAAACGAACAGCACTATAAAAAGCCTATGTTTTATTTCTGACAGAGGCTATGTTTTAAACAGTTAGTTTTTTAATACTTTACTTCTTGTAAATCAATTTGTTCTTGAATAGCAGTCCAATTATAGTATTGAAAAACCATTCCATTACTCATAGCAACAAACATTCCTTTAGGGTATTTACTTCCAAGCTTAACAGATGTTACATCTGCTCCGTCACATTCTATGGCTGAAGTTGGAAATTCGGCAATTTTTTTGTGTTCTTTTGGATTTCCATTTACACCTTCGCGAGAATAGACTACAAATGCATTGGCTTGTTGATTAGAAACTAATAGATACCCAGTAGAAGCTGTTTTTTTATAAATTGCGATTCCTTCATTATCTGCCTTGAAATCATTTTGACCAAAAAAGGCAATTTCAGTGTTGTCGATTTTAGCCGGATCAGCATAATATTTTCTAATTCCTGATTGCTCATCAGAACAATATACATAGCCAAGTTCATTGTCTACTGCTATAGCTTCTATTTCTTTTTTGCCACTAAAGTTTGCAAATTTCCGCACTAGTTTTCCAATTATATTGCCGTTTCCAGAATCTTTCAATTCATATTGCCAAAGATATTTCCCAGAAGGACCTGTTTTCCTACCTACAATAGCAAACATACTATTGTCTGATGGTTTTGTGTAGAGAGCAACCCCCATTGGATCTCTGTCTATTTCATTTTCAAAAACGTCAATCCCACCATTATCAATTGGTTTTAAATCGGGTAATGAAAATATTCTAATTCTATTTTTCTTCCGCTCTGTAGTTACTGCAATGTCTACTTTCTTACCATTTAATAGTAATCCATAAGCGATATCTACATTATTCGGACGATCCATATTAATAAAACGTGTAACAATTTTTCCGTCTAAATCATAAACATATAATCCGCCGCCAATTTCTTTATCTGTTCCAACAATCAAACTTTTAGTGGCATCAGTTGGATGAATCCAAATAGCCGGATCATCTGTGTCGTGCGGTGTTTTTTCGGTTACGGTCGTTGGTTTTAATGCATTTTCTGCTATTGGCGTTAACTTTTCTTTACAAGATTGTAACGTACAAAATAGCACTATGAAGCAAACTGTTATTTTTTTCATTTTTTTAGTTCATGTTTAAATAAAATTTTCCCATTTGTATCTATCAACTGCGTCAAAATTAATTCTGGAGTAACAGAAAAAGTCATAAATCCGGGCTCTGAAACAGCAAATAGTGTACCTTCAGTTATTCCTGTTGGACGAACAGTACAACCGGTTCCTGATAAATACTGTACGGTGTGTCTGTTTTTTGGTTTTATAACCTGCAAATCGTGTTCGTGGCCACATAAGTAAGCATCTACCTTATATTCTTCAAAAATAGGTGCAAATAGTTTTTCGATATCTTTAGTGTCTTTATTGTCTTTTCTTTTTCCTCCAGAATACATTGGATGATGTCCAACTACAATTTTCCATTTGAAATCGGAATCACTATTTTTAAGATTGTTTACGATCCATTTTTTTTGAGCAATCGTATCTTGTTTTTTTACATTTTCTTCTATTTCCTTACCTTTAGTATAGTAGCTTTTAATAAAAGGAGTTGTATCAACAAAAAGCAGTAAGGCTTTTGAGCCGTCTTCTAGAGTTATGATTTCCTTGTAATAGTTACTTGGCAATTTCCATCTTCTACTTACTTTAGAATAATCAATTTGCGCCTGAATATTCCCATTATAATCATGATTTCCCAAGCAGATAAGCCAATCTTCGTGCAAGCTGTGTTGGTGGTAAACATCCTCAAAAGATTTTTCCCATTGTGGGTCTTGTGTGCTTCCCACTCCGTTTGGATAAAAGTTGTCGCCAACAGTAACTACAAACTTGGCATCTATAGTACTAGCAGTTTTAGACATTTGTGCTGCAACCTCTTTTTGATGAAATTCTCCATTTCTACCAAAGTCACCAAGAACTAAAAAATTAGTACTTTTTTTAATAATTTGTAATTCAGAAGTGGCGCTTTTTTCTTGTTTTTGTATCTCTGCCTGAGCAAACCCATTGGAATACCAAAGAAAAAATAAAATTAATAGTGCTGTTTTTTTCATTACGAAATTGGTTTAAAAAAAAATTTACAGGCTACAAAAGTAACCTGTAAAATTTTAAATTTCATTTTAATAAGTTAATTAAAAGTCAAATTTAAGACCTAAGTTATATCTAGCTTGATAATATTCCATTTGCATTGTTCTGGATGCCGTTCCTTGATAATATCTCAATGCTTGGTTTGTAAGGTTGTTTGCTTCAGCAAATATTCTCAAATTTCTTGTAAATTTATAAGATACGTTTGCATCTAAGAATGTTTGTTTGTCATAATATCTGTCATCAAACGATTGTCCGCCAAGTTCGTCTAAATAAGCGGCAGTACGGTTTAAAGAAATACGTGCTGAGAATTTTTTATTTTCCCAAGATAATGAACTGTTAAACATGTGGGGTGCTGTTCCTGGTAAAGTAACATTTTTTTCTTTCTTCTCCGTCAGCATTAGTTATTCCTTTAGCTTTAGAATCTGTATAGGTATAGTTTAAATAAACAGCTAGGCCCTTGAAGAATTTACCTGGGATAAAATCTAATTGTCTTTGTAATGCAACTTCAAATCCAAAAACATCAACACTTTCTCCATTTCTTTGTTGCGTTAACGACCAATTTCCTGGGTTTGCTGTAGGTATAGGGTTTATTAAGCTTGGAAAATCTGAAGCGAATTGTTCATTTGTATATTGATTGTCGCGGTATGTGTAGATAAAGTCAGTAAGATTTTTATAAAATACACCTCCAGAAAGTATTCCTACCGATTTAAAATATTTTTCCGCCATGAAATCAAAATTATAAGCATAAGTAGCATTTAAATTAGGGTTTCCTGCATCAATTGCCGAATCATCATCGGGTATTACACTTACAAAAGGAGAAAGTGCATAGTAGTCAGGTCTTGCTAATGAAGTTGTAAATGCGGCTCTATAAACCCAATTATTTAGAGTGTTGTATTTGAACGCAATACTGGGTAAAACATTCGTGTACGAGTTCGTGTTGTTTACTTTGGCTTCTAAATCTTCTTCATTAGTAATATAGTTAGCTGTATAATCAATAGCTGTATTTTCGATACGCAAACCAGCAATCATAGATAGCCTGTCGTTAAAATCTTGATCAAATCTAATGTAACCTGCATAAATATTTTCTTTCGCATTATAGTTTAATCCTAAATATTCTGCCGGCACGTCAATTTTATCATATAAAGTGGCATTGTTTAAGTCTAAGCCTCCTAAATAGGAATTAGTTACAAAGTTTCCTGGAACATATTGTGAACCCGCTTGCCAATTTTCGCCACTGTAAAAAGTGCTTGGTAAAGTATTTAAGTTTCCAAAATCAGTTATTGGACTATATTCAAAGAAATTATTGTCTCTCAATTTATCTTTTATTCTTACTCTTGCACCAAAGCGGATTCTACCTTTTTGATCTTCAATTATTGAAAAAGGAACTCTAAAATTTAATTTGGCACCTAGCTCACTTTCTTCCGTATAATTGTTGTTTTCTGATAACTCTCTAAAACCAAAGTCTTCTGTTGTGTTATCTCCTGCAGCAGTAATTAGGGGAAATCGGGTGTCGTTTAAATTCATATTAAAATCTAAACCTTTATTTTGGTATTCGATATAACGTTCGTTTGGTCTATCCTCGCTAGCTTGTGCATAATTTACGGACCAGTTCATTTGCAGTTTAGTGCTTAATAAATGTTCTCCACCAACGGAGTAGTTTTGAATAGTTTGTCTTTCTAAACGACCATTTTTGTTTCTATTATTGTCTATTCCGCCTTTGGTTTGTCTTCTTACATCTCCTTCAAAACCCGTTATATCATCATTTCCGTCGTAAATGGCGTCTATACCTCTATATCTTACGCGGTAACGATTTTCTATATCATCTCTGAAGTTATACATTGCATTTAAGTAGATGCTGTTGTTGTCGTTAAATTTATAATCGGTAGAAAAAGCAAATGAATTACGGATTCTTTGTACATCATATTTTCTAATATCAAATTCTTCCATATAAACTTGGTCCTTTTTTCCTTTTACCCATACACCTTCAACATTGTCAGATCCAAAACTATTGTTGAAATAAGAGGCACTAAAAACAACTCCTAATTTGTTGTTTAAGAAACGATTTCCGTAAACAAAACCAGCAGTATAATTTGCTTTTTCTCTAATAGGACCATACCCACCAGCTAAAGTTGCTGAAATTCTTTCTCCGTTTGGTGATGCACGTGTAATTAAATTTACAGATCCACCAATTGCATCTGCATCCATGTCTGAAGTAAGCGTTTTGTTTACCTCAATAGTAGATATCATATCAGCAGGAATTAAGTCCATTTGTATGTTTCTATTGTCTCCCTCAGCAGACGGAATTCTGTCGCCGTTTAATGTTACTGAGTTTAAATTTGGAGCTAAACCTCTAATGATAATATTTCTTGCTTCCCCTTGATCGTTTTGCATTGTAATTCCCTGTACTCGTTTCAGAGCATCTCCAATATTGGCATCTGGAAAACGACCAACTTGGTCTGATGATATAATGTTAGTGATGTTTGGATTACTTTTTTGCTTGTTTAAAGCTTTTGCTTGCCCTCTTAATCGGTCACCAATGATTACTGTTTCATTTAGTTCCTCAGAACCTGTAGTTAAAGCAAAAAATATCTTTGTATTTAAATTTGTTTCTACTTTTACATCTTGTGTTTCCTTTTGGTAACCAATATAGGTTACTTCAATTTTGTATGCTCCTTCAGGAACATTTAAAAACTCAAAGTCTCCATTAGTTTTAGAATACGTATAGATATTAAATCCTTCTAATTTAATAGTTGCTCCTGGTAGCGAGAAGTTAGTTTCAAGATCTGTAATTTTTCCCGAAATTATACCTGAGTTTTGCGCATTTATGGCCCAGTTCGTTCCAATAAATAATAACACTAAAAATAATTTTTTCATCTTTTAGATTAATTTTAATTTTGATTAGGCAATACTAAAAAAAATAATCAAGTCTAACATTTTTATACTATTATCAATATATTTAATGAATATTAATAAAAACAGTAAATGTTAAACTAATGTTAAATCCATTAATTAAGTATTGAAGAAAAATCAGTCCTCAATAAGACAGTATTAATGGATTCTTGGTTTTAAGAAAAACTATAACCTACATAATTACACCTGTATTACTCTGTTGTGTGATTGTCTAAGTTTAGATTATGTATGCAATCAAGTTGGAGATGGAGCCAAAAAAATAAGGTCAGAACCAGAATTCAGTTCTGACTTATTTTCAGCATAATTTTTTAATTACAACCTGTTTAAAGGATGTATGAATTGTTTTTTTTGATTTTTAGTAAAACTTTCGGATAGCTCTGAATTCAGTAATAAAATTTTTACTGTCTTGTTCTAAAGACGCTTTTACTTTGAATTTTGAAAAATCAAATTTTTGAAAAATTATAAATTCAGATTCAAATGAACGATAAAAAATGCTGGTTAATAGAAATGCTATTGCTGCTATACCTAAAATTACATGATCTAATACAAAGAGATTATTGAATTGTATTTTTATAAACATACCGACAGAAATAATTAAAAAGAGGAAATTGAAATGAAGTTTTCTTCTTTTTACGAATTGAATTTTTCGTATTAATTTTATAGGAAAGGTCTTTTTGTCCCGTCCTGATATAGCGATACACAAAAAGGATCCTAAGAGGAGAACTAGAATTTTAAAAATGTTGCTTAACTTGAAAGAAAATTCAAAGATGCAGAATTAGAACGAGATATATTAAAAAAAGCCATAGGCATCTTTTCCAAAAACGGTCGATGATTTATACATTCATAAAAAACAATGAAAAGATATTTCCGATTGAAAGGATGTGCAAAGTATTGCAAGTAGTTCATAGAAGTTATTATCGTGGAAAAGCCAGTCAGTTTCTGACAGAAAACAAATAGCTGAGCTTGTTAAAGAAAAAATAACTTCCATTTATATTGATTCAAAACAAAGATATAGAAGTCCAAGAATGACGGTAGAGTTGGCTTCTTTAGGCAATAAAACATCAAGAGTTACGGTTGCTAAATATATGCATCAATTGAGTTTAAGAGGTAAATTAAGCAAGAAATTCAAGGTTACTATGCTGTACCCATTTTTCAGACAGAAATCTAAATGATTTAAGATAGGTTTTTAGTTTGATATTCTATTATCTTGGTTAAAATCGGAGATAACTTTTGGCTATTTTAAAAAGCCAAAAAAAGTTATTCTGATTTTATGCCACTTCTTTTTTGTAATAATTATTATCAGGCGTTCCATAATCTAATGACTGATGAAGACGTTGTGTATTATAAAATTCAAAATACTCTTTGAGTCCCTTATAAAGACTGATTCCGTCAGGGTATGCTTGTAAATATACATTCTCATATTTGACTGTCCTCCATAGTCTTTCAATAAAAATGTTGTCAATCGCTCGTCCTTTACCATCCATAGAAATTTTTATTCCATTGTTTAATAACATATTGACGTGAACCTCACTAGTGTATTGACTTACTTGGTCTGTATTGAAAATTTCAGGTACACCATACTTTTGTATGGTTTCTTGCAAAACATCAGCACACCAATCAGCACTCATTGTGTTGCTTACACTCCAGTTCAAAACAAATCGTGTATGCAAATCTAGAATCGCAGTCAAATACATAAATCCTTTTGCCATCGGGATATAAGTGATGTCAGTTGCCCAAACCTGGTTTTTATGTGTAATGTTCAAATCTTTCAGTAAATAAGGGTATTTCTTATGTTCTTTATTACTCATTGTTGTTTGAGGTTCTCTATAAATGGTTTGCCAATTGATGATTTTCATCAATCGTTTCACCCGTTTTCGATTCACTTTAAAACCTAAATCTTTGAGCCAGAACGTCAGTTTCCTGCAGCCATAAAATGGAGTATTAAAATACTGTTGGTCTAATAATTGCATTATTTTCAAGTTCTCTAAACTTTCCTGTTTTGCTTTATAATAAAGACCACCACGATGAATTTCTAATAACCTACATTGTTTGACAATGCTCAATTTGTTTTGAATATCGACCATTTTCACTCGCTCACTGATGGATACTAACCCAGACTTTTTTTTAAAAAGTCATTCTCCAAAGTCAGCTGACCGATTCGAGCGTAGAGTTTCTCTGTTGGAATTTCATCTTTAGCAACGACCGTTTTTTCTGCAGAAAAAACTGCAGAAAGATTCCGTATGGCTTCGGACTTCCACATTGAAATTTGATTGGGCAACAGCTCGTATTTTTTTGCTAATACCTCGATGGTATCTTTCTCTTTTAAGGCTTCCAAAACAACTTTGGCTTTGAAGTCTTTTCCGAAGGTTCTTCTTGTTCTTGACATATTAGTGCTAATTTAAGGTTTTTATTCCTATCTAAATTAGTCGGGATATATTGTCCGAATTTTGGGGGGTCAGCATATTATAACAAATTTAAGTATAAGTGTTTAATTGTTCCCGACGTTTTGAACAGAGAATTTACGGTTACAGAACCTTCAAAAGCTTGGGTATCGGATATCACCTATATCCGTGTAAAAGAAGGGTTTTTGTATTTAACAACTGTTTTAGACCTCGATGATAGAAAAATTATAGGCTGGGGTTTAAGTAACGGAATGAGTGTAGAGGAAACTTTTTTGGCGGCTTGGAGAATGGCGATTAAAAACCGATCTATTGAAAAAGGACTGGTATTTCATTCTGACAGAGGTTTTCAATACGCCAGCAAGAAGTTCAACAATATGATTGAATCCTATAAAATGATTACAAGAAACAGGAGCAGGAAAGGGAATTGTTGGGATAATGCAGTAGTTGAAAGCTTTTTTAAGACTTTGAAAACGGAACAGATTTATGGAAATAATCTTATATCAAAAGAGCAAATGGAACTCGATATTTTCGAATTTATTGAAATCTGGTACAACAGAAAAAGAAGGCATTCCGCTTTAGATTACAAAACAATAGAAGAATTCTGGAAACAGAAAAATAATTTAAAAAATGTTGCTTAACTAATACTACGGGTTTTATTTACATATCCAGTCTAGTAATCGCATTATTTCCAAGTTCTCTGAATTTTCCCTGTTTTGCCTTATAATAGAAACCTACACGATGAATTTCTAACAAACGACATTGTTTAACAATGATCAGTTTATTTTTGGAATTGACCATTTTAACTCGTTCACTTAGGCGGACTAACCCAGACTTTTTTTTAGGAAGTCATTCTCTAAAGTCAGTTTACCTATTGGGGTATAGAGTTTATCGGTTGGTATTTCGTCTTTGGCAACGACCGCTTTTTCCTGAGAAAAAACAGCAGAAAGATTCCTTATAGCTTCTGCCTTTCATGTTGAAATTTGATTAGGCAGCAAATCGTGTTTTTTTGCTAATACCTCGATGGTATCTTTTTCTTTTAAGGCTTCTAAAACAAATTTGGCTTTGAAGTCTTTCCCGAAGGTTCTTCTTGTTCTTGACATAATAGTGCTAATTTAAGGTTTTTATTCCTATTTTACTTAATAATATAACCTGCTGTTCTTTCATACATTTCTTCCAATGTCCATTGCTTTTTTCTGGTATTAGATTGACCATCCTGCGGAATTTCTGGATAAAATTTCAGTACTTCAATATTTCTTACACTCGAAGGAACGTACATCAATGGTGTATCCAGTGCCTTACTGCTTATGGTTATGGTTTGAGGGATCAACTTTTCGGAAGTTACCGTAAGGGTGACATCTCCCGGCACACCAGTAGATTGAACAATTACCTGTGCCTTGCCATGAAAGGCTCTACGCATGGGCAATTTATCGCTTTCATGACTGCCAGGATTCCCGTTACCAACCCCCAGAATATTCCCTGGACCTGTCACACTAAAACGCAATACATCATCGGCTTCGGGGCAATAGGTATTGTTTTTGTCTAGAATTGATATATTGAAAACTACAACATCCTGTTCATCTGCATTGATACTTTTTCGGTTAGCTTCAACAGCTATCTTTGCAGGGCTTTCTGCAGTTTTGACAATTGTTTCAGCTACCATCATACCATTTTTGAATGCTTTAGCTTCAAGCACGCCCTTACTGTACGGAACTTTCCACTCTAGGTGTTTGTATTTTGGCATAGTTTTTTTACCAAGTGACTTACCATTTAACAGCAATTCTACTTCGGGAAAATTACTGTACACCCAAACATCGATAGTATCCTTTTCTCTATTCTCCCAGTTCCAGTGAGGCATAATATGCAATACTTCATGGTCGCTCCACCATGCCTCGAAGAAATAGCTTAAATCTTTTCGAAAGCCACAAAGGTCTAATATCCCAAAATCGGAAGAAACATTTGGCCATCCAAAAGGAGTTGGTTCACCTCGGTAATCAAATCCTGTCCAGATAAATGTTCCACCAAGCTTTTTAAGGTTCATGGTAAAGTCCATAACCTCTTCGGCCGATTGTCCCCAACTTACCCCTTTTCGGTCGTATGCGCTGGATACATGTCTTTTTTTGTCTGTTTCATACTCCCCCGTGTGTTAACCATACTGGCTGATTCAGACGATATAATCGGTTTCCCGTGGGTAATTTTCCCCATGATATGGTCTGTACCATAGTTGTAACCAACAAGATCAACTTCATTAGCAACGAGACCATTTGTCCAGCCATTGAAGGCCATGGTTACCGGACGTTGTTGCAAATCGAGTGCATTTGCGGTACGGCGCATTTTTTTTACAATTTCAACTGCTTTAACATCGCCCTGAAGATTTTCTTCGTTGCCTAAACACCAAGCAATAACACAGGGAGCATTTCTGGTCATTTTTACCATTCGTTCAAACATTTCTATCTGATCACCGAATCCACTAAAATGACGGGTTTCCGCAAGGAGTAAAAATCCCATTTCGTTACACATCTCAACAAAATCTGGACTAACCGGGTGATGTAACCGAATAGCATTTACACCTAGTTCTTGAAGGCTCTCAAGCCGAAACCGTAATAAAGCATCTGGAACAGCAATACCTACCCCAGCATGATCCTGATGAAAACTTACGCCTTTTATAATTTTTTTGGTTCCGTTAATGAGAAATCCGCTAATCGTATCGAAAGCAAATGTTCTAAACCCTATTTGGTTGGTTATTCCATCAACAACCACATTATCCTGTATTAACCTGGTTTCAAGCTTATACAGATTGGGCATTTCGGGAGTCCAAAGTAGAGGGTTATCTACTGTCATTTCAAGTGTTAAAAACTGGCTGGTGCCAGATGCAATCAATTCAGGTGGACCTTTAAATCTTTTTATAATTGTTCCTTTTGCATCTTTAAGCAATATTTCGGGGGTTATGCTACTCGGTTTATCATTTTCATTACGTACTTCCACTTTTACTTCTATATTAGCACTTGATAATGCGCTGTTTAAGGAAGGATTTATTGCCACGCCATAGTCGGGAATATACACGGGAGCACATTTTTCGAGCCATACGTGACGGTAAATACCTCCACCTTCGTACCACCATCCCTCGGCACCTTCGCGTGTATTTACCCGAACGGCAATTACATTTATTCCTCCGTAATTCAAGGCTTCGGTTATATCCACTGAAAACCCGATGTACCCTGAGCGATTAAACTTAACCTGAAACCCATTCACGAATATGTAACTGAAACGGCTAATTCCATCAAAGGTCAGAATAATACGTTTTCCTTTATCAGAAGAAGGAAGATCAAAACTCCTCCTATACCATGCAATACCATAGGGTAGTGAACCATTTACTGCTGAAACAGTAGAATCGATTGGAGTTTCGACCATAAAATCGTGCGGGAGGTTGATGCCTCTCCAGGAGGAGTCGTCGAACTTTGTCTCCGCTGGTGCTCCACCATCGCCGCCACCCTTATACGCATTAGTAGTGTATTCTTCAATGTCCCCTAGATGGAATTTCCATCCCAAATCGAGTGATAATTTTTGGCGTGGTTCTGTGCCTGATTGGGCAAACCCATAGATGCAATTAAATAATAATGGTATTAACACTAAAATTATTGGTAGAATATGTAATTTTCTTTTTCTATTTATCATACGTTCTATTACTCTAAACATAAATTTCATTCGGAAGATATAAAAATAATCCACATTCAAATTCATCAAAATTGGCTCTTTTCTTAATTACTCCCTTACTCTTATTACTTTGCACGACTTACCATTGGCACTAACAACTGCATAACTGATAATCATTAAATCATTTGCAAATAAAGTAGGAAGATTAACCTTCCATTCTTAACTAAAATTTAGTAGCTTTTTAAAAAATCAAAAATATACTTTTTAGTCTTCACCGACAACCTAATTTTAAATTTTTCAGTCTCTTTTTAATATTTTTAAATAAAAAATAATGTTGGTTATCAATTACTTACAAATTGAAAATTGCACTAAATCGTCTAAAATTACAAAAAAGCTTTTCGGAACACTTTATAATATAGTATTAAAATTAATTAAGATACCCTGGGTTTTGTTTTAGTCCTGTGTTTTTTCTTAATGCCTGTCCATCAAAAGAATATACCAAATATTTAACGTTTCCTCCATCTGTTCCATCCTTAGAAGCAACCCATTTCAAGAATTCATTATCATGAGTATTGTTTGAAGTTAATTTAAAACGAATCATATCGGTTCTTCCCAAACCTTCACAAAAAAACTCCCTACGTCTTTCAAAGTAAATTTCATCATTTAGAAGACCAAGAGTATTAAATAATGCTGGATCAAGATCGCCTAAACCTGCTCTATTCCGGATTTGATTTACGAAACCAATTGCAGCGTTTATATTCCCAAGATTATTTTCAGCTTCGGCTTTCATTAATATAATATCGGCAAATCGAATTAGTGGTTGATCATTGCCTCCAGTGGCATTAAATAGATTAGGAGGATCTAAAGGATATTTAGCCAACAGGGGGGTGGTTAGTGTAGCCGTATTTCCATCTACATCTGTATATGACATAAGAAGTTGGTTTTTTCGCAAATCGTTCGTTTCAAACTTATCGTAAAAGGCTTTATTTACTCTCCAATCGCCTCCCCATCCTATCCTTGAAGCATTAGGTGTTTTCATATTCCATTCGCTTGCAAAAAAAGTATTTAATAAAAACACTCCATTTTGATTAGAAATAGTACTGTGTTCTATGGCAAAAATAATTTCTTTGTTGTTTTCTTTATCCAAAGCAAAAATATTTGAATAAGGAGTTTCTAAGCCAGCTCCCGAAGGTTCATTAATAATACGATTGCAAGTTTCAGATGTTTTTTGCCAACGGTCTTCACGGCTTTCCCAATTGATATACAATCTTGCCAAAAGTCCTAATGCCGCTTGTTTAGATGGTCTAGAAAGTAGCCCCTCTGATTTAGTATCAGCTTTTCCAGGCAATAAATTTGCTGCAATAATCAAATCGTTTTCAATCAATTGTCTTACTTCTTCTCTTGTGCTTTGAGGAATTGCAGTTCTCTTATCCTCAACAGAAGTAATAATTGGAACACCACCAAACTTGTTTTGAGCAAAATAGTAATTCAGTGCTCTAAAAAAACGAGCCTGTCCTTCAAATCTCTTTTTTTCTTCTTCGGTTAGATTTGGAACTCTATCCATACGCTCTAATACAAGATTGGAATAATATATAGAATTCCAAATAGGTGGCCATACGGCCCAGTTAAAGATAGTAGGAAAATTAGTTCTCCACTCGGAGAAATTTGAAAATTGCCATGCAGAATTAGCGCCACCAAGCCAATAATCAGTTGCACCATCTTCCATTAAGAGAAAGAATATTGTTCCAGAACCCCATGTTGAGTCGTAATTACTAACAGCACCATTTATTGCTTGTTGAATATCGGACTTATCTTTCCATAAAACGCCATCATTTACTGATCCATAATTAACCTCGTCCAGATAATCGTCGTTACAGGAATAGGCAGATACAATTAGGAAAAGTAGCGTTGCTATTAATTTTAATTTTTTCATGATATATAATTTTAAAAAAAGTTTAGAATTGATTGGTTTAGAAATTTACATTAAGGCTCAAAGTGACAGTTCTTATGTAAGGATTCAAATTCCATAGATTATCAGAAACAAGTATTTCTGGATTTAAACCTTTATAGGATGTTATTGTAAATACATTGGTAACTCCTAGTCCAAAAAGCAATTCCCTTATTTGCTTTTCTGGTTTCATTTTCCAGTGGTAAGCTTCATTAATTTCTTTTAGTCTTACAAATGAGGCATCTTCTAAATATTGATCACTTTCAACTGAGGTTTGGGTTATTGGTCTTAATTTTGAACTTTGTGAATTTGAAGGATTTGTTTCTGTCCATCTATCTAATACCGACTGAGATAAATTATTCAAATATCCCAAATCTGGATTTTCAAGCGTTAGTCGGGTTTGATTGTAAACCCTATTGCCAAATACCCCTTGGAAAAAGGCTTTAAATTCAAAATTTTTATAATGGAAATTATTAGCAAAACCCATTGTTATGGTAGGGTCTGCATTTCCAGCGTGGTATTTATCCTTATTGTCCAAAACCTTATCCCCATTTGTGTCACGGAGTTTAGGGTCTCCGGCAACTGCGCCATATACTGCTGCTTGTGTTTCCTCACCAGTTTGCCAAATTCCATCAAAATGATATAGGAAAAACGAATTAAATTGATATCCTTCTTCTCTTAACATCGTATCGCCTTTATAATTCCTATCGATATAGATACCCCCTGTAACAATCTTGTCACCCCCTAAGTCAGTAACTATACTCTCGTTAAAAGCAAAATTGAATTGGGGATCATAATTTAATTTTGAACCAAATAAATTGTAAAATTTGTAACCCAATGTTAGTTCAACTCCTTTGTTTTCTACCTTTCCTTGATTAAGAATAATCGAAGAATAACCACTTTCGGGAGGTACATCTTTAGTTAAAAGTAAATCTGTTGAACTTTTTAAATACAAATCTAAAGTTGCCGTTAGGTTTTTGTACCCTAAATCAACACCAAAATTAGAGGTCGTAATATTTTCCCATTGTAAATCTGGTCTCGGAACATAATTTCCTTCCAATCCCAAAGCGGTACCGTTTGAATAGGGGATATATTTATACCTAAGATTGGTTAATCCATTT
>CALJVL010000004.1 GCA_937773775.1 uncultured Flavobacterium sp.
CCCACTTTTTCCCAAAACCAAGTGTTGGTCAATTCTTAATTGAAGACAACGAACTTCACATTGGAGATACCGTTCTTGTAAAAGGCACAACCACAGGTGAACAAAAAATAACAATTACAGAAATGTTTATTAACGATACTGCTGCTGACAATGCTATCTCCGGAGATACTTGCACTTTTAAATTGCCTTTCAGAATTCGATTATCTGATAAATTATATAAAGTTTTAGACTAAATTTTAATTACATCCCTAGTTTACAAAAGCCTATTTCATTCGTTTGAAATAGGCTTTTCTTATTAAATATCCGTAAATCATTCGCGTTTTCTATGGTTGTCACACACACTTAAAAAATGCTATCTTTACCAATTAATCATTTTAAGAACATAAGTTGTGTTTATCACAACACTATATATAAAATTATGGCATGTACAAGTTGTTCAACTTCTGATGGTGGTTCACCAAAGGGTTGTAAAAATAATGGGACTTGCGGCACCGATAGCTGCAATAAATTAACTGTTTTCGATTGGCTTTCTAACATGAGTTTACCCACTGGTCAGGCTCCTTTTGACTGTGTCGAGGTTCGATTCAAGAACGGTAGAAAAGAGTTTTACCGCAATACTGAAAAATTGACTTTAAGCATGGGAGACATAGTCGCTACTGTTGCGTCTCCGGGCCACGATATTGGAATTGTTACTTTGACAGGAGAATTGGTTAAAATCCAGATGAAGAAAAAAGGGGTTAGCCCTGATAGTAAAGAAGTTCCGAAAATCTATAGAAAAGCATCTCAAAAAGATATTGATATTTGGTCTGTAGCACGGGAGAAAGAAGAACCGATGAAAGTTCGTGCTCGTGAATTAGCGATTGCTCAAAAACTAGAAATGAAAATTTCGGATATCGAATTTCAAGGAGACGGCTCAAAAGCTACTTTTTATTATACCGCAAATGACAGAGTCGATTTTAGACTTTTAATTAAAGATTTTGCCAAAGAGTTTAATACTAGAGTGGAAATGAAACAAGTTGGTTTCCGTCAAGAAGCCGCTCGTTTAGGAGGAATAGGTTCTTGCGGAAGAGAGTTATGTTGCTCTACTTGGTTAACGGATTTTAGAAGTGTAAATACCTCAGCAGCACGTTACCAACAACTTTCATTGAATCCACAAAAACTAGCAGGACAATGCGGGAAATTAAAATGTTGCTTGAATTATGAGTTAGATACTTATATGGATGCATTGAAAGGTTTTCCTGATTTCGAAACAAAATTAGTTACCGAAAAAGGAGATGCAATTTGCCAAAAACAAGATATTTTTAAAGGTTTGATGTGGTTTGCTTACACTAATAATTTTGCCAATTGGCATATACTAAAAATTGAAAAAGTAAACGAAATCATTGCTGAAAATAAGCTAAAAAACAAAGTTTCTTCATTAGAGGATTTTGCAATTGAAATTATTGTTGAAAGAGAAAAAGATTTTAATAACGCTATGGGCCAGGAAAGCTTAACTCGTTTTGACCAACCTAAAAAAAGGAAAAAACCAAGCAAAAAACCAAGACCGGCGGGTGAAAATGTTATTGTTGCAAACAATAAAAAACCAGCAAATAACAACTCTTCAGAACCGACCGACAAGAAACCAACGGTAGCAAGAAAACCCATAATTATTACAAAAAATGAAACTAAAAAATAGCATTTTTATTCTTCTGACTGTGATTGCCTTTTCTTCATGCGATAAAAAAAAAGTTTTTGACGAGTATAAAACCGTAGGAAGCGCTTGGCATAAAGATAGCGTTATCACTTTCGATTTGCCCATTTTAGATTCTACAAAACGCTATAATTTATTTATAAATTTAAGAGACAATAACAATTACCAATACAACAATCTCTTTTTAATTGTATCCATTGAAAAACCAAATGGCTACACAAAGGTAGACACCCTAGAATACCAAATGGCTAGTCCAGACGGCACGATACTTGGTGAAGGATTTACAGACATTAAAGAAAGTAAATTGCTTTACAAAGAAAAAGTGAGGTTCAGAGGGAAATACAAAGTTAGCATCAAACAGGCTGTCAGGGAAACTGGTAAAGTTCCTGGAGTGGAACTATTAGAAGGTATCACTGATGTAGGTTTAAGAATAGAAAAAATAGAATAGGATATTATTTATGGCTACGAAACAAAACAATAAAAATGTTAATACGGTCGATAAAGACTTTAAGTATTATACTAAAACATTTTGGAGGATTTTCTTTTACGGAATGGGCGCGGTCGTACTATTTTTCCTGTTTGCGTCTTGGGGACTCTTGGGTCCGATGCCTTCATTTGAGGATTTGGAAAATCCAGACTCAAATTTAGCCACAGAAGTAATCTCTTCTGACGGAGTAGTGATAGGTAAATATTTTCAGAAAAACAGATCTCAATTAAAGTATTCAGATTTACCAAAAAACCTTGTTCAAGCATTGGTGGCTACTGAAGACGCTCGGTTTTATGAGCATTCAGGTATTGACGGACGAGGTACTTTGAGAGCTATCGCAAGCTTAGGAACTAGTGGTGGGGCAAGTACCTTAACACAGCAATTAGCTAAACAATTATTTCATGGCGAGGGGTCCAAGTTCCTACCCTTTAGAATTGTACAAAAAGTAAAAGAATGGATTATTGCCATTCGACTTGAAAGACAATACACTAAAAATGAAATATTAACCATGTATTGTAATATATATGATTTTGGGAACTTTTCGGTAGGTGTGAGCTCAGCAGCTCAAACTTATTTTTCGAAAGAACCCAAAGATCTAACAATAGACGAGTCCGCCATCTTAGTAGGAATGTTCAAAAACTCGACTTTATATAATCCCATTAGAAATCCCCAAGGAGTAAAAAATCGTAGGAATGTTGTGCTTTCTCAAATGGAGAAAGAGAATATGATTACTGACGCACAAAAATTGAAGTTTCAAAGCTTACCCATCGCATTAAATTTCAAACTGGAAAGTCACCGCGAAGGAACAGCCACTTATTTTAGAGAGTACCTAAGAGATTACATGAAGAAATGGGTTGAAGACAATAAAAAACCCGACGGTTCAGATTACGACATCTACAGAGACGGACTAAAAATATATACCACTATTGACTCTCGGATCCAATTGCATGCAGAAGAGGCTGTTTCAGCACATTTAGCAAACCTTCAAGAAGAGTTTTTCATACAAGCCAAAAACAATAAAAATGCTCCTTTTGTAAATATTTCCACTGCAGAAACAGACCGTATTTTAATGCGAGCGATGAAATCATCAAACAGATGGAACGTTTTAAAGTCTCTTGCTAAAACTGAAGAAGAAATTATAAAATCATTCGACGTAAAAACAAAAATGACAGTATTTACTTGGAAAGGTGAGAAAGATACGATCATGACCCCCATAGATTCCATTCGCTATTACAAACATTTCTTACAATCAGGTTTGATGTCTATGGAGCCGCAAACAGGAAACATAAAAGCCTGGGTAGGTGGAATTAATTACAAATACTTTCAGTATGATCACGTAGGCCAAGGTGCAAGACAGGTTGGATCCACATTCAAACCTTTTGTCTATGCGACTGCCATAGAGCAACTAAACATGTCTCCTTGCGATTCAATTATAGATGCTCCGTTTACCATGCCAGCTGGACGTCACCATGCAACAGAAGATTGGAGCCCACGAAACTCCAACAACAAATACATAGGAATGGTTACTTTGAAAAAAGCGTTGGCTAATTCGATCAATACAATATCGGCCAAATTAATGGATAAGGTAGGCCCTGAGGCGGTGGTTAAATTAACGCATAAATTAGGAGTGAAGTCCGAAATCCCGGCGCAGGCGTCGATAGCATTAGGAGCCGTAGATATTACTGTTGAAGACATGGTTGCGGCATACGGTACTTTTGCGAATCAAGGCGTTTATATCAAACCCCAATTTTTAACTAGAATCGAAGATAAAAGTGGTGTGATTATTTATGAACCAATTCCAGAATCGCACGATGTTTTAAATAAAGACATCGCATTTGCGATTATTAAATTACTAGAAGGAGTAACCGAGGGTGGCTCTGGAAACAGGTTAAGAACTGATGGCGGTGGTTATGGATACAATAGAATTACGGGATATCCCTATAAATTTACAAACCCAATTGCTGGTAAAACCGGTACTACTCAAAATCAATCTGATGGTTGGTTCATGGGAATGGTTCCAAACCTTGTAACGGGTGTCTGGGTAGGTAATGAAGACCGTTCAGCTAGGTTCAAGAGTATTACTTACGGTCAAGGAGCTACCGCCGCATTGCCAGTTTGGGCCTACTTCATGAAACTTTGTTATGCAGATCCAGACCTTACGGTGTCTAAAGACGAATTTGAAAGACCCGCAAATCTCTCTATAAAAGTAGACTGTTATTCTGCTCCGGCCGCCAAAGACACTACTGCTGTTCAAAACAACGAAGAATTCCAGTTTTAAGAATACTTAGAGGCTATTTCCAGCTAGAAGGTATAGCTGCCTTGGTTGAAAACCAACCATAAAGTATGCTGCTACAATCTGGGCTAAATAAATACTATTAATTACATCATTAGAACCAAATAATATGATTAATAAAAAAGTAAATACCGTTCAAGAGGCACTTCAAGGTATAGAAAACGGAATGACCATTATGTTAGGTGGTTTCGGACTATGCGGCATCCCAGAGAACTCAATCGCTGAGCTAGTAAAAAAAGGAACCAACAATCTAACTTGCATTTCAAACAATGCCGGTGTCGATGATTTTGGTCTTGGCTTACTATTGCACAAAAGACAGATTAAAAAAATGGTTTCTTCTTACGTAGGGGAAAATGCAGAATTTGAACGCCAGATGCTTTCAGGCGAATTAGATGTCGAGTTGATTCCACAAGGTACATTAGCTGAGAGATGTCGTTCTGCACAAGCAGGAATTCCCGCTTTTTATACACCTGCTGGCTACGGAACCGAAGTAGCCGAAGGCAAAGAAGCTCGCGAATTCAACGGAAAAATGCATGTCATGGAGCATGCATTCGATGCCGACTTTGCCATTGTGAAAGCCTGGAAAGGAGATACGGCTGGTAATTTAATATTTAAAGGGACAGCACGCAATTTTAATCCTTGTATGACTGGCGCTGCAAAAATAACTGTTGCCGAAGTGGAAGAACTGGTAGAAGCTGGGTCACTCGATCCCAATCAAGTCCATATTCCTGGAATATTTGTGCAACGTATCTTTCAGGGAGAAGTATATGAGAAAAGAATCGAACAACGTACAACCAGAAAAAGAGACTAATTATGGCACTTGATAAAATTGGAATAGCGAAACGAATCGCACAAGAATTAAAAGACCGTTATTTTGTTAATTTAGGGATTGGGATACCAACATTGGTAGCCAACTATATCCCGAAGGGAATCGACGTCGAATTTCAAAGTGAAAATGGAGTTCTAGGAATGGGAACATTCCCTTTTGAAGGAGACGAAGATGCCGATATTATTAACGCCGGAAAACAAACCATAACTACCTTACCGGGTGCAAGTTTCTTTGATTCCGCTTTGAGTTTTGGAATGATTCGCGGACAGCACGTGGATTTAACCATTCTAGGAGCTATGGAAGTGGCCGAAAACGGGGACATCGCCAACTGGAAAATACCTGGCAAAATGGTAAAAGGAATGGGGGGCGCAATGGATTTAGTTGCTTCTGCTGAAAACATAATTGTGGCCATGATGCATGTCAACAAAGCGGGAGAATCTAAAATTCTAAAGAAATGCAGTTTACCATTAACCGGAGTTGGTTGCGTAAAAAAAGTCGTAACTGAACTGGCCGTTTTAGAAGTAACGCCAAAAGGATTTAAATTACTCGAACGAGCCCCAGGAGTTTCGGTTGAACACATTATCGCTTCCACAGCAGCGGAGTTAATTCTAGAAGGTGAAATTCCTGAAATGGTGATTGAATAATTATACCCCACGATAATAAATTAACAAAGACTGTATAAAGCAGTCTTTGTTAATTATATTAGATTTAGTAACCAAAATGCAATAACGCCAGGATGTTGTTTACTTTAAGTAATCAGAAACAGGAACCAAATCATATTTAGGACTACGTTTTATAAAACTGTTAAAAAAGGCAGTATGCGTGCCGCCCATTAATATAAAAACTCGATCTCCCTCTTTTAAAGGAACTTGATTTAAATTAGAAAACATTCTTAGATTTCTTTTGTAAAACTCTGCAGCTTCATTTGCGCCTTCAAAATTATCTTTAGTCGCTACATATGTTAACATATCAGCATTAACGTTGATTAAATAATCTAAATATTCAGATGTATTCAATCTTTTTAAATGTTCTAAAGTTGACAACTCTTCATTAATAAAGCTACCATACTTCTCTGCTTTGTGTATATAATTCAAATAGACTTTATTATCTAACACTTTTGCTAAGGAATCAATTTTAGGATAATCGTAGCCCATCCTGTGGTCAATTCCATACAATTTTCTAACTCCTGTTAGCCTACCTAACTCAAATGCAATAAGTTGAACTTCAGACATCTTTTTGAATTTCATATTGGGGTCTTTCAAAAAGTTCTGATAGCTTTTATTAAGACCGTCAGTATCTTTAGGCAAATCTTCGACACAAATAACTGTAGGCTTAAAATCCGCTAACATTGCTGCAATTATTTGATTTTCTTTTTTGTTTTTAGGGTCATTCTCATCATACTCCGTTTTATGAGCATCGTTGGTTTCTCCCATATGAAAACTCGCCAGATTCAAAACTTTAATTTTTGAATTTGAATCTAAAATTTTATTCTGAGCAAAAAAAGAAATACTTACTAACGACATACTTACTACTATTATTAACGAACTTAGTTTCATACTTATGGTTTTTAATGTTTATAATGCCCAAAATTATAATAACGATTCATAGAAGAACTTCTCTTTTCGACCAACTCGTATAATTACCCTACTAAAAGTTTATCGGCTAAATTTAGGTGTTGATCGAAAATCTCCTATTAGAACACTGGAGTTTTCTGTATATTTGAAAATGAAAAAATCAGTTTTAATAACAATCCACTTATTTTTTTGGTTGGTGTTTTGCTTTAATTACCAATACGTGTACAGTAATGACGGAATAGTCTTTAATACTATTAGTACTTATTTATTTTTATCCTTTTTAACTGTAAATCTAGTTACTTTCTACATTCATTATTGGGTTGTTTTACCTTACTTTTTTAATCCAAAAAAGATTGAAATTGTATTTTTATTAATGCTGATCAGTTTCTTGTTTTTTGGCTTATTACGTTATTCCATTGAAGAAATCATATATCCCAGATTATTAAACTTTAGCAATTATAAAAAAGATACATCAATCACCTATTACTTATTTGACAACCTTTATTATGGTGCCAATAGCATATTAACAAGCTCATTAATTTGGATTTTAAACTACTCATTAAAAACAACAAATGAAGCCAACACGCTTCGTTTAGAAAAAACAAATGCTGAAATTAGCTTCCTAAAATCGCAAATCAATCCACACTTCATCTTTAACACACTAAATAATATTTATTCATTAGTATATTCTAAATCAAATCAATCACTAGTAGCCATTGAGAGCTTAAGTAAATTATTGCGATATATAAATCAAACTAGTTCTCAAATGAATATTGAAATTTTAAAAGAATGGGAATACATCGAAAATTATATCGAACTAGAAAGCATTAGACTAAATGAGCCATTAAACATTGTCATTCATAAAAATGTAAGCCAGGATATTTTTATTCAACCTATGTTATTAATCCCTTTTATTGAGAACGCCTTTAAACATGGAGAACTATCTGACAAAGAAGTTCCTTTTAGCATTTTTTTAGAGGCCGATTCAAGCAATATAAAATTTTCCGTATCCAATAAAATCAGTAAATACTTAAAAGATGACTCAACAGGTATAGGAATAGAAAATATTAAAAAACGACTGCAAATCACTTACCCGAACAAATATAAATTGAATATAGCACAAACCGAAAATGTATTTTCAATTGAATTAGAATTAGAATTATGAAAATAAAATGTGCAATAATCGATGACGAACCATTAGCTATAGAATTATTAAAAAACTACACCGATAATGTTCCCTTCTTAGAATTAGTTTTTAAGAGTAAAAACCCACTGGATATAATACCTTTTTTAGAAACAAATACTATTGACGTACTGTTTCTTGATATCCAAATGCCACAAATTAATGGTATTCAATTATCCAGAATAATAACTGATAAAACAAGAATTATATTTACTACCGCTTATAAAGAATTTGCATTGGAAGGCTATGAGTTTAATACCGTAAATTACCTTTTAAAGCCCATTACTTTTGACCAATTTTATAAAGCTGCGCAGAAAGTAAAAGCACTAGTTGACACAAGCATCCCAAGCAATGAAGAACTACAACACCCAATAGAAGAAAATTTATATTTCTTTGTTAAAACAGACAGTCGGTGGATTAAGATTTACTATGATGAGATAAAATATATTGAAGGCTTAAAAGATTATGTGATGATTCACACTCAAAAAGAGAAAATAATAGTTTTAGAAAACTTAAAAGAATTAGCAGTAAATTTAGAAGATAAAGGATTTATGAGAGTTCACAAATCGTTTATCGCCAACTTAAATAAAATAACAAGTATCGAAAGAAATCGAATTTTTATTGAAAAAGAAGTAATCCCTATTGGTCATACATTTAGAGACAGATTCTTTCAATGGTTTGAAAAGAAGAAATAACAAACTTCCTAAAAAAAGAACTGAATTAGCTGTTTTGACAGTGACTCCAAAAGGATTTAAATTACTAGAACGTACTCCCGGAGTTTCTCTAGAACGTATTATCGCTTCGACCGAAGCTGAGTTAATTATTGAAGGAGAAATTCCAGAGATGCAGATTTAACGTCTCTATTAGAAAAAACATTACAACTTAAGGGCAATCCTTCTATCTCTGAGTAGATTAGCAATTAATATCTAAAAAGGAGGCCATCTTTTTTGTGGATGGCCTCATAATAAACTTTAAGTTTAAACTTAATAAACATAAGCAGTAGCGGTAAGATTATCTTTTTTATTAGAGGTTATAACAATAAATTGATATCCTTTTTTGGCTGCATTTTGTTTTAATTGTTTTTCACCTATTTGGGCTAAGGACCATCTTGTTTCACCTTTTGCAATTGAATGATATCCTTTCAAATTTTCAGATTTTGTTAAACCAATTGTCTCTGATTCTTTTAATACAATCACTTTTTTGTAATCAAAATTATCTGCCAAGATTATCTTTTCAGAAACAGTTTTAGAATTATTATTGGCTTTTTCATTCAATTGCGCTACAGCATAACGGCTTATTTTGTGTTGCTCCATACTATTTGGGAGTGCATAATAAACTATGTTGTTATCCATTTTTATATAGTTAACTTCTAATTTTTCGCCATTGTGTTTAATGATATCGTGTGTTTGAGCAAACATTGGTGCAGCTAATAACACTGCTATTAAGGCTATTATATTTTTCATTTGTATTTAAGTTTTTGTGACCACAGTAAAAATTGCAGCTGATTTTATAATTAATTTAATATTGCTTTCATAACAGAGCATAGAAGTAAAGTCATTATACTCGCTCTGGAGGAGGGGTAAGGTTTTTAAAAGTAAATTCCCTAACATTAAAAGAATAAAATGAATTGATTTTTTGTGAATCAAATAAAGAAAAAGAATCCAAATCAAAAAGTTCAACTTGGTCTATGAATAGGGTTTTTACCTTAGCTTCAACTTCGTTTATTTCGCTAACTTCGAAATAACTGCATTTTTCATTTTCAAGAAAAATAGTTAACTTCTCACTTGTCCAAAATAATGAAAAAGTGGATATCAAGAACATGAAAATTAGTTTAATTACGTTGTTTTTCATAAAACCAAATTTAATTATAAAGCTTTGTTTTAACAAGGATTATAAGAAAAAATAGAGATTGATTACAATTTGTATTTGCTTTTTGCAAACAGCTTTTTTTAAGAGGATGTCTATAAATTATTTATTAGTTTTTGAATGTACGCCCCCCTCTTTTAAGGGGTAAAAGCTTCCGTTTTGGACAGCCTATTTTAAATACTTTATTGTTTCTACAAATTCTCTAAGCAATCATTCCCTTTATCTTTTGTAATAATGAAAGCCGGTAACTATTTGATTGTGATTTTACGCACGGATTAAACGCCTAGTTCAGGAAAAACGAGTACCTCAGCCGAGACAGAAAAATTTATATTTATTTGTTAAAATAGACAGCAGGTAAATCAAGATTGACTATGATTTAATAAAATAAATTGAAGGCGTAAAAGATTATGTGCTACTTCATACTCAAAATGAAAAAATAATAGCTTTAGAAAACTTGAAAGAGTTAGCAATGAGTTTAAAAGAGAGATTCTTTCAATGCTTTGAAAAAACAAATAACAAGCTCCCTAGAAAAAGGACTGATTTAGCTTTCTTGGCAGTAACTCCAAAAGGATTTAAATTGCTCGAACGAGCACCTAGAGTTTCGGTTGAACATAGTATCGCTTCCACACTACCTGAATTAATTATTGACGGCGATATTCCCGAGATGGTGATTTACTGAATTTAGAAAACATAGCCTTATAAAATAAATGCATCACTAATCTAGCTGCATTTATTTTGACCCAATTTGTAATAAAAAAGGGGTTAATTTCAGGGCAATACAAAATATTTTTAGAAAATTCTCATGTTTTCAGAACTGTTTCCTGTAAAATAAAACATCTTGTGAAGAAAAATTAAAAAAACTTTTTAACCCCATTGAATACAAGAAAATCATATATGTATAAGTTTAATCGCATGTAATTCGCAACAAAAAACTCACAAAAATCAATTTTATGTAAATATTTTCTTAAATTTGACTACCCAAATTATTAATTGTTAACATAACCTACAAAAAATGAAAAGAAAATTACTCAGTAAAGTCTCGCTGCTCGTAGCGATTTCTTTATTTGCTTTCGAAATTAGCGCACAAAACGCTACCAAAAATGTAAAGCAAAAAATAGTCGATCAAAACGGTAAACCATCGTTTATTGAATTCAATGAAAATTCAAGCTACAGAAACAATGATTCCCAAAAATCATTTAAAGAACAATTAGGAATAGACAATAACTCCAGTTTTTCAAAAGTAAAAACGACCTCGGACAAGTCAGGCTACTTGCATGAAAAATTCCAACTAAATTACAAAGGAGTTAAAGTAGAATTTGGTACCTACTCCCTACATTCTAAAAACGGTAAATTGATTTCAATGAGCGGAGAGTATTACGACATCAAGGAAGTCTCAATTACTCCAGCCATTTCTAAAGAAACAGCTTTTCAAAAAGCTATAAATCATATTGGAGCTTCAACCTATTTATGGGATAATTTAGAAAATGCGGCAAAAATTGGTTACGAAAAACCAAAAGGGGAGCTTGTATTACTCCCTTCAATGGCCGACCAAGGCGAAAAAGTAAAACAACAAAAAATTAATTTAGCTTATAAATTTGATGTTTATGCAACAAGCCCTGTTAGCAGAGGTGATCTCTATATCGATGCTATCACAGGAAAGGTATTGTACTATAATGCGACGATTTAAAACACTTAGGTGAATATAGCCATGGGTAATAAAAAACTCCCTGAAATCGATAAATGACACAAAGGATGCTATTCCATTATTTGCAACGGCAAATCGCTGTTACTCGTTATAGTGGAACACAAAGTATCCAAACGTTATTGAGTGGCTCTTCCTATATCCTATCTGATAATACAAGAGGTAACGGAATACAAACCTACAATATGAAAAAAGGCACCAATTATAACACAGCCACCACCTTTACCGATGCAGACAACAATTGGTCAGCTGCTGAGTTCAATAATTCCAATAAAGACAATGGAGCTCTAGATGCTCATTGGGGGCGCTGAAAAAACATACGACTACTGGTCTTCCGTTCATGGCAGAAACAGTTTTGACAATTTAGGAGCAACAATAAAAAGTTTTGTCCATTTTGATGTCGCTTACGATAATGCCTATTGGAATGGTAGCGTAATGACCTATGGAGATGGGTAGTGATACTTATTTTGACATCCTTACCTCATTAGATGTTGCGGCACACGAAATAGGCCATTGCAGTATGCGAAAAAACAGCAAACTTAGCATATCAAAAAGAATCAGGGGCCATGAATGAAGGCTTTTCAGATATTTGGGGAGCTTGTTGTGGAGTATTTTGCAGCGCCTGCAAAATCCACTTGGTTAATAGGTGAAGAACATAGAGAGAAGAGCAGGTAAAACCGCTTTAAGATCAATGAGCAATCCAAAAGCTGAAGGCCAGCCAGATACCTACGGCGGAACATATTGGAAGGTTATCGAATGCGGAACTCCAACTCGAGCAAATGATTATTGTGGTGTTCACACAAATAGCGGCGTATTAAACCATTGGTTCTATATCTTATCTGTTGGTAAATCAGGGACAAATGACATTGCAAATTCATATAATGTAACAGGGATCACTATTGACAAAGCAGCTAAAATTGCTTACCGCCTAGAAAGTGTTTATCTATCAGCTAATTCTACATTTGCCAACGCGAGAACCTTTGGTATTCAATCTGCAACTGACCTATACGGTGCCGATTCTGCAGAAGTTATCGCTACAACAAATGCATTCTACGCTGTCGGGGTTGGTTCTGCTTACGGAGTAACATCATATTGCGCTTCAAAAGGAAATAGCGTTGCGGATGAATACATTAGTAGGGTACAACTAGGAACTATAAACAATGCTTCTACAGGAGGAACAGGATATGGTGATTACACAAGTATTTCAACTAATCTGACAAAAGGAGCCAGCAACACAATCACTGTAACGCCAACTTGGCCAGGTACAAGTTACGATGAAGGATACGCCGTATGGATTGATTATAATAAAAATGGAGACTTTGGCGATGCTGGAGAATTAGTTTGGAGCAAAGCCGCTTCTAAAACAACGCCTGTTTCAGGATCATTCACAGTTCCAAGTTCTACAACTGCGGGTACGACAAGAATGAGAGTTTCATTGAAATACAACGGAATCCCTAACGCTTGCGAGGCTTTTTCATATGGTGAAGTTGAAGACTACACCGTAAACATTGTTGCGGCAGCCGCAGACACAAGTGCACCTAGCGCTCCAACTAGTTTAGTAGCTTCAGGCACCACAACGACTACGACCAACCTATCATGGACTGCTTCTACCGATAACGTAGCCGTTACTAGTTATGGTGTATATCAAGGAAGCACTTTAAAAGCAACAGTGTCGGGGACATCATATTCTGTATCTGGATTAAATGCCAATACCACTTACAACTTCTCTGTAAAAGCTAAAGATTCAGCAGGAAATATCTCATCCGCAAGCAATACATTAAATGTAACCACTTTAAGTAGTACACTTGTGTACTGTAACAGTAAAGGAAATTCAGTAGCAGATGAATACATCGATTATGTGTCAATCGGAGGTATTGCAAATACAACTGCTGGAAATGCCGGTTATGGTAATTTTACAGCTCAAGTGGGGAATCTACCATATGGTTCAAGTACAATTCTATTTAGTGCCGGGTTTAGCGGTACCGCCTATACGGAATTTTGGAAAGTCTGGATTGACTACAATCAAAACGGGATTTTTGAAACTTCAGAAGAAATGGTTTCTGGCTCTTCTTCAAGTAGTGGCACATTAACCAGTACTTTTACAGTACCCTCATCAGCATTAGCCGGAAACACCCGAATGAGAGTGTCCATGAAATACAATGCAGTGCAAACTGCTTGCGAAACCTTCTCTTACGGCGAAGTTGAAGACTATACCGTAAATATCGGTGGAGCTGCAATTACAACTTTTTCAACAACTAAAATTACTGCAAAAGAATTAGGAAACGAAAAGTCTATTTCTGATTTATATATGTATCCTAACCCTACTGACAATATCTTAAACGTTAGAATGGGAGATAATAGAAAAGGTACTTATAGAATTGTCAACATTCTGGGTCAAGAAGTTGGCGCAGGTAAACTTTCTGAAAACACAATAAATGTTAGCCCATTAGGGAGAGGAGTTTATCTTTTAGAAGTAAATGACGGTCAAAAAATAACCTCAAAGAAGTTTATTAAAAACTAATACTCTTCAATAATAAGAAAAAGCTCCGCATTACTGTGGAGCTTTTCCTTTTATAATTATTTTTTTGAGGAGAGAGAAGCATCGTGCCATTAATCACTCTATAATTTAAAATACTTTCTACGTTATAACAACCGCTGCATTAGCCCTTCTAGGTTTGCTTTCCTAAATGGTTTTTCGACAAAATCAATTACTTTAGAATACGTTGCGGCCTTATCTTTGTCCCTCTGATCTATGGAAGAACTAACCATAACTACCTCGATTTTTTTATCAAACCCTTCCTTATGAATAATGTCTAACAAATCCCAGCCATCCATTACAGGCATATTTATATCCAAAAACAACAAAATAGGAGTGGTGTTTTCCGCAAGTATCGCAAAGAAGTCTAATGCTTTCAAAGCCGAGTTGAAGGTTCTTGGTGATTTATGAAGTCCTACAGCTTGAATTAAATTACTGTGCAAAAACAGAGCAAATTCGTCATCATCAACAATAACTACATTGTAACTCATATTCATTTTCCTTTATTAATAATTTCAGTATTTTTGACAATATCCCAAAGAATGGAATCAAGTTCAATTCCAAAATCAAAAAGTGACTTAATAAATTTATTTTCTTGGAGGGCATTTCGCCTGACTCCCTAATAAATACAACTAAAGGTCTTCTTGTAGCTCACAACGATCTAATAACATTTGCATGCGTCCACTCCGTTTCTTTAAGTCTTTTATTCTAATTTCTCAACAATATTTTTTTGAAACTCCCACAGGGTAGCCAAATGACTTATCTCCCTTTTAAAAGTATTAATTAACTTTCTCCCTTCGGTATTGAGTCTATCAATTTTTTAGTGTACTCTTTTTGAGGATTAGCATACAATTCATCTGCATCAGCTATTTCCTCAATTTTTCCTTTATTCATGACCAAAACCTGGTCACTCATGTATTTTACAACTGCCAAATCATGCGAGATGAAGATATAAGTAAAACCAAAATTCTCTTTTAACTCATTTAACAGGTTTAAAACCTGCGCTTGAACAGATATGTCCAAGGCCGAAACTGACTCGTCACAAACGATTAATTTAGGCTGCAACGCAATGGTTCGGGCTATTCCTATTCTCTGTCTTTGTCCTCCTGAAAACTCATGCGGATAACGGTTGAAAAAATCGCCTCCAAGCCCCACCTTTTCCAGAATTTCGATCGTCTTGGCTTTCCTTTCTTTGTCATTTTTATACAGCCCATGAACCTGCATTGGCTCCATAATGGCTTTGCCAACAGGTATTCTTGGATTCAATGAAGAATACGGATCTTGAAAAATAATCTGTATTTCTTTTCTCAATTTTTTTATCTCTGCGCCACCTAATTTTGTGATGTCTTGTCCGCGATATAAAATCTGACCAGCTGTGGCTTTATCCAATTGTAAGATAGCATTTCCTAATGTCGACTTGCCGCAACCGCTCTCTCCCACTAAACCTAAGGTCTCCCCTTCGTACAGTTTGAAACTAACATTATTTACAGCCTTAAAACCAGATTTTTTTCCAAAGAAACCAGCTGCAGAGAAGTACTCTTTTTCAACATTAATGACTTCTAACATGGGTTGCTGATTATACAATTTTTCATGGAACTGAGCTCGATTCTTTGGAGTCACAATTTCTGTATTTATGTTCTCATTTAAAAAGTCTTGGATCGTTGGCAACCGTTTCAAGCGAACCTCTAATGAAGGTCTTGAAGCGATTAAAGCTTTAGTATAATTGTGTTTCGGATTTTTAAAAATTTGTTTGACTTCCCCTTGTTCTACAATTTCTCCTTGGTACATAACTAAAACACGATGCGCAATCTCGGAAACGAGAGACAAATCATGAGATATAAAAATGATACTCATTCCCGTTTCCTGCTGAATGTCTTTCAACAATTGAATAATTTCTTTTTGAACCGTAACATCAAGTGCCGTTGTAGGTTCATCAGCAATTAATAATTGTGGTTTACAGGCAATAGCCATGGCAATCATGACCCGTTGTTTTTGTCCACCAGAAATTTCATGAGGATACTTTTCGAATAGTATTTGAGGATCCGGCAGTTTTACTTTTTCAAATAAAGAAAGTGTTTCTGCCTTTGTTTCTGAGCTAGATAATTTAGTATGTTGCAGTAGAATTTCCTGAACCTGGAAACCACATTTCAGCGATGGGTTCAATGAACTCATAGGTTCCTGAAAAATCATGGCGATTTCATTTCCACGGAGGTTCTGTACTTCCTTTTCGTTTAAATTTGCTACATTCTTGCCTTGAAAAACAATAGTACCTTCTGAAATCTTAGAAATATGTGCGGGTAACAAGCCCATAATTGCCAGGGATGAAACAGACTTTCCTGAACCCGACTCACCGACGATTCCTATAATTTCATTTTCGTGCAGATCATAACTGATGTTTCTAATAACCGCGCTATAACCTCCTTCTCTTTTGAAAGAAATTTCTAGATTATTTATAGAAAGTAATGGCTTGCTCATGACGTCAAAAGTAACAATTTAACCGTACAGTTCTCGTAAATATTAAAACTTGACAGCCCAAATTTTATTTAAACATGAATAATTTCGTCTTCTATCAATAAATCTTCTCTCCGCAGTCGAAGAAAAATTTGAGCAACGGCAATGGTGTCCTTTTCACAATAAGTAACAATTCGATCAATGTCCTTATCCACATAAAAAACATGCCCTACCTGACTGCCGTCGATATCACCTTTCGGCGAAGGAATTCCCAGCACCTTGCACATTAACTTTAAAGAAGTAAAATGCTTGTAATCCCCGAACTTCCATAACTCCAAGGTATCCAAATGCGGAATTTCCCAAGGTTTTTTTCCAAATAAATTCAGTTTATTGGGAATTGCTATTTGGTTTATGATCATTCTCCTGGCAATAAAAGGAATATCAAATTCTTTTGCATTGTGTCCGCACAAAACATGTTGGGGCTGATTAAAGTGTGTATTTAACAGATTATTAAAATCTTTCAGAATTTTTGTTTCCTCGCCAAAAAAAGAGGTCACTCTGAAATTTCGGATATCACCTTTAGTGACAAAGTACCCAACAGAAATGCAGACAATTTTCCCAAACTCCGCCCAAATCCCAGCTCGACCATAGAAGTCTTCTGGAGTATACTCCTCTTTTCGTTGATATTGAGTTTTGTGTTCCCACAGCTCTTTCATATCCGAATCCAATTCATTGAAATCAGCAGCTTCAGGTACGGTCTCTATGTCCAAGAACAGTATGTTGTCAAGACGAATTTTTTCAATCATAGCATCAGTGTATTAGAATAAACTTTGTTGGGTTGTTGGGCTTTCATGTTCTAGAAGCCATTTTTTTCGCCATAATCCTCCGGCATAACCGGTCAGCGAACCACTAGTCCCTATGACTCTGTGACAAGGAACAACAATCCACAAGGGATTTTTTCCGTTGGCAGAAGCCACAGCGCGAATAGCTTTGATATTTCCTAAAATCTTAGACTGTTCCATATATGTTCTAGTTTCCCCATAAGGAATCTCCAATAGCTCCTTCCATACTTTTTTCTGAAAATCGGTTCCCTTTGGGTTTAGTGTAAAAGTAAAACCGCTTTTTTTTCCCTCGAAATACTCATTCAGTTGAGAAACAGCATCACTTAAAATTTTTGGAATTATTGTCGAAACTTCCCCTTCATCAGCAACTGAAATTACTGAAACCCCGTCTTCATCTCCGATAACCGTAGTAATTCCCAAAGGCGTCTTGATGTACACTACTTCCATTGAATAAAAATAATAAATTAAATCGCTTGCTTCACAAAGAACACTAAAAGTCCAGAAATAAAATCATTTAAGAAATATTCCTAAACAAAAAACCACCTCAACTGAGATGGTATTTGCTTTATAGCCCCGATAAAAGCGACATCCTTTGTGTTTTTTTCAAACATAAAGATATAGCGGATAACGGGATTAGCTCCTAGAAAAAGTTCTAATTATTTCAAATTTGAATAAACATATGCTTCTATAGCTTCTAACTCCTCATCAGACATGGCTTTTGTAATGACAAAATTGGTTTTCATAACTTCATATTGGCTTGGATCAACTATAGGCTCCCCTTCTCCTTTAAGAAAAACAACCATATCCGCGTTTTTATCTTTGTAAATTTTAGCAATATCCTGAAGACTAGGCCCTATAACTTTCTGGTTTACTTGATGGCAGGCAACACAGTTACCTCTTCCATTAAAAATTTCTTTGCCTAATTCCACTGGCGTTTGGGTAACTTCTTCGGTAGAATTTGGGTAGATAGATTCTTTTTTGGCTTCTTCATTTTTACAAGAAACAACAGTTAAAACAGCCAATAAAAACAACAGATTTTTCATATTACTTTATTTAATAATGTATAAGTATCTAAAAATTATCAACCAATATTTTTTATTAGTTGATTTTCATTCAAGTTCAAATATAACACATTTTGTTTTCTGTGATGGCTAACATAGTATTGCTTAATTCAGTATTTGTAATTTTGATCTTCGAATTAGAAAAGATATTTCTACGGTCCGGATTATTTTCCCTTCTACTAATGCTTTTAGAGTTTCTTCTTTGAAATATTCATTTCAGAAAATGAGTCGTACTCAAATAAATCATCTTGCAATATATTTAAAATACTTACTCTCAAAACCATATTTCAGCTACAAAGCTTACTTATGGTCTGGCATAACTAGCTTAACAACTATTGTTAAATATTTTTTTTATTTATTTATTCAAAATTATTGCCGCTTCCTTAGCAAAATAGGTTGAAATCAAACTTGCTCCAGCGCGCTTGATACACATTAATTGCTCCATCATAATTTTATCATGGTCTAACCAGCCCCTTTCGGCAGCGGCTTTGATCATTGCATATTCACCAGAAACATGGTACACGGTTACTGGCACATTTACCGCATTCTTAACCTCGCGAACGATATCTAAATAGGCTATCCCTGGCTTTACCATAACCATATCGGCGCCTTCTTCGACGTCCCACAGAGCTTCTTTGATGGCTTCAATACGATTTGCGTAATCCATTTGGTAAGTCTTTTTATCCGCTGGAACATTTGCATTATCAACGGGAGCACTATCCAAAGCATCACGAAAAGGACCGTAAAATGCGGAAGCGTACTTAGCAGAATAACTCATGATCCCGACGTTATGAAAACCTGCAGCATCTAAGCCTACACGTAAACGCAACACACGACCATCCATCATATCTGATGGCGCAACAAAATCGGCACCAGCCTCAGCATGAGAAACGGCCATTTTCACCAAGGCAGCATTTGTTGAGTCGTTTTCTATATCTCCATTGGCGATAATTCCATCATGACCATATATCGAATACGGATCTAAAGCCACATCGGGCATCACAATCATTTCTGGACAAGCAGCTTTGATCGCGCGAATAGCATTTTGCATCAATCCTTCATTGTTCCAGGCTTCTTTCCCTGTATTGTCTTTTAGATCCTCACTTACTTTGACATAAATGTTTACAGCACGAATGCCTAAAGCATATATTTCTTTAATCTCCTTTACCGTTAAATCAATCGAGCGGCGAAATATTCCTGGCATGGAAGCAATTTCCACTTGCAGGTTTTCGCCTTCGGCAATAAACATGGGAAACATAAAATCTGAAGGACTTAAACTCGTTTCACGAACTAGACTTCTAATCGATTCATTAGTTCTTAATCTGCGACCTCTGTGTAATGGGAACATAATATTTTTAGTTTAAAGTTTCAGGTTTACAAGTTTAAAGTTAAACCCATTTAAAATTTAAAATTCAGCATTCAAAATAAACTATACCCAATCTCTCGGATTTTCCAATACGTTTACTAATTTCTCTTCTTCACTTCCTGGTTCTGAATTGTGGTCGTAGACCCATTGGACGTGCGGTGGCAAACTCATCAAAATACTTTCAATTCTACCGTTGGTTTTTAAGCCAAACAAAGTGCCTTTATCGTGAACCAAATTGAACTCGACATAACGACCACGACGAATCTCCTGCCAAGTTTTATGTTCTGGCGTATAGGCTAAGCTTTTTCTTTTTTCTACAATGAGAACATAGGCTTCAAGGAAGCTATTCCCAACTTCTGATATAAAATTAAACCAATTTTGAATCTTCATCTCTTCCGTTTCTTTGCAATAATCGAAGAATAATCCTCCGATTCCCCTCGCCTCGTTGCGATGCGCATTCCAAAAATAGGCATCACATTGCTTTTTATATTTTGGGTAAAACTCCGGATTGTGTTTGTCACAAGCTGTTTTACATGTTTGGTGAAAATGAATAGCATCTTCTTCAAACAAATAATAAGGTGTGAGATCCTGACCTCCGCCAAACCATTGTTGAATTACATTTCCGTTATCATCGTACATTTCGAAATATCTCCAGTTTGCATGAACCGTCGGTACCATTGGATTTTTAGGGTGCAAAACCAAACTCAGTCCGCAAGCGAAAAATTCAGCTTCACCTACATTGAACAGTTTTTGCATGCTGTCCGGTAATTTACCATGCACGGCAGATATATTCACTCCCCCTTTTTCGAACACTGCGCCATTCTCGATTACTCGGGTTCTTCCTCCTCCTCCTTCTGTACGATCCCAAAGGTCTTCACGGAATTTAGCTTGACCATCAACCGCTTCTAGTCCTGCAACGATTTGGTCTTGTAAATTTTGTATGTATGCGTAGAATTGTTCTTTCATTGTATTAAAGCAAAAGTGTTTAAAAGTGTTTAAAAGTGTTTAAACAATTTCCCAGAAATATCCTGGTGTGTTAATAATCTTACCTTCTATCCTTAATGCAGAAAGATAATTTGTAACCTTGTTTTTTTTCTTTTCTTCTGAAAGAGCAGTCGATAATTTAGGAATAATTAAGTTATCAATTTTATCTCGTTTAGTTTTTCCCGATTTTTTAAGGCATTCAAGTATCATCTCTTTAAAATGAGAATCGTCAAAACTACGATTAGCTAAATATTCGGCTTGTAAATTTTCATCATTTGTTGACTCAATAATATCATACGATAAGTAAATGTTAGGTCTTCTTCCTTCAATATACTTTGTTTTTTTCAGGTGCTTGAATTCAATTTCTGTTATTTCTTTATGTTTTTGAACTTTGTCTAACAAAATGATTTCGTCTAACCCCAAATTTGAGTTTTTGATAAGAATTCTAGCAAAATTTTCATCTAAAACTTTACCCGTTATAGTCACTTTTACCTTATTATCATCAAAATTATAATCTGGAAGTGGAAAAAATCGTTGTTTTTGAAAGTTAAATATTTTTCGAATACCTCCACCTTGGGTTTCAATCATATCTAAATTTTTCATTGCTTCAACCAAAAAAGGATTGCGATAAACTTCTTCGGGAGTGTCATTTAAAACAACATCTTCTACTGACTTTGGCAAAAAAGAGCCATAATTTGAAAACACTAAATTATCATCTTCAAATTCAACAACGTTAATTCTCGCACCTTTAGAGTAATCTTGATGTGCAATAGCATTATTTAAAGACTCTCGGATAGTATATGGTTCATATCGCAACACTTCATCAGGAAATAAAGTGCCGTCCCGTAGATAACGATATTTCAAATTTCGTATTTTCTTAAAAACTTCATCTATTGATAACAATACTGGAATTGAAAATATCTCAAAATCTTTATCTTGATTATCAAGAGTTTTTAGATTCCATCTAATCTTAACAGAAGAGTCTAAATAGTGTTCCGATTCCTCTTTCCCCAAAAGAATTAAAGCAGCTCTAGTTATCTTTCCTTTAATTGTAAGTTTCGATTTATTTAGAAAATCGACATCATTCCAATTACCAACATCGTTGGAGTATTTAGGATTTCTTTTTTTAAATTCAATACGTGCTTTTCGTAATGCCTCTTCATCCAAATCTTCGATAGTAGCCTCATCAATAATCACTTTAGACCAATCTTCATTCACTTGAACTTGGGTCAAAATAGCATCTAAGCGAGCTTTTGTCATTTCGACTAAATTATCATCTATACGTTGCCAGGTTTTTTTATGAGCATAAACAGGTAATCTGAATTGATGTTTTGGGATATGGAAAATCCAAACTTTTTTATTTGTGTCTGATGTTATAAATTCTTGAACTCTAAAAAGATCAGCATTTAAATTAGGACAGTTACCTATAATTCTATATTTAATATTATCAATAGAATGATCAGCAAATTCCTGAATACCTACAATAATATGAGTTTGATCTTGAATGCCAATTACTAAATTACCTCCTTGCATGTTTGCAATTGCAGAAACATAAGAAATGACATCATCAGCTGCTCTTCCTGAAACCGCACTTTTTAGGGATTTAAATTCTTTCCACTCACACTTTTCATTTTCAAGAGGGTAGTTTGACTTTAAATATACTTGTAATTCTGTTTCAGTCATCTTTGGATTCATTGTTAATTACAAATTTAGATATCAGTTATATTTAGCTATATCACCTAATGCCATAGAGTATTAGTAATGGAGGGGGAATATGCGAAGATTTTTTCTTTCATTATAATTTTTCTTTTGCAGCAGCAATTTTACTAATTATTTCAAATGAAAACGTTTTACTATCTATTTGAATATGATTATAAATAGCAATTGCTTTTTGCAAAAAATCATATTGATTACTTTTAGAATAAGCGCTTAAAAAATCGGCAAATTGCTCTTTTTGATTCCAATCCATTTCGCATTTATCTAATAGATGAACCAAATCTTTTTCTTCAATTTGATCAAGGAATACGGTTGTTAAATCGAAATCCGTCAGTTGACTATCAATTAAACTGGTGTCTTCGATATTCCAAAATTTCGGCACTAAAACCAAAGAAAGTAAAGTCCTTAAGATGTTGTCAATCTTTACTTTCTCTTCGTCTCTTAACCCTTTATTTAGCATCCGCTATTATTGCTTATATTCTTTAACAGCATCAACAAATGCTTTTGCGTGATCCACAGGGATGTTTGGTAAAATTCCGTGGCCCAAATTTGCGATGTATTTGTCTTTACCGAATTCGTCAATCATTTCATGTGCCATTTTCTTGATAACAGGAATTGGAGACAATAGTCTTGACGGATCAAAATTACCTTGCAATGTGATGTTCCCGCCTGAAAGGTATCTCGCGTTTCTTGGAGAACAAGTCCAGTCTACGCCTAAAGCAGAAGCTCTACTTTTTCCCATTTCGTTTAGCGCAAACCAACATCCTTTTCCGAAAACGATAACCGGCGCGTGATCTGCCAAGGCTTCAACGATTTGGTTGATATACTTCCAAGAGAATTCCTGGTAATCAACCGGAGATAACATTCCTCCCCAAGAATCAAAAATCTGCACGGCATCTACTCCTGATTTTACTTTTTCTTTCAAATATAAAATCGTAGTGTCTGTAATTTTCTGCAATAAAACATGCGCTGCTTCTGGATGTGAAAAACAAAATCCTTTGGCTTTATCAAAGCTTTTAGATCCTTGACCTTCTACAGCATAGCACATAATTGTCCAAGGTGAACCAGCGAAACCAATCAACGGCACCTCATCGTTCAACATTTCCTTTGTCAATTTAATTGCGTCAAAAACGTAACCCAAAGTTTCATTTACATCTGGAACGATTACTTTCTCGACATCTTGAATCGTACGAATAGGATGTGGTAAATACGGACCAAAATTAGGTTTCATTTCTACTTCAATTCCCATTGCTTGTGGAATTACCAAGATATCCGAGAATAAAATCGCAGCATCAGGACCGATTGTGCGAATGGGCATCATGGTTATTTCGGCTGCCAATTCTGGAGTCTGACAACGAGTGAAAAAATCATATTTATCGCGCAGTGCAATAAATTCCGGCAAAAATCGTCCCGCCTGACGCATCATCCAAACTGGTGGACGTTCAACTGTTTCTCCTTTTAATGCTCTTAAAAATAAGTCGTTTTTTGATCATGTTTTAAATTTTAGCTGATTGCTACTCGCTTTCAGTTTTATAATATTCGATAACTTCCTCAATCACCTCTTCAATTGTTGGCGTTTGGGCAATTACAATGTTTTTAATTTTATTTGCTTCTAAAGTTTTTGCTGTAGTAGTGCCTACGCAAAAACAAATTTCATTTTTGATTTTGTTGTTTGTCAAGTAGCTTTCAACAGCAGATGGGCTGAAAAATAAAATTCCATCGAATTTTTCTTGTTCCGATATTTTGAAAGGCGCTAACTTAGTTTCGTAAACTTCTATTTCATTAAAAGTTATTCCTGAGGCTTTTAATGCTTCTGGCAAAGTTTCTTTACGCAAATTTCCGCTAAAAAACGTATAGCTTTCTTTGTTGTATATTAAGGTGATTATTTCAGCTAATTCCGCTGCATAATCCAAATAAACATCAACTGTAAAACCGTTCTGCTCAAGTAATTCTTTAGTTTTAATTCCCACACAAAAGACACTTTTAGTTTTAAGAGCTTCCCAACCGTTTTGCTCTATCAAACTTAAAACAGCATTTTGACTACTAAAAATCAAGTTCTTGTTAATTTTATCCAATTCAAAAAGATTGTTTTTAATTTCGATAAAATCTTGTTCTAAAAGATCCATATCAGCATCTAGAAATACTTGCCTTTGTTCGGCTGACAATGTTTTCGTTGATAAAAGGTTTACTTGACTCATTATTTTTTCAAATTATTTTTAATTTCCGTCATCAATTTCTTTCCGCCTCTATTCAAAATTTCTTGAGCTGAATAAAATCCTAATTTCTTCCATTCTTCAATAGGAACAATTTTGTCGATTTCAAACTTTTCTTTTCCGTCTATTGAAAACAAAACTCCTTGAAAATGAATTGTGTCGTCCTTTTCATTATAAATTGCTAAAGCTCCAATTGGCGCCGTACAACCCCCTTCTAAAGTTTTAAGAAACTGACGTTCTATATAAGTTACAATCTCCGTTTCGATATGATTCAACTGTGACAAAGCATCTACTGTAAAAACATCTTTTTGCATAGCCACTACAACCATAGCTCCTTGTGCTGGGGCGGGTACCATCCAATCTAAATCAATAAAATTTTCTGGCTTGAGATCTATCCTTTCTAAGCCCGCTTTCGCAAAAACAGCTCCATTCCAGGCGCTTTCCTCTAGTTTCCTCATACGTGAATTTACATTTCCACGTAAATCAACGACTGTATGTGTTGGATATCTATTGAGCCATTGTGCTTGACGACGTAAACTACCTGAAGCAATAGTTCCTGATTCATTTAAAAAATCAAGCTTGCCTTTATGAACTAAAATATCTAATGTACTAGCCCTTTCCAGAACAGCAGCTTGCACAATCCCTATGGGTAAAGCCGTTGGGACATCTTTCATAGAATGTACTGCAATATCAACGTCTCCATTAATCATAGCTACGTCAAGTGTTTTAGTAAAAATCCCCGTGATCCCGAATTCGTAAAGAGGTTTATCTAGAATAATGTCTCCTGTTGATTTTACTGCAATAATCTCGGTTTTGTACCCTAAATCATTTAGTTTTTTTTCTACCGTATGGGCTTGCCAAAGTGCGAGTTGGCTATCGCGAGTTCCTATTCGTATCGTTTTATCCATTATTTGACTGCTGCGCTAATTTTGAATACTTTTTCAATCCATTCGATGCTCTCGTCCACCATGGTGTCGTCATCTTTTAGATGGTTGGCAAAATGCGTAGTTATTTTTTGTATGATTCTAGCGCTAATAATTTCGGCCTGCTCCAAGTTAAAATCCGATATTTTTCTACTTTGAAAATCCAACTCTGAAGTTTTTATCGCATTTAGCTTTTCTTTCAAGGCAGTAATTGTCGGCGCAAACTTTCTCCCTTTTGTCCAAACAGTAAACTCCTCTTTGATTGCTTCAATGATAACCTCAGCTGCTGGAATGTGAGCTTTTCTGTTTTCTAAAGTTGCGTCTGTAAGTTGCGACAAATAATCCATGTGAATCAATGTAACGCCCTCTAATTCCTCGACATCTTTATTTACATTTTTCGGAATAGATAAATCCAAAATCAACAATGGTTTTTTGAGGTTCAAAATCGCTTTGTCAACTGTAGGGTTTTGAGCACCAGTGGCAACAACTACAACATCCGCTTTTTGTAATTCCAAATGAAGTTCAGAATAATCTTTTACGATCAGGTTTAACTTTCCTGCTAATTTTTCAGCCTTATCTTTTGTTCTATTAATAAGGGTGATATGCTCATTTTTGGTGTGTTTAACCAAGTTTTCGCAGGTATTTCTTCCTATTTTCCCCGTTCCGAACAGTAGTATGTTTTTGTTTCCAATGTCTTCAACATTCTTAATAATATATTGGACAGAAGCAAAAGAAACCGAAGTGGCTCCGGAGCTGATCTCTGTTTCTGTTTTTATTTTTTTGCTCGCTTGAATTACCGCATTGACCAATCTTTCCATAAAAGTATTGGTAAGACCGAACTGTTTTGATTGTACAAAGCTCGATCTTATTTGAGAAATGATCTCAAAATCGCCCAGAATCTGACTATCTAAACCTGTTCCAACGCGGAACATGTGACTGATGGCTTCTTGATTTTTATAAACAAAACCTACTTTTTGGAACTCCTCAACGCTACCTTGACTGTTTTCACAAATCAATTTAATCAATTGAAAAGGGTGTTCCGCAAATCCGTAAATTTCTGTTCTATTGCAAGTAGAAGTGACAATCAAGCTTTCAATTCCCTCGTTTTTGGCCTGTTCCAGTAAACGTAATTTAGCCGCAACATCAAGGCTAAATTTACCTCTCATTTCGGCATCCGCTTTTTTGTAGCTTAATCCAACCGAGTAAAAATAGTGATGCTTTGATAAGTTGTTATTTTCCATATAAATACTTTTCCAAAAAGTGAGACAAAATTAGAACTATACTACTTATAAAAGTAACGCTAGAAGTTCTTTTTGTGTCGCTTCGTGTTTTTTTATTTTTAATCGACTTTTTTACTGCAAAAATGCTTATTTTTGTATTGCTTAGGCTAATTTACGCGTTTCTATTTAGAGCAGTTCTAAATTAAAATTAATCATGACTATCATTTTTATAATACAAAAATATCGCTATGAGTTCTCAAGAAATAATTAAAATTGAAGATGATTTTACGTTGATTCGCTTTCAAAATGACAGTGCTGAAATTTTTAACGCACAACGTGAAGTGAGCAGTGGACTGATTCAATTCCATTTTGGATTAAAAGGAAGCGCCAAGTTTATCTTTAATGAAGGGAATTATAATTTAGAAATGAAAGAGGAAAAATCCTTGCTTTTATACAATCCCCAAAAAGAATTACCTTTAAATTTAGAGCTAACTCCAAATTCCTGGGTGATTTCTGTGATAATTTCAATAAAAAAATTTCATTCTTTGTTTTCTTCAGAAGCGGATTATATCCCTTTTTTGATTGGTGACAACAAAGACAAAAAATATTATAACGAAGGAAATATTAGCCCATCAATGGCTATTGTCTTGAGTCAATTGTTTCATTATAACTTACACCCTTCCATTAAAAACCTCTACTATAAAGGAAAAGGATATGAATTGTTAAGCTTGTATTTCAACCGAACCGAAGACCCGAATGCAGAACAATGTCCCTTTTTGATAGACGAGACCAATGTTCTAAAAATTAAAAGAGCAAAAGAAATCATTATCTCAAACATGACCGAACCGCCAAGTTTGCAAGAACTAGCAGACGAAATAGGGTTGAATTTGAAAAAACTAAAAATGGGTTTCAAGCAGATTTATGGCGATACCGTTTATGGATTTCTGTTTGATTACAAGATGGATTTTGCCCGAAAATTACTTGACAGTGGCTCTTATAATGTGAATGAAGTAGGATTAAAAATAGGATACAGTACCGGAAGTCATTTCATTGCGGCATTCAAAAAGAAATTTGCTACCACTCCAAAGAAATATTTGATGTCAATCAACACAAATACCTAGTTAAGTATTGTTTTTACATATTAAACAATAAATAAAAAATAGTTAATCGTATTCTATAGAAAAACTACTTTAACTACTTTTACAACAAGATCACTCATTCTTCACGTTCGATCATTTTTAACAGAACAGCTGAAGGAATAATAACAAAAGAAATATTTTATGAAAGGTGTATTATTAGTCAATTTAGGTTCTCCCGAAAGTCCAACAGCGAAAGATGTAAAACCATATTTGGATGAGTTTTTAATGGATAAATATGTAATTGATGTCCCATTTTTGTTGAGAGCATTATTAGTTCGAGGAATAATTTTGCAAACAAGACCTAAAAAATCCGCAGCGGCTTATGCTAAAGTGTGGACAGATGAAGGTTCTCCGCTAATCGTACTATCAAAAAGAATGCATGCTAAAGTTAAAGGATTAGTGGATGTTCCGGTTTCATTAGCTATGCGTTATGGAAACCCATCTCTTTTGTCAGGGTTACAAGAATTACATGATCAAGGTGTTACTGAAGTAATGCTTTTCCCTTTGTACCCGCAACATGCTATGGCATCTACAACAACAATATTAGAATTAGCTGAAGATCACCGGAAAAAATATTTTCCAGAAATGAAATTTACGATAGTTCCTGCCTTTTATAATAAACCAGACTATTTACAAAACCTTGCTGATTCTATAAAAGGACATTTAGAAGGTTACGACTACGATCATCTTTTGTTTTCTTACCACGGAGTTCCGGAGCGTCACATTCGCAAAACAGACATTACGAAGTCACATTGTAAAATTGATGGATCTTGCTGCAATACACCGTCACCAGCACATGAGTTTTGCTACCGTCACCAGTGTTATGAAACGACAAAGCAGGTTGTAAAATTATTAGGTATCCCAGAAGGAAAATACAGTCAAACTTTTCAGTCTAGATTAGCTGGAGACAAGTGGCTTACCCCTTACACGGATGTTCAAGTGAACAAAATGCCGGAAAAAGGAATTAAAAAATTAGCGGTGGTAACACCTGCTTTTGTGTCTGATTGTTTAGAGACGTTAGAAGAGATTGCGATGGAAGCTAATCACGAATTTAAAGTACACGGCGGTGAAGAATTCTTTGCAGTTCCATGTTTAAATGATGGTGATGCTTGGTGCAATACGGTAAGTAATTGGATTAGTGAATGGGTAGCTCTAGAAAAGACGAATGTATAAATGGCAGTTTCAGCCGAAGAACTAGGAACTGAGGATATAAAAAAACTCCTTTTAAAACAGGCAGCTCCAGCTTCTATTGGGATTTTATTCATGTCCGTAAATATACTAGTAGATACTATATTTGTTGGACAATGGATCGGTTCACTTGCTATCGCTGCTGTAACTGTGGTCTTACCAATAACATTCTTTATTTCGTCATTAGGAATGGCTATCGGTATAGGTGGCGGATCTGTTCTTTCTAGGGCTCTTGGTGCAAAAAATTCAGAAAAAGCAAAAGTCACTTTTGCTAACCAAATTATGATGACCTTTATTTTGGCGTCAATTTTTGTTCTATTGGGAATTTTTTTTAGTGCTGATATGTTACTGCTTTTTGGTGCAAAGGGCCCCATAATAAAACCCGCAACTGAATTCTTCACCCCAATTATTGTTTCCGTTCCTTTCCTGGCACTTTGCATGATGGGAAACAATATTATAAGGGCGGAGGGCAAGGCTAAATTTGCTATGGTGGCCATGATTATTCCCGCTTTTGTCAATATTATACTAGACATTATTTTTATAAAAGTGCTAGGAATGGGTATGTTTGGGGCAGCTTTAGCGACGTCCATTTCTTACTTTATGTGCTTCCTCTTTGTTCTTTGGTTTTTTGTGTACAAAAGCGAATTAAGACTAAAAGCAAAACATTTTAAATTACACCTACCCATAATAAAAGAGATTACAGAACTGAGTTTTGTTACTTTTTCAAGACAAGGCGTAGTGAGTATTTTAGCAATCATCCTCAATCATACTTTATATTCCTATGGGGGAGAACATTCCATCGCCGTTTACGGGATAATTAGTAGAATGTTAATGTTTGCTCTCTTTCCTATTCTCGGAATCACACAAGGGTTTATTCCAATTGCCGGCTATAATCACGGAGCTCAAAACTACAAAAGGGTCAAGGAAAGCATCCAAATTTCAATTAAATATGCAGCGCTGTTGGCGTCGCTAATTTTTGTTTTTATCCTTTATTATGCAACGCCTATTGTATCCGTTTTTACTACCGATCAAAGAGTAATTGCAGAGACACCCGATGCCTTGCGTTGGGTATTTGCCGCTTCTCCTATTATTGCCATCCAATTAATTGGAGCTGCCTATTTTCAAGCGGCAGGAAATGCTAAGAAAGCTTTGTTGCTGACGCTTAGTAAGCAAGGCTTTTTCTTAATTCCATTAGTACTCCTACTACCTAATTTTTTCGGTATTTTTGGAATCTGGGTTGCCTTCCCTATTGCAGATGTGCTGTCAACCGTACTAACGGGTTATTTCCTAAGAAAAGAGATGACCACAAAATTGATTAAAACTGCCGACGAACCATTGTAAGAATCTCAACCTGCTATGTTTTATCTTTGCAGTTCTTTACTTAAACGCGGTGATACCAAGTGCAAAACCGTCAACAATTGGATTACTAAATGAGTAGCTCTCGAAAAAAACATAAATGGCAATAACTGACGAAGAACTAGGAACCACAGACATAAAAAAACTACTGATAAAACAGGCAGCGCCTGCCTCTATCGGGATTTTGTTCATGTCACTAAATATCCTTATTGATACTATATTTGTTGGACAATGGATCGGTTCACTCGCTATCGCAGTAGTAACAGTAGTTTTTCCAATAACGTTCTTAATTTCATCATTGGGAATGGCTATAGGTGTGGGGGGTGGTTCAGTTCTTTCGCGCGCTTTAGGTGCAAAAAACCGCAAAAAAGCAAAACTTACTTTTGCCAATCAAATTATGATGACCTTCCTTTTAGCATCCATTTTTGTGATTTTAGGCTTTTTTTTTAGTAGAGAGTTGTTGCTTTTTTATGGAGCTAAAGGAGATATTATGGAACCTGCAACTATATTCCTATCACCCATTATAGTTTCAGTACCATTCCTTGCCCTTAGCATGATGGGAAATAACATTATTAGGGCAGAGGGACAAGCCACATATGCAATGGTGTCGATGATTATTCCAGCTCTTGTGAATATTGCATTGGATGTTGTATTTATAAAATTGATGAATTTAGGGCTATATGGAGCAGCTCTTGCAACGGGTATTTCCTACTTTACGTGTTTTCTTTTTATTCTTTGGTACTTTATATATAAAACCGAGTTAAAGATGCAAGCGAAGGATTTTAAATTCCATTTACCAATTATCAAAGAAATCACCTCACTTAGCTTTGTCTCTTTTTCTAGACAAGGTGTAGTAAGCATTTTAGCCATCATTCTCAATCATACTTTATACTCATATGGCGGCGAAAATTCTATTATTGTTTACGGCATCATCAGTAAGACACTAATCTTTGCACTCTTCCCCGTTCTTGGAATTACGCAAGGATTCATTCCAATTGCCGGTTATAATTATGGAGCTGAAAATTACGGCAGAGTAAAAGAAAGCATCCAAATTTCAATCAAATATGCAGCGCTTTTAGCATCATTAGTTTTTATCGTTATACTCTATTTCGCTGCCCCTATCATTGCCGTTTTCACTACTAATGAAAAGATAATTGTAGAAGCACCAAGCGCGTTGCGTTGGGTATTTGCCGCTTCTCCTGTAATAGCGGTCCAGTTAATTGGAGCTGCTTATTTTCAAGCAGCGGGAAAGGCTAAAAAGGCCTTACTGCTAACGCTAAGTAAACAAGGCTTTTTCTTAATTCCTTTAGTACTCATACTACCGAATTTTTTCGGTATTTTTGGAGTGTGGGTTGCCTTCCCTATTGCTGATGTGGCATCAACAATTCTCACAGGCTATTTCCTGAGAAAAGAAATGAATACAAAATTGATTAATACTACCGATGGATTATTATAACTACCTCAAATCCCTACACCTCATCTTTGTAATTACATGGTTTGCAGGTTTATTTTATATTGTACGCTTGTTTGTGTACCAAATTGAAGCTGCCCAAAAGCCATCACCAGAAAAGGAAATTTTACAAGCGCAGTATAAAATCATGACCTACCGCCTTTGGTATATTATCACTTGGCCTTCTGCTATATTGGCAAGTATATTTGCGTATTGGATGCTGTTTTTTACTGACCTAGGTAAAGCTTGGCTACAAATGCCATGGATGCATGTAAAACTTGGCTTTGTATTTGCATTGTATTTATACCACGGGAAATGTCAACAAATTTTCAATCAATTACAAAACGACCAAATTAAATACACTACCAACTTTATGCGCTTATGGAATGAAGGAGCTACCATCATTCTTTTCGCGGTAGTCTTTTTAGTTATTCTTAAAAATGCCGTCAATTGGATTTACGGAGTTATTGGAATTTTTATTTTCGCACTTACAATTATGTTGGGTTTTAAGTTTTACAAAAAGATTCGAGAAAGAAATCAATCTTAATTATGTTAAAAGGCTTCAAAATATCGATGTTATCTTTGCGAATTAGAATATTCCTTTCGATGATCGTATTGATTATTGTAGCCTCCGTCCTACTGGCTTCTATTTCCATTATCCAGTTTAAAAACGAAGCTAAAGAATACCATCAAGAGCGATTAGAACGCAAAGAAAATGCAGTTCGAGAACATATTAACTATGTGCTCTCCACAACGACCTACCCACTGACAACCGAAAATCTAGATTTAATTTTCAAGGATAAAATTCACGAGCTCGCGCACATACATAACATTGAAATTAATATTTACGGATTAAACGGAAAACTTTTAAAGTCCTCTAAAGAATCATTTTCCGTTGATAAAGTTTTGCCTCCAATCCCCAAATATATTTTAAAACTGGTTCGTTCCTCAATTGAGAAAAGGTATGTAGACATCAGGACGGTAAACGGTGTTAAGAACCGATCTTCTTTTACAGAAATAAAAGACGACAAATTCAAGCCCTTAGGTGTTTTGAACTTACCATATCTGGAGGATGACGGTTTCTACGACAAGGAATTGAAAAGTTTTCTAATTCGCTTAGGGCAGGTCTATTCCTTTATGCTGATTGTTGCTTTTGGACTAGCCTATTTTCTTGCCACATATATAACAAAGTCATTGAAGACGATTTCAGATCGCTTAAACGAAACCAGTTTAAAGCAAAAAAATAAAAAAATCGTCTTAGAGGCTAGTAGCAAAGAAATCAACCTTCTAATCACCGCATACAACCGAATGGTGGATGAACTTGAAGTCAGTGCAGTAAAACTGGCGCAAAGCGAGAGAGAAGAGGCTTGGAGAGAAATGGCAAAGCAAGTAGCTCACGAAATTAAAAACCCATTGACACCAATGCGCTTAACTGTACAGAGTTTTCAAAGAAAATTCGACCCCAATGATCCGGAAATAAAGCAAAAAATGGACGATTACTCGGAAACATTGATTCAACAAATAGACACCATGAATTCTGTTGCATCCGCTTTTTCAAATTTCGCCTCGATGCCCGCTCAACAAAATGAGACCTTAAACGTTGTGGAGGTGGTGGAACTCGCTTTGGATATTTTCAACGAGGAGTTTATTATTTTTGAAAGTAACTCTTCAGAGATAATATCGAAAATAGACCGGACGCAACTGATTAGAATTATCACTAATTTAGTCAAAAACGCCATTCAATCCATACCAGAACCTCAAGAGGACAAAAAGGTTTTCATAAACGTAAAAAAAGACGTGAATAATGTCTTGATTAGCGTTACTGACAATGGAACGGGAATCAGCCCAGAAGACACTAACCGTATCTTCGAATTTAAATTTACAACAAAAAACAGCGGAATGGGTCTGGGTTTGGGTATTATTAAAAACATCATCGAAAATTATAAAGGAACAATTACCTTTGAAACAGAATATGGAAAAGGAACTCAATTTACAGTTTCGCTTCCTATAATTAACTCCTAAATTATTACAATGAGCTACAAAAACCTTTTAGTCGCAAAAGAAGACAGCATTGCAACCATAACTATAAACCGCCCTACGAAACTTAATGCGCTAAATAAAGAGATCATCCAAGAGTTACATCGCGCTTTTCATGAGTTAGAAAAAGATCATGAAACCCGTGTTGTTATTTTAACTGGTAGCGGCGAAAAAGCTTTTGTAGCTGGAGCTGATATTGCTGAGTTTTCCGAATTTTCGGTTGAAGAAGCTGTTCAGTTAGCTGCGCAGGGGCAAAACATCCTGTTTAACTTTGTTGAAAACCTAAAAACACCTGTAATTGCAGCTGTCAACGGTTTTGCCCTCGGAGGAGGACTAGAATTGGCAATGGCCTGTCATTTTAGAATAGCTTCTGACAATGCCAAAATGGGCTTGCCAGAAGTATCTTTAGGTGTCATTCCGGGTTATGGTGGAACGCAACGTCTACCTCAACTAATTGGAAAAGGACGTGCTATGGAAATGATATTGACAGCCAATATGGTGACAGCCGAGGATGCCTATAGAATGGGATTAGTGAACAATGTTATTCCACAAGCGGAACTCATAGATTACTGTAACGGAATTGCAAAAAAAATTATTAAAAATTCCCCTACAGCTATAGGTGCTGCCATAAAGTCAATCAACGCAAACTATACAGATGGCATAAACGGTTTTGAGACTGAAATAAAATCCTTTAGTAAATGTTTTGGAACAGAAGACTTTAAGGAGGGAACAACTGCCTTTTTAAAGAAAAGGAAAGCCGTCTTTACAAGGAAATAAAACTTTTTATATTCCACTTAAAATACTTCTAACTGCAGGTTCTACGATTACAAAAACATAGAATCTGCAATTGTTCATTTAAACAAACCCAAACGATTCATTCATCAAGCAAATTTTTTCTTTATTAGTCGGCTATTTTGCTTTACAAAACCTAATTTTGCAAAATTATACCTCAAAATATTCAACAACTAAAAATTATGATTATGTCTTTTCAACCTGTATTCGTTCAATTTTGGGATAAAGTAAAAGAAAGTATCAAAAATGGTACTTATGCTAAATTGACTTTGGCCAAAACTATTGGTGATACTGAATTGAAAAACATCTATGTACGTCCTGTATTACTGGAGAATGATGTTTTCAGTCTTTCCCTTAGTGCTAAGTATAAAACAGAGGAAATTGAGAGTTTCCATACGATCGATGAAGCCTTTTTAGTTTTGACACCTTATTTGAATAATCCATTTTTGACAGCCTTGTTGTTTACGACAGAAAATGACATTACTTTTAAACTGAATAAAAAAAGAGTAGCAAGCATTATAGAGCAGGCTCCCACTTTTAAAAGCGCATCAGATGTTATCCTAGAAATGAAGGCAAAAGGCATTTCGATTTAGGATTTTTGATTAACGATTTTTGATTTAAAACCAGCAATCCAAAAAATACCTGAAATTTAAAATAGTGGTTAGAGACCAGAATTTAGTAATCAGTTCATGGCTTGGGTGTAAAAAGACTATAATCGATCTTTTTTAATTAAAGCAGCAGTATTTGGCCGTCAACAAACTGAATACTAAAAACTGAACACTGTTTACTTACTTTTCCCCCTCCCATTCTGCATAAAACTGGCTTAAAAAACCTTCCATATAGCGGTGTCTTTCTTTCGCAATTTGTTTGCCAGATTGGGTATTCATCTTATCTTGTAGCAGTAATAACTTTTCGTAAAAATGATTCAGCGTGGGTGCCTCACTATTTTTGTACTCTTCCTTCGTCATCTTGGTATTGGGAGCAATTTTAGGGTCATAGAGCGTTCTATTCTTGAATCCCCCATAATTGAACGTTCTCGCAATTCCGATGGCTCCCAAGGCGTCTAAACGATCCGCGTCCTGAACTATATTCAACTCTATTGAAGTAAAAGCTTTTTCGAAATTACCTCCCTTATAGGAAATGTTCTCAATGATCTTAACCACATGATCGATTATTGCCACATCTACATTTTCTGACTCCAAAAATGTTCTAGCAACTTTAGGCCCTACGGATTCATCTCCGTCATTAAACTTACTGTCGGCTATATCGTGAAGTAAAGCACCTACTTTTACAACCGTTACGTCGCAAACTTCATTCTGTGCAATTAACATTGCATTTTTATACACTCTTTCTATATGGAACCAGTCATGACCTCCTTCAGCATTCTCCAATTTATCTTTTACAAAAGCTATTGTATTACCAACTATGTCAGTCTTATTCATTTTTTATTGCTCTAAAAAAATGTTGGTTTCTTAAGATTTAAAAACCTCAAAAACCAACACTTATTATTATTTATTTACTATCCCAAGCCTTTATAACTATATTCTAGCTGGTTCCACCCATTTGAATATATGAGACTCTTGCGGAATGGTCATTCTTTCTGAAATTCTGGCCATTCTTGCAGGTAATTTCATTAGGTAATCTCTTGCTTTTTCAGCTTCGTCCGTCAGGCCGGTAATCTTATCAATTTCCCACTTATCCATTAATTTCTGCATGATATCAATGTAGTCAGCAGCAGTGTATACACCAATTCGTTGTGCAGAATCGGAAAACTGCTCGAAAGCGCTACTTATCTTTTGTCCTGACTCTCTCAAAAAATGAGCTGGCATAACAATTTTTTGCTTCATCATATACTGAAAAGCAATCATCATTTCACTTGGATCAACCTGAAAAATTCTGGTCACGAACTCGCTGTAGGCATGATGATGGCGCATTTCGTCACCAGCAATCATCTTACACATTTTGGCTAATTTGTTATCCCCGAATTTCTTAGCCATTTGCGCTACCCTATTGTGAGAAACATAGGTTGCTAACTCTTGAAAACTAGTATAAACGAAGTTCTTATAGGGGTCCCTTCCAGTACCAATATCAAATCCGTCACTAATAAGATGCTGCGTAGTCATTTCAATTTCACGCATGTTCACACGACCAGATAAATACAAGTATTTATTCAATAAATCACCGTGACGGTTTTCCTCTCCAGTCCACTGCCTGATCCATTTAGACCATCCGTTTCTTCCTACGTTATCTACCCCGTCCACATCCATTAACCAGGATTCATAGGTAGGAAGCGCTTCTTCGGTAATAGTGTCACCCACTAGGGTTACCCAGAAATCATAAGGTAAATCCTTTGCGATTTCGCGTAATTCTTTAACCTCTTCAAAAAAAGTATCGCTCTCTGAATTAGGTAAAAAATCAGCTGGTTGCCAAATTTTTTCTACTGGTATTAAAAACTGATCAACGTAGTTGTCAACGTCTTTTTCTAAAAACTGCATAACCTCTAATCTAATATTTTTTGTTGACATTTTATATAAATTAAAATTTTATTCCTTTTACTACTTCACCTTCTGTCTTCTCCATTAACTCAGCAAAATCAAGCTCGCTAACTGCTAATGGCTTATGAACTACAAAGGTAAGACGATTTCCGAGACCAAGCGGGAAAAAACCATATTTAACCACTTTCCAAGAATTATTTATGCTTATTGGAACTACGTAAGCCGATGGAGCGTACTTACACAGTATTTTTAATCCGCTTTGTGCAAAAACCCTTGGCTTACCCGTTTTACTGCGCGTACCTTCTGGAAAAATAACTGCTGCACGTTTGTTTTTTTCAATGTATTCCGCCAACTTTTTAATTTCTGGAATGGCTTGTTTAGAGTCTTTTCGGTCAATCAATGCCGAACCACCATGACGTAAATTAAAGGAGACACTTGGAATTCCTTTTCCTAGTTCCTTTTTACTCACAAATTTACAATGAAACTTACGCAAAAACCAAATCATTGCAATAATATCGTACATGCTTTGATGATTGGACACAAATATTATGGGAGCATCTTTTGGTATGTTGTCTATATTCTCAAATTTGTAGCTGGTTCCTAAAAGATTCGAGCATTTTACTAAAAAAAAATTGAGGTAATCAACACTTACTTTGTGGGCATTATATCCAAAAAGATTAAAGCAAACCCATTGAATTGGATGAAAAATGACCAACGTAAGGCCGAAACACAAATAATACAATACAGATATGGGGTACGAAACCAGTTTTTCCATGCTTAAAATATTAACTACAAAAGTAAGAAATATATTTTTTCCTGCTATTTAAATCCCAAACAATAATAGGTTTGCTGTTTAATTGTACATTTGCTAGCTAAAATATTTACGCTTTACCATTACAAATGAACTTCACTTATCCAAAAAACGAAAAACTGAAAAGCAAAATTACAATCGGATTATTATTTACTGATGGGGAATCAGTGTCTAAATACCCGTTGCGATTGGTTTACCATTCCGGTGCGTTAAGTGACAGTCAAAAACTAAAAATGGGAGTTTCCGTTTCTAAGAAAAACTTTAAAAAAGCAGTAGATCGCAATTACTTTAAACGAATCCTCCGCGAAACCTATCGACTGAACAAACATATACTCGTTGATAACTTAGACAAACCACATGCCTTTATGTTATTTTATCAAACCAAAGACCGCTTGACTTATGACGAAATCAATACCAAGACAATCCAATTGTTCGAAAAATTCGTTTCACAAAACATAAAAAAAGACCAAACGGACATTCCCAACATCTCGGCAATTGAGTAGTTTCTCTCTAAATAACCTAAATTCAGATTAATTCTATACGGCTCTCTTTATTGCTGATTTATTCTTAATTTAGTGGGCTTTAATCTAAGAATAAAATATTATGATACCCTTTTTGAAAAAAAAATATATCATCCCTATCGTTGCTTCATTATTTTTGTTTGTTGGTGCTAGTTTCAAAAATGACTTTTTTGAAATAGCCAAACAAATAGAAATTTTTACGACCCTCTTCAAGGAACTAAATACTAACTACGTTGACGAAACAAACCCTGGAGAATTAATGAACAAGGCTATTACCGGCATGTTGAGTAGTCTAGATCCTTACACTGTTTACTTTAACGAGCAGGAAGTGCTAAACTTTAAAATAAATAATACAGGAGAGTACACTGGTATAGGCGCTTTGATTACTAGAAAAGAAGATAAACTGATCATCCGGGAGGTATACAAGGATTTCCCTGCTGATAAAGCCGGTTTTAAAGCTGGAGATGAAATTATCCAAATTGGCGATGTTCTTTTGGCCGACTTTAAAAACGATGCTTCGCAATTGCTGAAAGGGGCTAAGAAAACTAAAATAGAGATAAAATATATACGCCAAAACAAAAAAAATACAACAGAAATAGTACTGAATGAAGTTGCAATAAAATCAGTTCCTTTCTTTTCAAAAATAGATGCTAAAACAGGTTACATCGTTTTGTCCCGTTTCAACGTAAAAGCAGCACTTGAAACAAAACAAGCACTTGAAGAACTTAAAAGCCAGGGTGCCGAGAGGATTATTTTGGATTTAAGAGGCAACCCAGGCGGCTTGCTCAATGAAGCCATAAATATTTGCAATCTCTTTGTGCCAAAAAACGAGGTTATCGTTACCACGAAATCGAAAATCGAAAAACACAATAACACCTACAAGACCAATTTTGAGCCAGTTGATACCGAGATCCCATTGATTATCATAATAAACGGCAAAAGCGCTTCGGCATCAGAAATAGTTTCAGGAGCCTTGCAGGATTTAGATCGGGCAATTATTGTGGGTAGCAGAAGCTTTGGAAAAGGATTAGTGCAGAAACCGGTAGATTTGACTTACAACACACAACTAAAAGTGACTATTTCCCGCTATTACACTCCTTCAGGTAGATGTATCCAAGCCTTAGATTACGCGCACAAAGACAAAAATGGTATAGCTATTAGAACTGAAGAAAAAAACTATAACACTTTCAAAACTCGTAGAGGCAGGATCGTTTATGATGGTGGCGGAATTTTGCCAGACCTACAACTCGACGAGACAAAAATGAGCCCTATTGCCGCTTCTTTATTGAAAAATGATGGCATATTCAATTACGCTACCGACTATTATTTTAAGAATCCAAATTTGGGAGATCAAATTCCAAACTTCTCTAATGATGATTATCAAAACTTCAAACAGTTTTTAAAAACCCAGAATGTCTCTTTCGATACCGAAACGGAATTAGCCCTAAAAAATACTTTGGCGATGGCCAAAAAAGAGAAAATAGAGACTGCCATTCTTACAGAATACGAACAGTTACTTTTAGTGTTACAAAAAAGCGAGGAACTACTATTGGATAAAAATCAAGAAGAAATTAAAGGTTTAATTATTGATGAAATCATCAAACGTTACCAATATCAGGAGGGTCTATACCAATATTATTTAAAAAACAATTCAGAAATTCAGAAATCCCTCATCATTTTGAATAACAGCGCACAATATAAAAAAATATTAAATAATTAATCGATGCTAAACTATTTTAAAATAATAGCTTTGATTACGTATGGATGCCTTACTGCCCAAGTGAAAAAAGTTGAAACAGTTTATTTTAATTTTGACAGATACGACTTGGAATATGAACAGAAGCTAACAATTATTGATTTTGTCATTCGCTCCGACACTTCTAAAATTGAATCCATTCAAATTTATGGATATTGCGACGACAGGGGGGATTATGATTACAATTATAAATTATCTCAAAACAGGGTCAACACTGTTCAAAACACACTAACTTCAAGTGGTTTTAATAAAAATAAGATATTGATTATTGAAGGAAGGGGACGCGTAGTACTGGCAGATGATTCTTTGGACAATTTATCCGAAATACGCTCAAAAAACAGACGAGTAGATTTACTTATAGTTCGAAAAAATAGTTTTGGGAAAGGAATTTACACCTCCTTTCAGGATAATCTTATAATAGGCGACCGAATCTATTTGAAGGAAATCTTTTTTTCGATGGGCAGCAGTGCACTTTCGTATTCTGCAAAAAAAGAGTTAGATAGAATCGTAATTGTTTTACAGAACCACAAAAATATAGAGTTTGAGATTAGAGGCCATGTTTGCTGTACCCCAAGTCCTTTTGAAGATGCTATTGATGGAGATACAAATGAAAGAAAACTATCCTTGAATCGTGCAAAAAGCGTCTTTTGGTACTTAAAATCCAAACGTGTAAATAGTCTGAGAATGACTTATACAGGCTGCGGAAAGAAATTCCCCATGGAAAAAGGATCGGAATTTGACAGAAGAGTTGAGTTTCTGATTACTAAAATATAATTAAGCGCGCACCATATCAATATGCGGAATATCATCCTCTAAATACATTTCGCTAATTTGAACAAAACCATGGCTTTCATAGAATTTTTTTAAGTATAATTGTGCTCCAATGGTGATTTTACTCTCGTTAAAATGAAGTTGAATTCCAGCAATTGCTTCCCGCATTAAATCGTGTCCCCATTTTCTGGTTCGATAATTTGGATCAACAACTACTCTGCCTATTGAGGCGTTGTCGAAACTTATTCCTGCTTTAAAAAGCCGTGCATGGGCAACGATTTTGCCTTCAAATTCACCGTAAAGATGTAATGCGATCTTGTCTTTACCGTCTAGGTCAAGATAAATGCAGTTTTGCTCCACCACAAAGATCTCACTTCTCAGCTTGAGCAAATCATATAATTCATTAACCGTTAATGCCTCAAAAGGCTTTGTTGTCCATTGTATTGCCATGGATTATTGTTTTTTTTACTGTAATTTTTTAATTGAAATATCCTCTTTTATTTCTCCCATATGGAAACCGATTTTATAATGGCTTCCAACTCAAGCATCATATCCCTTTTCTCTTTCGATGGAGAATAACAAAACCCTTCTAAAACCAGCACCCTATCATTTTTTTCATCAATAATCGCATAATTGATGAAAGGCCCAGACATGAAATCATTCTTTAATTCCCAAGTTCCTTTCGTTTCGTAGACGAGCTTACCATCCAGTTTAATCTTGAAAAAATAAGGAGCATAAGCCTCTTCAGTGATCATATCGGTATTGGAGTCTTTCCCATGAATATAGAGCCTCCCGATGGAATCTCGCATTTTTATAATGTTCAAAACTAAATTGTCTTTGTTTGTAATGGACTTAAGCGAAACCTCATAAATTAACAAACTCGTGTTCCCACTTACTACTTCTTTTTTTAACCAAATAAACTTATCTCCCTGAACCATGTATGCATAGCTAGAGGGAATATCTACAGAAATATTAAACTTATTTCCAACTGTTTTAGGGTCGAGTAACGACTTTCCATTTAGCCTTTGGATCTCATCAATTTCTGTTTGACGAATTGTTTTAATGATTTTGGAAGTCCTATTTTCTATGATGGTCAAAATGGCTGCAGCTGTTTCCCCCGTAATATGAAATACGTTTTGCGGAGCGGCATACTGGTCATTCTTTATGAAAAATTTATTTTTATCTCCTTTTTTTACCACAATGATGTTTCGATTATCAGTCATAAACCCCTCCATGATTTTAACTGGATATTGATTTATGGTAAAAAGTGGTTCCTCCTGCGGCAACCCTATAACTGGAGAAGCAAATTTATTTCGAATACTATCTCCAATTTCTCCATTCCACAATTGATCATCAATAATAACTGAAATAGTATTGACTTTCCCCGTAGTTTTCCGTGGAAGATCATCGTCTTTCTTTTTACATGAAAAAATTAAGACAGAAATAAGGAGAAGTAAAAAATAATTTTTGTTCATTATAATTCGATTGTGAAATGCTGCGCATTCAATTTAAAAGGTCTTCCGCGGCGCTTCGAATCTTTTAAACCATATTAAACCCAAATTTATAGAAGATAATTCTATTATCCGTTAATTTTTAACTTCATTCCAGGTTTAATATTTTCACCGCGAATATCGTTCCATTTTTTTAAGTCTGAAATGGATACTCCAGGATATTTTTTTGCAATGCTATATAGTGAATCGCCTTTTTTAACATAATAATCAACTCCCTTTTTTGGCGAAATAGTGATTGAACTTTCCTTTTTCTTGAAAGAATTCGCAGTTGCATTGTCAGTATGGATTGCCACTTCATTTTTAGCAACCGTTAAACTACTTCCCAAAGCAATAGTATTACCCGATAAATCATTCCACTCTTTCAAATCCTTCAAAGGTGTTCCAAATTTTTTTGCAATGCTACCCAGATTATCTCCTTTTTTAACCGTGTATTCAATGTTTCTCAAGTCGCGACCTGAAACAAGAACTTCTTGAGTGTCTAATTTATTTTCTAAAATCTGCAAACTTATACCTGCCTGAACTGTACTGCTTGAAAGCTTATTCCATTCTTTAATTTCAGCTACAGTAACATTGTTCTTCTTAGCAATCGAGTTCAAATTATCTCCTTTTCGAACCACGTATAAGGTCTTTCGATTTGAGAAAACCGTGTCTTTATTAATCTCGTTTTCCTCTTTCACCTCCTTAGCATTTTCTAATTGCACTATAACTCCTCTTTGATTTTTTAAGATACTCTCCTTGGAAGCAGGTTCCAACTTAGCCTCTTTCACTATAGTTTTAACGATACTTTCTGTCGTGATAATTTTTAAGCTTTTCCCATAAGCAATAGTATTGCTTCGCAGTCTATTCCACTTTTTTAAATCGGAGACCTCCACATTATATTTGTTGGCAATCGCACCCAAATTATCTCCTTGTTTGATTTTATAGTATTTTGTCCTAGTACGGGTAATCCTTTGTCTATTTGAACTAATCATTTCCTTTGAAACTGTCGCCCTATTTTGCTGAAAAGGCATTTCTCTCAGATCTAGTTCATGTTGTACATAGGCGTATATTTTGTCTTCATTAGACGCAAACACTCCGGTTTTTTCTTTCGGCAATCTCAGATAATGGTCTTCATCACTATAAAAAGGAATTACGTTTAACTTGTAAGAAGGGTTTAATATTTGAAGTTGAGAAACAGGAACGTCTAATAAGTCTGATATTTGATTAAATGACATTTTCTTTTTAATCATAATGGTGTCCGTGGCGAAATGTTGTACTAAAGCACGGTCAGGTACTATTCCATGCTCATTATGATACTTATATAAATACATAGTCGCTAAGAATGCTGGTACATATCCCCTTGTTTCTCTTGGGAGGTGTTTTCTTATATTCCAATAATTTTGTTTCCCACCTGCCCGTCTGATCGCTTTAGAAACATTACCCGGTCCAGAATTATAAGAGGCCAAAACCAATTCCCAATCTCCAAAAATAGAATACATATTGGACATGTATTTTGCAGCAGCCGCGCTAGACTTTAGCGGATCACTTCGCTCGTCAATATAAGAATCAATCTTTAAATTATATTGTTTCCCTGTTTGGTACATGAACTGCCAAAGTCCCGTTGCCCCCATTCTAGATACCGCTTTAGGATTTAGCGCCGACTCTACAACCGCCAAATATTTTATTTCTAACGGCACTTTTTCTTTGGCGAAAGCCTCTTCAAAAAGCGGGAAATAATATTCAGAAATGGCCATCAACCGTTCAAAGGATCTTTTTCTATATTTTAAATAGGATTTAATTACATTTTCAAGACTTTCATTGTATTCAATTCTGAAAGGTGATTTGGCATTCATTTCTGCTAATCTCGATTTCAACAATTCAGTAGACAGCTCGTCGTAATCTACTTTTTGATCTATATCAATATTTTCAATATCGGAAGTGATGTCATTGTACAAATCTAAATTTGTCAATTCATTCATCCATAAGCTATCCACGCAGAACGCCATATTGTCCTTCTCAAAGGTATTTTTGATGGAATCTAAATAGGATAAGTTACGCTCTAAATTAACAATTCCTTCGCTTTCGACAAGGTTTTGCGAAAACAAAGGAATTGATACTAATAATAAAAGTGATGCTACGGATTTTTTTATATTCATGCTGTTTTTTTGTCAACTATCTTAAATCTAAATGATTAAGCGAGTCTTTTTTACAAACATAATGCGTTATTCCTAAGAAATTCCATAAATAATGTTAAAAATATGATTTTTAGTCTAAAATTGCCGCTATGCCTGGCAATACTTTACCTTCAAGCATTTCAAGCATTGCACCACCTCCTGTAGATACGTAACTCATTTTATCTTCAAGTCCAAATTGCTTTACTGCCGCAACTGAATCCCCACCACCCACAAGAGAGAATGCGCCATTTTCAGTTGACGCGGCTATATAGTTACCAAGAGCGATTGTTCCGTTAGCAAAACTTTCCATTTCAAAAACACCTAAAGGACCGTTCCAAAGAATAGTTTTACATTCCATTATTACTTTTTCAAAATTGGCAAGTGATTTAGGACCTGCATCAAGACCTTGCCATCCGTCAGGAATTTGATTTACATCAACAATTTTAGTATTTGCTGTATTTGAAAAATCATCTGCTGCAATAACATCTACTGGAATATGAATTTGAACTCCTTTTTCTTTAGCTAATCTCAAGATTTCTAAAGCTAATTCTTGTTTGTCATCTTCACAAATAGAATCACCAATTTTGCCGCCCAAAGCTTTCACGAAAGTAAAAGTCATTCCGCCACCAATAATCATGTGATCTACTTTATCAAGAATGTTCTCGATAACCGTAATTTTCGAAGACACTTTAGATCCTCCAAGGACAGCCATTACGGGTCTTTCACTATTTTTTAATACTTTATTTAAGCTTTCAATTTCTTTGGCTAATAACAATCCAAAACATTTATTGGTTGGGAAAAATTGTCCAATGATAGTAGTTGACGCGTGTGCTCTGTGAGCGGTTCCAAAAGCATCATTTACATAAATATCCCCCAATGAAGCCAATTCTTTTGCAAAAGCAACATCTCCCGCTTCTTCTTCCTTATGAAAACGTAAATTTTCCAATAGTAAGACTTCTCCAGCTTGTAAGGTTGTTGCAGCATTTTTTCCCTCTTCGCCAATACAATCTGAGGCAAAATGAACAGGCACTCCAAGCACTTCTGAAGTTGTTTTCAAAATATGTTTCAACGAATATTTCTCTTCAACTCCTTTTGGTCTTCCCAAGTGCGACATTAAAATTACGCTTCCACCTTGAGCAAGAATTGCATCTATAGTAGGTTTTGCGGCTTCAATACGAGTAGCATCCGTTACTTTAAAATTTTCGTCCAAGGGCACGTTAAAATCAACACGTATTATTGCTTTTTTATTTTTAAAATCAAAGTCGTTTAAAGTCTTCATTAGGTCTGTTTTTTAGTTTATTTTTTCGAAAGAATAACAAATATAGAATTTTAGATTATGAATAAATTGGGATAAATCAAAAACAACTACTTTTAATCAACGAAATCGTTGTAATTTGACAAATAATTTATTTTATCAGCATTAAAAGTGATTTATTTTTAAAAAAGGGCGTCTGTTCCCGTATTGAAATTACAAAGAAACTTTATTGTTAATTTGAAGCTAAGCTTTTAGCAAACTTTGTTAATGAAAACTTTAGACTAACCCATTTTCTTCTATCTTTGCTTTATGCAATTTTCTGAAATTTTAGGGCAAGAACACATTAAAAATCATCTGACAAAAAGTGCAGAATTAGGCAGAATCCCGCACGCGCAACTATTTGTTGGCCCGGAAGGAAGCGGCACTTTAGCGATGGCAATTGCTTATGCACAATACATTTTATGCAGCAATCAAAACGGGGAGAACTCGGGTCCCAATGAAGCCTGCAACCTGAAGTTCCAGAAAACATCACATCCTGATTTACACTTTGCTTACCCTACGGTAACGACTCCGAAAGTAGATAAAAAGCCTAAAAGCATAGATTTTATTGTTGATTGGAGAAAGTTTGTTTCTCAAAATCCTTACGGAGGATTATTTGATTGGTATGCTGTTTTGGGCGTTCAGAACAAGCAAGGAGAGATAAGGGTGGATGATGCCCAAGAAATTTTAAAATCATTGTCTTTAAAATCATACGAGGGCGGTTATAAAATAATGATTGTCTGGATGGCAGATAAGTTAAATATAGCCGCTTCGAATAAGTTATTAAAACTACTAGAAGAGCCCCCAGAAAAAACAGTCTTCATTTTAATTTCTGAAAACGAGGAAGATATTATTCAAACCATACGTTCGCGATGTCAGATTTTACATTTTAACGGACTAAGTGAATCTATCATAACAGAGGCTTTGATTTCTCGGAAACAAGTACAGCCGAGTTTAGCAGCAAAAATAGCACACCAAGCACAGGGTAATTACAATATCGCATTACATCTCCTTCATGATGATAATGACGAATTTCCATTTGAGCAGTGGTTTGTAACCTGGGTTCGAGCCGCTTTTAAAGCGAAAGGAAATGCAGCTGCGATTCAAGATTTAATACTTTGGAGCGAAAAAATCGCAAGCCTCGGACGAGAAACACAAAAGAAATTTCTCGAATTTTGTATTGAAATGTTTCGTCAAGCTTTGTTGATTAATTATGAAACTAAAAGCTTGGTTTATTTTGAACCTAAAGTGGACAAATTCAAACTCGAAAATTTTGCACCATTCGTTAATGGCAATAATATCCATGATATCTTCAAGGAACTCTCGGACGCCATGTATCACGTGGAGCGCAACGGAAATGCAAAAATTATTTTAACCGATTTGTCCATTAAATTAACGCGTTTAATCCATAAAAAATAAAGATATGAATAACGTAGCATCAATTCTAATTTTAGTTTTTTTAGCCATTACATTTGTTCAGTCCGGTTATGACAAGCTGTTTTATTGGAAAGACAATTTAGAGTGGTTAAAGGGTCACTTTGCTAAAACGCAATTAAAAAACCTTGTGCCTTTGGCTCTATTGCATATTTTGGTTCTAGAATTAATTTCAGGCATATTGTGCATTGTCGGCTGTATAGAGCTATTGATTAACAACGGTAGGTTATTCGGTTTTTACGGAGCCGTTTTTTCTTGTATTACCCTGCTTATGTTACTTTTTGGACAACGACTAGCTAAAGATTATGATGGAGCCAGAACCATTGTTATTTATTTTATTCCGGCAGTAATGGCAGTTTATTGGTTAAACTAAAAAATAAAAAAAGTAATAACACTAACAAAAATAATGATACCAAAACACCCTTCTGAATCCTTAACTATCTTAACCGATTTGGTTTTGCCAAGTGAAACAAATCCTTTGAATAATCTTTTTGGGGGTGAATTGTTGGCCCGTATGGATCGCGCCGCAAGCATCGCCGCGAGAAGACATTCCAGAAGAATTGTGGTAACCGCATCTGTAAATCACGTGGCATTCAATAGAGCCATTCCTTTGGGGAGCGTAGTAACTGTAGAAGCTAAAGTCTCTAGGGCTTTTAAAACCTCAATGGAAATCTTTATTGACATTTGGGTAGAAGACAGAGAATCCGGCAATAAAACCAAGGCAAATGAGGCCATATATACATTTGTGGCTGTAGATGATACAGGAACACCGATAGAAATACCCCAAATAATCCCAGAAACTGAACTAGAAAAACAACGTTTTGATGCTGCATTAAGACGCAAACAACTCAGCCTAGTTTTAGCGGGAAAAATGAAACCTGAAGAAGCTACAGAATTGAGGGCTTTATTCATGTAATTACGGCAAATTGCTTTTAGTTTTTTATTGCGGTTGAAAATTTCTGAAAAGAGAAAATTTGCATTAAAAAAAGAAGTATTTTTACGAAACATAGATTCATTACACAACTGCATTTTTAAGGATAATTATCCTTCCTAGTAGTTTTTTACGATTATAAAATAATACAACTAAATGAAAGAAAAGGTAAAAGAGAAGATGAGTACAGAGAAAGAGGCAAAATTAAAAGCATTACAACTTACCCTTGACAAACTGGATAAAACCTACGGAAAAGGAACGGTAATGAAAATGGGGGATAAAGCCATTGTAGAAGTGGAAACCATTTCTTCGGGATCTTTAGGAATCGATTTAGCCCTAGGGGTTGGTGGATATCCACGAGGAAGAGTTATAGAGATATATGGCCCGGAATCATCTGGAAAAACCACTTTGACACTTCATGCTATTGCCGAAGCTCAAAAAGCAGGTGGAATTGCAGCTTTTATTGATGCTGAACATGCATTCGATAGAAATTATGCTGAAAAATTAGGGGTTGATATTGAAAACTTAATAATTTCCCAACCAGACAACGGAGAACAAGCATTAGAAATTGCAGAAAACTTGATTCGTTCAGGTGCAATTGATATTGTTGTTATTGACTCAGTTGCTGCATTGACACCAAAAAGTGAAATCGAAGGGGAAATGGGAGATTCTAAAATGGGACTTCATGCTCGTTTAATGTCACAAGCCTTAAGAAAGTTAACGGGAACGATTAGCAAAACAAATTGTACCGTATTCTTCATCAACCAATTGAGAGAGAAAATCGGAGTTATGTTTGGAAATCCAGAAACTACAACTGGAGGAAACGCACTGAAATTTTACGCTTCGGTACGTTTAGATATCCGTCGTTCTACTCAAATCAAAGATGGCGATAATGTACTTGGAAACAGAACCAAAGTAAAAGTGGTAAAAAATAAAGTAGCACCACCTTTTAAAATTGCTGAATTTGACATCATGTATGGTGAAGGAATTTCAAAAACAGGAGAAATCTTAGATTTAGCTGTTGAATTTGAAATCATCAAAAAAGCGGGGTCTTGGTTTAGTTATGGTGAAACCAAATTAGGACAAGGTCGTGATGCTGTGAAATCTTTAATCAAAGACAATCCAGAATTAGCAGATGAACTTGAAGTAAAAATTAAAGCTAGAATTAAGGAACTGGCTGATGCATAAAACTAAAAAAAGAGTTGGCCAAGGCCAACTCTTTTTTTATATAGTCGTTTCTATTTATAAGGAATATTTCCTTTTGTCATTCGTTTTTCCATAATCCATTAATTGAGAATAAACAACTGACCTTGTCTCTTCTCTAATTGCCCTTCTATCCACCCCTGTTTTACCCAAAGTTTCAATCTGAGGATGAATTTTCGCCCTCATTATACCCGGACTACCACTGAAAAAAGTATAAGAAAACCTTTTTTTATTATCTGCAAAAGTAATAGGAAGAATTGGGATTTGATGTTCAATCGCTAGTCGAAATGCACCATCTTTAAAAGTATCCAATACAATGGATTCATCATCTGGAACTCCTCCTTCTGGAAAAATGCAAACACTTAAACCTCTGTTTATTCTTTTTTGAGCTTCATTGAAAACTTCTAGTCGGCTTTTTGAACAGCCCCGATCTACCAAAATACACGTTCTTTTATAGAAAAAACCAAATAGTGGAATTTTCCCCAATTCCTTTTTGCCAACAAAAACAAACGGATTTTTAACCACCGCTAACATCAACATAATATCAACCATTGAGGTATGATTAGCAACAATCATATAGCTTTTATCTGATTCTACAACTTGTTTTCTTTCAATCTTATAGTAAAATCCCATCCCGATGAGAATAAACTTGGCCCAAATACGTGCCATTTTAAAGTAATACAGATAGCCTTTTTCAGTAACAATAGACGCTACTAAAAACGGTAACATAATTACTATGGGGATAGTAAATAAAACATAAAACCACATCCGCCATAAAGTCCATAAAATTATTTTTATCCCTTTCATGAGTTCAAAAATAGGGAATCCTATCATACTTTTATGAAAAACAGTTAAATTTGGGAAATAATTACTAGCATAAAAACAAAAATACTTACGAGCTTTGCGGTTCAGAAAAAAACAATAATGGCAAAAATACTTACTGGTGTCCAAAGTACAGGAACACCACACTTAGGGAATTTACTTGGGGCAATCATACCCGCGATCGCATTATCAAATGATCCAAAAAACGAATCTTTCCTTTTTATTGCCGACTTGCACTCCATTACTCAAATAAAAGACGGAAATACATTAAGAACTAATACCTACAGTACTGCTGCAGCTTGGCTTGCGTGTGGATTAGATGTTGATAAAGTGGTTTTTTACAGACAATCAGATGTGCCTCAAACTGCAGAATTATCTTGGTATTTGAGCTGCTTTTTTCCTTTTCAACGCTTAACCTTAGCACATTCATTCAAAGACAAAGCAGACAGACTTGACGATGTAAACGCAGGTTTGTTCTCCTACCCTATGTTGATGGCAGCGGATATTTTATTATACGATGCTGAATTAGTTCCAGTAGGAAAAGACCAATTGCAACATCTTGAAATCACCCGTGATGTCGCTTCAAGATTTAACCACCAAATGGGAGAAACATTTGTTATTCCAGAAGCCAAAATCCAGGAAGATAGTATGCTTATACCCGGAACAAACGGCGGAAAAATGAGCAAATCAGCCAATAACATCATCAATATATTTCTTGACGACAAAGCATTGCGCAAGCAAGTGATGAGTATTGAAACCGATAGTAAACCGCTAGAAGACCCTAAAAATCCCGAGACCTGTAATGCATTTGCCATTTATAAATTATTAGCTAGTAAAGAACAATTAGCCACGATGACCGCCAATTATTTGGGCGGAAACTACGGTTACGGACATGCCAAACAAGCCTTGTTTGAACTGATATGCGAAACATTCAAAACCGAAAGAGAAAAATACAATTATTACATGAGCAACCTTCCTGAAGTGGATGCCTTGCTTAAAATAGGCGCCAATAAAGCTTCGACAGTTGCAAATGGTGTGTTATCAAGAGTACGAGAGAAACTGGGCTTTGAAACCGCTTAATTTCTACAATTAAAATTATCAAAACCCCTTTCCATTCAATACGGAAAGGGGTTTTGTTTTTTAAATTGAAAAATCACTAAAACTGGTATTTTATTTAAGCTTGGTTTTTCGTAAGTTTGAAGTTGAGGCTCCCACAAAAAAAGAAATTAAACTATGACATCCTCAAATTGTAATTAATTATGAAAAATATATTTTATATATTATTGATTCTGGTCACTACTTTTGTAAATGCGCAAACAAAGGAAAGTGATTTCTATAGTTTTTATAAAGGGGGAGATAAGTATTTAAAACCAGTGAAATATGTTATTTTCGATTCTACTGCTAGTTATACCAAGAAAAAAATATTGCAAGATATCACTTATTTCGATATAAAAGGAGAACGATTTGTTCGAACAAAAAGTCATAAAATAGACACTTGTTCAGTAGATTTTATAGAAAAAATAAAACTAGAAAACCCTGCCGATTTAAATCAAAATGCCTTTCTCTATTTTAAAAATAAAAAAGAAGAAATAGAAAAAAAATCAAATCATAAGATACTTATTCTCTTTCCTGTAGCCAGTTTTAATAACTATTTTAAAGTTTATATTTTAGAAAAAAAGTCGAGAAATCAATTATTAAAATACGAGGTAGACTGGGAGTATTCCAATTTTTAAAAGAGAAAAATTAGACCTTGAAGTCTATCCAGCTAAAAAAATTAAACCGCAAATTCGCAAATTATTTATGTTTTAAGTAATTTGCGAATTTGCGGCTTATTTACTTCCGTTTATATCGCCTCAAACAATTTCCCAGGCAGTGGCCGGACCACATCTTTCAATTCCATATTCAATAGCATTCCCGAAATTTTATAAATCGGGAAATCACAGCGTAAGGCAATTGTATCCATTAATTCCTTTCCGGTTTTCAGCAAATAATCATATACTTTTTGTTCATCGTCTTCCAGAGTCACAAACAACTGTTTTTGCACGGGTTTCGTTTCTTTTTGTATATCCCAATTAAAGATGTAAACCAAATCGGCTGCGCTGGTAAGCACATTCGCTTTCTGAGTTTTTATCAGGTTGTTGCAGCCTTGGGAGTATTTGTCCGTTACGCGACCTGGAACCGCAAAAACATCGCGATTGTAATCATTCGCCATATTAGCAGTAATCAGTGAACCACCTCGATCTGCCGATTCTATGACAATAGTAGCTTCGCTCATTCCCGCCACGATTCGGTTTCGACGAACAAAGTTTTCTTTGTCGGGATTCGACGAACTCCAAAACTCCGTCATAAAACCTCCGTTCTCTTCAACTTTTGCAACATATTTTTTATGAGTTTGGGGTAATATATAAATTTTTCATTTCTTAAATTTATGTAATCTTTGAAATTTTCCCATTAGCTATTTGATAATTTGTTCTGTCAGAAAAATTATAAGATGTGATTTTTGAAAGATGAGTTGTTATTAGAAAAGTTTTTCCTTTGGCAGATAATTCTATAATTTTTGCGATTAATAGTGGTACAAACTTTTTATCGATTCCTGAAAAGGGCTCATCATAAATGTAGATACTGGGATCATGCAGCATTGAAGCAAAAAGTTTCACTCGCATAATGTACCCGGTTGACAATTCAGATATTTTATGATCCAGATATTTATTTAATTGAAAAAAGATAATTAATTCATCTAGGTAAACTTTATTTTCTTTAGTATTTATTGAATATATTGCATTTAATAAATCTATATATTCCTTTATTTTTAAATGAGCTGGATATGTCTGTAAATTCAACAAAAAACCAATGTTTTTTTTATATCTACCATCAGAGAAATCAATTTTTTTATTGTCAATTTGGATTATTCCTTTATCAGGTTTAACTATACCTGCAAGTATATTAATCAATACTGTTTTTCCTTCGCCATTATCTCCAAGCAAAAAATTAATTCTAGATTCAAAATCTATATCCAGATTATTTAGTACTATTTTATTTTTAAAAGCTTTTGATAAATTTTTAATTGATATCATAGTAATTAAGGGTTCTGTTAAAAAAACGAATTAAATAAGTGTAAAATAAAAAAATGATAACTAAACTTAATATTTGATTTAAAAAGACTAGACCAAAAAAAACAAAATATATTATTGACTGAAATAGTTTTTTCATAAAAAAATCTTCAATCTTATACAAAGGAATAATATATTTTATAGTTGCCGAAAGACATATTAAAAAATTTAAAATAATTAAATTTTCTATAACAAGATGAATTGCCGTAATTTTAAAGAAAAGCATTATGATTGAAATCGCGATAAATATAAAGTGGCTGAAAATTAAATTTAGTAAAACTACTTTTCTTGCTTTAACCCCAGCTAAAAAAAGTAATGTTTTAATTGTGTCAGTATGTATATGTTCGATTAAAGCCTTTTTAATAATAAAAATCGCCAATACGATTTGTATTTCTCTTGTAAAATAATTTGGAAGATTTAGATTAATTAAAATGCTGAAAAATAAAACATCAATAGAATTTAATTTAATCAATTCATTCCAAAATAAGGATAGATAGCCTCTCATAGAAATTAAATTTTATCCTGTTTTGTATTAATTCTAAAAATTATTAATACAAAGAAAATTGGAAGGAAAATTGAAATTATAAGAAAAGAATAAGCTGTTTTTAATTCTTTAAAATTTACAAAGTTTAGATTACTGTTTATTGTTGCAATAACCATAAGGAGAAAAAAAAATAACTTAAAAAAATTTTTATTAAAATTAAATGCGTTCTTCCTCATTTTATCCTTTATAAGCTGTATTAATAAACATGAATTAATATAAGATAAAATAATTAATATAATACCTACTATATTCAGACTACTCCAAAGAGTGATTTTATATGTAATGCTGACAATGATAAACGATAAAAGAGAAAAAATAAGAATTAAAATTTTGTAGCTAAACAATTCAGATAGAAAATCTAACAAAATTTGAGTTTTTAACTTCATCGGGAATAATAGTTTTATATATTTATAATTAGGTGTGTAAAAGCCTATAATATACCCTTCAGAGAAAAAAGAAGCTATGTAGAAAAAGAATACAATGTAATTAAAATTCAATATTTTTTTTTCATTGACAATAAAAGGATTTTCTGATGCTAAAGCTACTGTTAAAAACGTTATAAAACCTATTGATAAAATGATTGCAATAAAATCAGGTGGAGTCTTAAAAGGAGACATTTTAAGTCTTGAAAAAGAAAGTAACTGATATTTAAAAATTGCTTTTGCTAATTTCATTATTAGTATTAATTCATGAAACTACTATAAACACTAATAAGAGGTGTTTATAGTAGTATCTTGTTGAAATATGGATTTTAAAAGCTTTCCACTAAGCCTATCTAAGTTGAGCAACAGCACATCCCATAGCCATACCTCCAAAAAAGCCCCAAGGACCGAACGCCATAAGTTGAAGGCCAGTCATTATGCCACCTACAATGCATGATTCAACGCTACCGCCTTGGGTTTTTTCCATTTGTTCGAGATCTAAATTTTTCATATAAATAAGTTTTTTTGTGCATATTAGGCTTAAGACTAATAAAATGTTTATTATGATTTAAGAACTATGCATACAATTAAATAATAGCTACAATTTTTTTAAAGACACTTATAGTTTATGTCTCTATTTTGCGCAAAACAGTTAGCTAAAGTAATATTGTTCCGTCTCATAAAAAAAGACAGAGTAGTATTTATTGCAAAACCCCCATTGATTTTTTCCATCTTTATAAATGAAAGAGAATTTCTTGGAAGTAATTCATCAAGATTAAAAGGTGTTTTGTAATAAAAACATTGTTGTTTACGACTATATTCTATTTCCGCTCCATAATCTTTCAAAGTCTGAAGTAAACGATACACATGGCTTCTGTGAACACCTAACTTGTCAGATAATTCATGAGGAGTACCTGTACATTCAGTTCTTATTAATTGATCTATTTTCTGATAGCGTTCTAATTGTTTAATACATTTCATAACTAAATCTTATTAATTCACTTACTACTCTGGGCTTTACTTTGTATGATGAATTTTTAAAATACTATATTGATATTTAAAAATATTGCCGTAGAAATTTAAATTAAGTAATGTTTGTCCTCCTTTTGTAAATGTTCTTTCTTTTCAAAAAGCATTGGAAAGTGAAAGCTTTTTTAATTTTTCAGCGAATGAGAAAAACTAAATGTACCTCAACTGCCAGCTCACTTTTTCAGACGGTTTGCTTACAACGTTAGTCTGCAAAACTATGCGTTTAATTATCAATTAAATATAGTTGACTATTCCGGAAGCAGTGTACAACCGATCGCTCAGTAATACCGGAACTACAATCCTTAGCTAAGCTAATCAGCTATACCCGAAGAGATTGTCAAAAAAAATCTAACAAAGGCACTTCTAAATCATTTTCTAAATTGACATAGTTTCTAGTAAAACTAAAACAATCATCTCCTGGTAAGGTAGCCATTTTATCTTTTACAGGATTTTCCAATTTTGTAAGAACGTTTATTTCTCAAAGAACAGTTCGAGGGGCCGGAGGTTTTTATTTTTAAATCGCCTCAAACAATTTCCCTGGCAACGGTCGTACCACTCCTTTCAGCTCCATGTTCAAGAGCATTCCTGAAATTTTATAAATGGGGAAATCACAACGCAGAGCAATGATATCCATTAGTTCTTTTCCGGTTTTTAAGAGATAGTCATAGACTTTTTGTTCATCATCCTCAAGAGTCACAAACAATTGTTTTTGTACGGGTCTAGATTCTTTCTGAATATCCCAGTTCAAAATATAGATCAAATCAGCGGCGCTAGTGAGTACGTTTGCTTTTTGGGTCTTAATTAGGTTGTTGCAGCCTTGGGAGTATTTGTCAGTTACCCGTCCCGGAACAGCAAAAACATCGCGGTTGTAATCGTTGGCCATATTAGCCGTAATCAACGAACCCCCCCGATCAGCTGATTCTATTACGATGGTCGCCTCCGATATTCCGGCTACGATTCGGTTTCTACGGACAAAATTTTCTTTATCCGGATTGGAGGAACTCCAGAACTCGGTCATAAAACCACCATTTTCTTCCACTTTCGCGACATACTTCTTATGCGATTTGGGGTAAATTTGGTTCAAACCATGCGCCACAACTCCAATAGTCTGTAGCTTGTGTTCCATCGCCAATTGATGTGCGACAATATCCACTCCATAAGCAAAACCGCTCACTATGATGGGATCCAATGGAGCTAAATCCTCAATTAGCTTTCTACAAAACTCCATTCCGTAAGAAGTGATTTGCCGGGTTCCTACAATACTGATGATCCTTCTATTTTTCAAATCGATATTTCCTGAGGTGAACAGTAAAAGCGGCCCGTCGATGCAATGTTTCAATCGGTCAGGATAGTTTTCGTCCTGAAAAGAAACGACATTAATGTCATTTGATTTGACGAACTCTAACTCCTTATTCGCTTTTTCAAAAACGGATTTGTTTTTTAAGCTTTTTAATAGAATAGAACCCACGCCGTCAATGGCAGCCAATTTTACAGTTTTAGTTGCAAAAACCGCTTCGGCGGAACCACAATGAGTCAGCAGTTTCTTTGCCATGATGTCACCCACTCCCTCTACTCTTTGTAAGGCCAATAAATAAAACAAATCTTGCTCTGTCATCCTAAATAATTGTGTCTGAAAAGTATAAAATTATTATGTCAATTGTTAATAAAATTTGTGAATAAAATTTTGATAACTTATTTGGTTGTATAACTTTGTATACATGAACATTCAACCCTACATCGCTCAACTATTATATCGTTATCAATGTGTTACCGTTCCAGGTTTCGGTGCATTCTTGACGGAAATTCAATCGACTCAATGGGTTGAGAGCGCAAATTCGTTTTTTCCTCCAAAAAAAATGATTTCTTTCAATGCCAATTTAAAAAATAATGATGGTCTGTTAGCCAATCATATTGCTCAATCTGAAAAGACATCCTATGATTATGCTGTAAGCGCAATTCAATATGAAGTTTTAAACTGGAGAAAAGCACTTGAATTCAATGGCGTGCTTTCTATTAAAAATATTGGTGATATTATCGTGAATGCTGATGGAAATTTAGTTTTCACTCCAATTATTCAAGCGAATTATTTGTCGAGTTCCTTTGGTTTAACTTCATTTGTTTCTCCTATTGTTAAAAGAGAAATCTTCGAACAAAAAATAGAAGCACTTGCAGAAAGCAAAGTAATCTCTTTAGACAGTGAAGAAAGAAAAGGAAATTCTTATTTAAAATATGCGGCGATTTTTATATTGGGGCTTGGTTTAACTGGCAGTGTTAGTTATTCCATTTACCAAAATCAAATTGCTACGGAAACAGTTCTTGTTGAAACAGCTGTTCAAAAACAAGTACAAAACAAAATTCAAGAAGCGACCTTCTTTATAAAAAGCCCTTTGCCGGCAGTGACCCTATCCGTAAAAGAAAGCAAAATGTCCTATCATGTGGTAGCAGGTGCGTTTAGAGAAGAAAAAAATGCACAACAAATATTTGAACGCCTCTCTAAATTAGGCTATAAAGCAAAGCGCATCGCTCCTAACAAATACGGATTATTTCCGGTTTTGTATGGCAGCTACGCCACTTTATCAGAAGCAAACAAAGTAAAAACAGAAGTTCAAGAAAAGGATAATCCAGCAGCTTGGCTTTTGATACAGTCTTTATAATACATAGAATTTTTACGATTTAAACACCTCCAAAAAGCGCAAAGCTATTTGGGGGTATTTTTTTAGGAGCTTTTTCCAGCTATCCGCTGTATCTCTTGTGGCAAACCCCGCAACAAGAGGATGCCGCTTTTATCTGGGCTACTGGGATTCATTTTCAAAAAGAAAAAAATGTGTTAATTAACTAAATTTATGGCACGCAGATCCCACTAATTTAGAAATCTAAAAGCAGATTCTTATAGCTAATAAAGTTTGATTGTTTATTCGAAAAGTGTTAATGATTTAGGACTTCAAGCCCCAGAATGACAAAACAGGCAAGTTTCAAAAGACCGTTATCACGAAACACTCCTCCCGCACTCTTTTTGTACGTTTTAACGATTCAATTACCATAAAACACAGATTTGATGCTTAAATTGTAAATCTCTGTAAAAACAGCTAATTTAGAATAAAAAAAGCGACTCAGGAAAACTTCCTAAATCGCTAATTTTAAAAATTACTGCCTTGGACGGCAAGTTTGATTATCAAATCCTAATATTAGATAATCTCACTAATTTGAAGTTCTCCTTCGACATTAGTGTAATTAGGCACATCTGCTGCAAATTTTGCTGCGTGAGGTGCAAAAGAAGACTGAAAAGTCGCTATGGAATCAAACGTCAAATGAGCAATGGCTACATAAGGTGCTAATTCGCCGGGCACTCTTCCGCCCAGGCCTAGGTTCAATTCCATGCCTTTTAAAGCATCTCCTAAAGATTCAGCAATCATTGGAAGGTGCGAATTTTTATAATAATCGACATCAAATTTGGTCTCTGGACCGTTTGGATACATTACGCTTACTTTTATCATGGTGTTTTTTTGTTTTAAATATTAGTCACAAATCTCATTTTATAAAACTTATATTCTCGCTAGTACCATATCGCGGCCCGAGCTGAGTGGAGCTCTTCTTTGTGCAGCGTAGCGGAACAAAGAAAGCGGGAACGGAGGGCGGATAAGCTGCCCAAATAAATAAAATGCTCTTTGTAAATTGATTTAGTTTTTAACTATTTTTTCCAAGCAAACTTCTGGAATGCTGCATCTACCGGCGTGTTTGCGATATGGTTGGTGTAGTTGCTAATTACTTTTTGGGAAACGCCAAGAATGATATCTAAAACCTGTCTTTCGCCGTATCCTGCGGTATAGAACGCTTCTAGTTCTTCTTGAGAAACAATACCACGGTTACGAACAATAATTAAGGTCATAACACGTAAAGATTCTAGTTTTGGGTTGGCCAAAGGAGTTTCATTACGTAAGGCTTCAGTAATTGCTTCGTCAACTTTCATCATTGCAGCGATACCTGTATGCGCTGGCACACAGTAATGGCAAGCCTGTTCCACGTTGATTGATTGCCAAACTACGGTCAATTCTTCTTCATTGAAAGAAGAATCTACAAATAACTGGTGTAAGCTCTGGTAGGCTTGAAGTAATCCTGGAGCACCGGCTAAAACGCCATGAAGACCTGGTATCATTCCGTATGCTTTTTGAGAATCTTCTAATAATGATTTACTTGCTTCTGGAGCTGATTCGATAGTATGAACTTTTAATGTTGTCATAGTTTTAATTTTAATTTATTATTATTCATGTTAATATATCTAAGCACACACTTAGTTTTCGCTAAAAAAAACCTTAGATTTTTCTGAAAGTTAATTCAATATAATCATCGATTTCTTTAGTATTGTTTAATCTTGATGCTGCAGCTAAACCGTGTTTTGCTAATAATAAATAGTTCGCTTGCTTCTCGATGTTTGCTTCGTCCTTTGAATTATCAGCTCTTAATTTCGTAATGAAAATCGCTTTAAGATTATCCATGAATTCGGTCATTTGCTCGCTGATAATTTGATCCTCGATGTCGGCAAATTCATTGTAGGTGTTGGTCAGTAAACAACCTTTATGATCCCCCAATTCTGACGGCATCCTTACCGAATCATAGAAAAACGCTTTGATGTCATTCACTCCGTCTGTTCCGTCTTGTAATTTCTCGAAAATAGAATATATTTTGGTTTTATAACATTTCAAGCTTTCTAAGAAAACGCCATGTTTGTTGCCAAAACTTGCATAAATAGAAAATTGGTTGATGCCCATTTCTTTTTCCAACATCCGTACGGAGGTATTTTGATACCCATTGCGCCAGAATAAAGACATTGCTTTTTCTATTACTTCTTCTTCGCTATATTGTTTACTTCTTGCCATTACTTTTTATTATAATACAAAACTAAGCAGATGCTTTGAAATAAAAAAGTGTTTAACAGACTTTAACGCTAAACATAAAAAAACAAAGGCTATTTTTTTAAACTAATTCTTGCAACGATCAATTTATGGTTGCTTCCAACTACGATTGATGAAAGCGCTTTTACACTCGAATGATTTCCGAAATAAAATGTGGACAATAAGAGTCCTTGTTATCACTTTGGTCAAACCCTATCTTAAAAGATGTTAAAAAGTAATAAACTGAAGTTAAACAGCTTTTCCGTTCGCCTTTAGTATAACTAGTTTTTGTATCTTGAGAATATGGAAAATATATTAGTAGCAGGTGCTAATGGCGCCACAGGAAAAAAAATAGTAGCCCTTTTAAATAAATCTCAAAATTATAATGCTATTGCTATGGTTAGAAAAGAGGATCAACAAGCCTATTTTAAAGATCAGAACATTCAAACTGTTTTGGGCGATTTAGAAAATGATATTTCTTCTCTTTTTACCAATAAAATTGATCGTGTGCTATTTGCCGCAGGTTCAGCTGGCAAAAGTGTGATTGGTGTAGACCAAGAAGGCGCAAAAAAATTAATAAATGCATCTAAGAGTGCCAATGTTAAAAAGTTTGTAATGTTGAGTTCTATGGGAGCTGACAAACCCGAAGAAGCTACCCAACTACAAGATTATTTGAAAGCAAAACACAATGCCGATGAATATTTAAAGAATAGCGGTCTAAAATATAGCATTGTAAGACCCGGAACTTTGACCAACGAGCCTCCGTTAGAAATGATCGAACTAGAGCAAAAATTGAATCAGCACGGCGAAATCAGTAGAGCAGATGTAGCTCAAACCTTAGTGCAAAGCTTAGAAGATAAAACGGCTCCAAATGCCACCTTCGAAATCATAAAAGGAGACACTCCGATTCTGAAAGCTCTTGAAAAAGTGAGTTAAGAGAACATATATTACGCAGTTTAGATTTAAACGAGAATATAATTATTGATTCAAACTAAAAAACCGAAAGAACTTTACTGTATAAAGTTCTTTCGGTTTTTTTTATGTATAGAACTAAGCAACTACGCATTATAGCAACTTATTTGAATTTACTATTCAAATGACTTATAGGTTTCTCTAAACTCTTCCCTCTTTTCTTCCTAATTAAATTTTGCTTTAAAGATTTGAAATTCTTCGTTTCTCGTCTATTTTTAAATAAATAAGCAAACTAACTCCCAAAGCGGCACATATTGAAAAACCAACGAATAGTGGCAAGGCTCTCTCTGAAATAAACCCGCCAATATATATACTAATAGGAACGGCCATAATTGTAGAAATAAAACCGGTTACCGCTGCCGCAATCCCTGCAATGTGTCCTACTGGTTCCATAGCCAGGGCGCGTAAATTTCCGAAAAGAAAACCAATGCTAAAAAATTGTAATGCAAAAAATAGCAACAAAATACGAATATCGGGATTAACATTGTTATAAAATAAGCCAACATAGGTCGCCGAAACAACAAAGAAAGAAATTAAGGCGCCAGTGACTAATTTTTCCATACCATATTTAATAACTAGTACTCCATTTAGAAAAACAGCAGCACCAATAGAGATAGCAAGTCCAGCGAAAATAAATGGAAATTCTTCTTTTAGATCATATTGATTCTGAAATATTTGCTGTGAACTACTCAGATAGACCATAAAAGATCCCGTAATAAATCCTTGAATAACGGTAAACCCAATAGTTTTTTTAGATTTAATCAGTTCTTTAAACTCTCCTATAAATCCCTTTGTGGTAAAAACTTTCTTGTTTTCAATTGATAAAGTCTCTGGTTGTCTCTTCCAAAACCACAACGTAACAAGTATACTAATGATAACTTGAATATAAAAAATCCCATGCCAGTTATAATAGTCGAGAACAAATTTACCCATAGCAGGAGCCACCACAGGAACCAATATAAAAACAACAGTAACAAATGACATGATACGCGCCATATAATCTCCGCTGTACATATCACGAATAATCGCGATACTTATGGTTCTTGGAGCAGAAAGACCTGCTCCCTGCAAGATCCTTCCTATAACCATCATTTCTAAACTTGTGGCATTTACACAGATGAAACTAGCGCCAATAAACAAAGCAAAACCCATATAAACTACAGGCTTTCTCCCTAAACTATCTGAAAGCGGACCGAAAACTAAGGGGCCAAATCCAAGTCCTAGAAAGATCATTGTGATGAGTAATTGATTATCAACAACATCTGTAGTGCCTATTGATATCCCAATAATTTGTAGTGCTGGCAATAAAGCATCAATTGCTAATGCTACTACAGACATTAGTGAAGCCATAAGTGCGACGAACTCAAATTGAGAAGTCTTTATATTTTTTTGCATCTTGCAAAAATAAGATTTTGAATTGGTTTCGACACTGTTTTTTGGGATTCCAAGAATCAAATATTATGTAGCTTGCAATGCAGAAAGTAGTTTTTCGAATCAGATTAAATTTTAATCGCTTGAATATACTTCCTAGCCGACACATCGATAGCGGAATTGTTAATATTCTTTAAAGAAATACAGCGAATAACGAAACTTACAATATTAAAAAAACAATCATTCTGCTCCTGATTTTAAAATTAATTCAAACTTGCTTTAAACATCCTTAGTTCATCCCAAGAGTACTTATCGCCAAATTGCTCTTTCATAGCAGTCAGTGATTCTTCTTTATAATGCTTAAAGGCTTCCCCCAATTCCTTGATTTTGTCTTGCGGCAAAATGTCCTGCACACTAACTTTTTTGGATTGAATCAACTTGACTAAATGGCTCTCTATGGTTTGGGTCGTCAGTTTTCTGATTGTCGCAATGTCCTGGATGGACTTCTTCTCAAGCCAGAGATTGTGAGTTATGTCCACGGTGGATTTTTTAGGCGTTTTTGAATCTAGCTTTTTCTTTGCAGTGTAGCGTTGTAAATCTTTTTCGTCTTCAATCAACGTGACATGCACTTTCTTGAATTGATTTTGAATCGCCTCGGTTTTTCTTGTTAGGTATTTTTTTATTTCGTCAGAAGTTAATTTTTCTTTAGAAATAGGCTCTCCTGCCACCACGGTTTCGATCAGCAATTTGGCTTTCATCAATCGCAAAACAGCTTTGGTCTGTAATTCTTCCAAAACGATCAGTTCGTCATAAAAAACCTTCACTTTCTTGATGCGCTTTACCTCTTCGAGTTTCCATAGGATTTCGAAAACCAAATCGTCCATTGGTTTCAGGAAATAACTGAAAGCTGCTTCTATTCTTTCGGATACGTGAATCAAATCAACCGTTTCTGATTTGAAGATTTTATTGAGCTGTAGAATGAAGTTTTTGGAAGGGTCCATCAACGAATCGATCGAATTCAGCTGTTTTGCTGCCCAAACGGAATGCTTCGATTTCTCAGAGCTTTCTGATTTTTCCGAATAACTAAATTTGTGGTTACGCCATTCCTGTGCCAATTCAGCCCATTCAAAACTGTTAATGAGATAATTATGTATAAAATTTTTGGTTTCGAAATGCAACGAATTCTTCAACAATTCATCTGAGGCCTTATTCAGCGAATAATCCATGACATCCTGGTCATTAGAAATACCATTCATTCGTAACGGAGAGAGCAATACAAGGCCCTCTAATGATCGTAACCGCGACAAGGCTACATACGCTTGTCCTGGCATAAAAACCTGCGAAACATCGATTGCCGCTTTGTCAAAAGTCAGACCTTGACTTTTATGGACCGTAATGGCCCAAGCCAACTTGATAGGGTAATGGACAAAGGTTCCCAAAACCTCTTCCTCTATTTCCTTAGTCGCTTGATCTACTTTGTATCGAATGTTTTGCCATTCGTACTTCTCAACTTCAATCGTTTTGTCCTCTTCTGGAAAATGAACAAGAATTTCTTGACTGGACAACGACTTGATAATACCCATCTTCCCGTTGAAATAATTCTTCTCCATTGACGTATCGTTTTTCACAAACATCACCTGCGCACCTATTTTAAACTTTAAATTTTCTTCTATCGGAAATATTTTTTCAGGAAAGTCACCCACAATATCCGGTTTATATGTAATTAATTCGCCTTTCAAATCATGTAAAGCCTGCGAATTCATCGCATCCGCTTTTGCGTTATGCGTTGTCAGCGTTATATATCCTTTATTCGCCTTCAGATCAAAATCAGGTTTGACATATTTGTTCAACACCTGAATGTCTTCAGCAGAAATTTGATTGTTACGCAAATTATTCAAAACAGAAATAAAGGTGGAATCGGTCTGACGAAAGATCTTAGACAATTCAATATACAGTGGTGGGTTTTGTTGCACCACATGCGAATGAAAAAAGAATTTCCCCTTGTAATATGCACGCAACGTCCGCCACTCTTCATCCCGAATTACGGGAGGCAACTGTAATAAATCACCTATGAACAAAACCTGTACCCCTCCAAAAGGAGTTGTCTTCTTGCGGACCGTCTGCATCATATAATCCATGGCGTCCAACAAATCCGCACGAAGCATACTTACTTCATCAATAATGAGTAATTCCATATTGCGAATCACTGATTTCTTAAGACCGCTCATTTTGAAATGTCTGCGCAAAGTATCCTTTGACTCAAATTTAACTGTTTCCGTAAACTGCGATTCGACATTAAACGCAGGGATAAAACCACCAAAAGGCAATTGAAACATCGAGTGGACCGTTACACCGCCAGCATTTAAGGCGGCAATTCCTGTAGGAGCGACCACAACAGTGTTTTTATGAGTCGTCTCGATAATTTCCCTCAGCAGCGTAGTCTTTCCTGTACCCGCTTTCCCGGTCAAGAAGATAGACCGTTGTGTTTGATTGATAAATTGTAAGGTGTATTCTGCGGCTTCGGATATGGCTTGCATCAGGCGAATAAATTAAGGAGGGATAACATTAGGACTGCCTTAGCCATCCCCCATACAAGGAATGAATTAAAGTACTGTAAAAGTAGCTTTTTTCTAGTCCAAAAAACCGTATCATCTCAAAATATCAAGCCAATACTCCAAAATAGAAAGGGACTCAAAAAAAGCAATGCCTTTATTCTAAAAGCAGAATAAAGGCATTGATATTATTATAAAAGGGGGGAGATTATTTTTTCTCTTCCGTTTTAGTATCTATTTTTTCTTCCACTTTATCTTCTGTCTTGGCAGTAGCTTTGTATTTGTCATTTAAAGCCTTTACAATATCTTTTGTGATATCATATTTTTCCTCAGCATACAAAATAGAAGCAGCATCTCCAGTTCCATAGATATAAGCGTATCCTTTTTCTTTACCATAAGCTTTGATGAATTTTTTAAGGCCACTTACCAAAGTGTCCATTTCAGTTCCGCTTTCCTGTTGCAATTGTTGTGACAAAGCTTGTTGGGCATAGCTCAATTGTTGCTCTCTCTTTTGCAATTCAGCTCCTTTTTTCTGAGCCCACTCTTGCCCGTTCGCTTGCGCTTGACTTTGAAAATTCGAAGCATCTTGTTTGAAGCGTTTGATTTCTGCTTCTAGTTGTCTTCCTTTTTCTTCAGACTGAGCTTTGTATTTTGCTTCAAGATCTTTGGCTTCTGTATATTCCTTCATCAATACCGTAGTATCTACGTAAGCAGTTTTTACTTCTTTAACTTCTCCGGTTTTGTTACAGGCAATAACTGATATAGAAATTGCGATAATTAATAATACTTTTTTCATTTTGGTTTATTTGTAATTTAAAGTGTTTGAGACAAAAATATAAAAAAATAGGTAGTATTCTCATAAAGATTGAAATTAACCATTTATTTATACTATTGGATTTTACTATCGAAAAATGTCGAAGCATAATTTTACTTTATAAAAAACGGCCTTTTTAGCGCTTAAATGTGGTCGTTTCTGGAAAACGGACACCTAATTGACTTTTAACACCGAAAACGACCCTTAAAGTCACCTTAAAATGAATTTTACTTATTTTTAAGCACGTAAATATGCGATGAATATTCAAAATTGCGTTTCGCCTTAAGGTTTGACTGCAAGCCTAGAAAAACTGCGCTTAAAAAATTCATTTTTCCGAATTTGTATTTTTCCGAAAGCAAGCTCACATAAAAGGAATCAAATTTCATCGGAAGCACTTTTTCCAATTCCATCCCTTCTCTTTCAAAAAGCGTTTTTATGGCTTTTTTGGAAAAATGCCAAAAATGGATCGGCACATCATAAGCGGCCCAAAAAGCGCCATAATATTTTGCGTCGAAAGATTTAAAATTTGGAACCGCCACAATCAAAGAACCATTTGGTTTTAATAATCGTTTCAATTCTTTTATCTGATTATCCAAATTAGGGACATGTTCCAAAACGTGCCACATACTAATCACGTCAAAAGACTGATTTTCTAATTCGGCTGTATCTTCCACAAATACAACTTCTTTTTTTAAGGCTATCGCTTTTGCTTTATCGCTTGGCTCCACCCCTACAGCTTGCCAACCATTTTGTTTTGCAACAGATAAAAAATCACCGGTTCCTGCGCCAATGTCTAGAATTCTTCCTTTGGCGGGCTGAAGTGAATTGATCAACTCCAATTTGTTTTTTAAAGCTATGCTTTTAACAAAGTGATACGCTATTTCAAACAAGGATCTTTTACTATCCGTATGCGAAATATAATCCACACTTTCGTAGTACTTACCTAAAGTATCCAAACTGGGTTGCGGATAGGTAACTAACATATCCATTGTTTCGTCATGGTACAAATCAAATGTTTCTTTAGAAACAGAATGGTCTTTTACCGTAAGGAAATGCTTTTTATTTGAAATGTCCATTAGTTAATTTATGTGTGTTTTGTACTTTTCTATAACAAACCCCGAAAGCATATAAAAACACATTCGGGGTTGCAATTTATTTGTTTTTCAAACTATCTAATAATAGCGCGGGTTTTGAAAGTAGTTTCACGTGGAACATATATTGTTAATTATTCTAGTAATACAATTCACTAACTACCATGAACTGAACACTGAACACTTTCCTACCTTCCCATAAATATCAACAGCACCGAAACATCACTCGGAGACACTCCGCTAATCCTTGAAGCCTGCGAAATAGTTACCGGTCTAATCTTGCTCAACTTTTGTTTTGCTTCTATCGACATCGATTTAATCTTATAATAATCAAAATCCTCCGGAATTTTAACATCTTCTAATCGCGTTAGCTTATCTGCATTATTTCGTTCCTTTTCAATATAGCCAGAATACTTGACTTGGATTTCCGCCTGCTCCAGAATTTCTTGATCGACATCGTTTTCTTCGACATAGGTTTTAACCTTTTCGAATTTCATCACGTCTTCCATTGCAATTTGCGGACGTGAAAACACCTTAAACAATTTATCCCCTTGTGTAATAAGAGCTGTTTCCTTTGATTCTAATATTGGATTAGCCTCCGCAACTGAAACACTAGTTTCTCTAAAAAAAGAAACCATTTTTTCAGATTCCTTTAGCTTGTGCTCCATACGACGCAAACGCATTTCAGAGGCCAGGCCTATTTCATAGCCCATGGGCGTTAGCCTAAAATCAGCGTTGTCCTGACGCAATAGCGTTCTATATTCTGCACGCGAGGTAAACATTCGATAAGGCTCTTCGGTTCCTTTAGTGATTAAGTCGTCTATTAAAACCCCGATGTAAGCTTCGTCTCTCTTTAAAATTAACGGAGCTTTCTCATGCACCTTTAAATGTGCATTAATTCCTGCCATCAAACCTTGGCAAGCTGCTTCTTCATATCCTGTGGTTCCGTTTATCTGACCAGCGAAGTAAAGACCTTCCACCAACTTTGTTTCTAATGTATGCTTTAATTGTGTCGGCGGAAAATAATCATACTCTATTGCGTAACCTGCACGAAAGAACTTCACGTTTTTAAACCCGGCTATCGATTTCATTGCCTTATATTGTATGTCTGCAGGAAGCGAAGTAGAAAAACCATTTACGTACACCTCGCAGGTTTTCCAGCCTTCTGGCTCGATAAACAATTGGTGCCTCTCCTTGTCTGCAAAACGATTTATTTTATCTTCTATAGATGGACAGTACCTCGGCCCCATGCTTTTGATACGCCCATTAAACATCGGGGAACGATCAAAGCCTTCTCTCAAAATGTCATGAACATCCAGAGAAGTATAGGTCATATGGCAAGATCTCTGATGAGTTAAAGGTTTTGTTAGGTCTGAATAAGAAAACTTATCTGGCTTAGCATCTCCCTTTTCCTCATTCATTTTCGAAAAATCCAAAGAACGTCCGTCTACTCTCGGAGGAGTTCCGGTTTTCATTCTTCCCGCTTCAAATCCCGCATTAATTAAATCTTCGGTAATTCCATAAGCAGCACTTTCTCCTGCTCTACCTCCACCAAATTGTTCTTCACCGATATGAATTTTTCCGTTAAGAAAAGTACCGTTAGTCAAAACGACAGCTTTGGCTCTAATTTCAATTCCAAGAGAGGTCCGAATGCCTTTTACTTTTCTGCCTTCAATAATTAACCCTTGGGCCATTTCTTGGTAAAAATCTAGATTGGGAGTTCCCTCCAACATCATACGCCACTCTTCGGCAAAACGCATGCGGTCACTTTGCACCCTTGGCGACCACATTGCAGGCCCCTTAGATTTATTAAGCATCTTAAATTGGATAGCAGTCCGATCTGATACAATTCCAGAATAACCGCCTAAGGCGTCTATCTCGCGAACAATTTGTCCTTTGGCAATACCTCCCATGGCTGGGTTGCATGACATTTGCGCGATATTTTGCAAGCTCATTGTAACCAATAAGGTTTTTGAACCCAAATTAGCGGCAGCGGCAGCGGCTTCAGAACCCGCATGACCAGCACCGACTACAATTACATCATATTCTTCTTGAAACATTTTTCTCTATAATTTTGTTCCTGATTGTCAGGAATGAGATTCAGAAGCCGGAAAGAATTTCCGTTATCAAAATCTAAGTTTAATTTAAATCTTTGTAAGACTTCGTTGGGATATTCTATTTATATCAAAACGTTCCACGTGAAACATTTATTACCAAAAACAAAATTGATGCTTACTGTTCCACGTGGAACAAGGCCAATTTTTCGTCTTCCTTGGAACGCATTAAGAGCTGATTCTCCTCACCCTTATCTTTGTATCCACAATAATGCAACACGCCATGAACCATGACTCGCTTCAATTCGGTTTCAAAAGAGACCTTGAAATCATTTGCGTTATCCTGAACACGTTCTACAGAAATGAAAATATCGCCACTGATTTCGTTTCCCATGCTGTAATCAAAACTGATTACGTCTGTCAAATTATCATGGCTCAAATATTCAAGATTGATTTTGTGAAGATATTCATCGTCACAGAAAATATAGTTTATCTCTCCTTCATTCTTTTTTTCAGACTCAATCACCTCAGCAATCCAAACAGATAATGCCTCCTCATTGTCCAAACTAAACTCGCTTTCGTAATTAAAATTGATCATCTTTTATTAAAATATTCTTTAACCTTAAGGTTATAATTTGAGCGCAAAGGTAACGATTGTCTGTTTAATATTTCAATGCTATTCAAATAATCTAACAAAGCATCTGGCAACACTTTAGATTGATTGTCAAACTCTTTCCTATTCGCTTCAGACTGCCTCTTGCTTTCCTCACCCTGTTGCTGCAAAGCCGTCTCCAATTTTAATAATTCTTGTTTAATATTTAGTGCTTTTTGAAGCGTTTCGTTTTTAAAACCTTTGTTCAACAACTGTTTTTCGAGCTGTTTCATTTGTTCCAATGCATTGCCGCCATTGCCTCCCACACCCTGTTTCTTCAACTCATTCTCTAGGGCTTCACGAAGCTGATTTTGTTCCTTATAGATTTCCATTATAGCTTGCGCATCTCCTTCTCCATCCTCACCCCCTTGCAAATCCCCTTTACCGGTTTTACGACCCTCTCCGTTTTGGCCTTTCTCGCCATTACCAGGCATCACAGCTTTCTCAACTCCCTCTTTTATCATATCGCCTAAGCCTTGCTGTTTTTTTATAATATCAGGCAACTGCATTCCCTCACCACTTCCGGGTTTCGGCTTTCCGGATCCCATACCCGATAGTGAACTTTGCATATTACTCAACAATGCACTCAAAAAATCTCCTAGTTTATTGGCTGCTGCTACGATATACTGTTGGTAAGACACACCCTTTGGTATTTGTGCATCTGACAGGCTTTCCAGTGATTTCTCCATATTGTAATGAACATTGCCTATCTCTTTAGTGACGTCTTCAGCAATTGTAGGGTTGCGCAAAGAGAGTGCAAACAAACTATCGTCGACGTGTTTAAATTGCTGTTTTAAGTCCTGCTGCAATTTTATGTTTTTATTAAACGCCGGCGATCCCCTACTAATCTCTTTAAATTGCGCCATGACATCCTCTTGAGTTAAACTAAAAGCCAAAAGATTATCAAGCACTTGTCGCAGCATTTTAATGTCCTCTTCCATTTGCTCTTTCTCACTTCCCTCCATACTTTCCTTCATTTTCATCGACATGGATTTCATCTTCTTAGCAGCCGACTTTTGTTTCTGTTTAGCATTTGGTTTATTGTCACGCTCAAGTTCGTCTGAAGCTTTCTTCAAGTCCTCACCAATACTTTTTTCTTCGGCAACGTCTTTCGGGAGATCCATCGGCGATTTGAGTTCCTTGTTCTCTTTTTCGAGCGACCTTAACTCTTCTTTCAATTTCTCAAAATCGGCACCTATCTCCTTTTGCTTTTCGATAGAGTTTTCCTTTTCGTTATCCGATAACTTGTCTTGCCTCTGCGAAAGTTTGTCCAACTTGTCTGCTAATTGCTCCGCTTTCTTCTCCACATAATACTTTTTGGTTAGCTCAACAAGTTGCGCCAAATTCTTGATTTGGTTTTTACTATTCTGCTTAAACCGCTCCAATTTGTTCAGCAAGTCTTCATTCTTTATTTTGTCATTTAATTCCTTTAATTCATCCAACAGTTTCTGATTCTTCTCTAAATCTTTATTTGCACTTTCTAAGCGCTTTTTCAGCTCTTCTTTGAATTCATCTTTTGGAACAGATTTAAATTCATCTAAATTTTTATTCATTTTCTCCGTAAACTCTTTCATCATTTCATCCTGCTTTTTTTGCTGTTGGATAAAGTCTTTCACGTTCTGCTGCTCTTTAAATTCAAATTGATTTTTCTCTTTACCAGATTTTTGTAGTTTCCCAATATCGGCAATTTGCTTATCTTGTCTTTTCAAAGACTTTTGCAAGCTATTAATAATCTCATTTTGCTGCTGTAACACTTCGTCCTGCTTTTCTTCATCAGTTACAATTCGATCAGAGAATACTGAAGACCTAGTGCTCTTGTTATTGTGAATTGCATCATTGTCAAAAACCTCAAAATAATACTCATAGGAAACTCCCGGTTCCACGGCTAGCGTTCCAGGAAAGGCAAAAACAAACTGCTGAAAAGTAATACGCTTCACGCCTATTGCTACGCGTTTGGACAATTCCGGTTTGTTGCTAGGGTAATAAACAACCTGTAACTTAGAAACCCCATAATCGTCTGAAATCTGACCCAAAAGATAATTCTTAGCAACCTTTACACTGTCAGGAGTATTGTTTACCTGAATAGAAGGAAACTGATCCTTAATTACTGTCAATTGATAACTCAACTTTTCATAGTCCGCTACGGTATTATTTGATGTAACAATTTGATAATCTGTATTTTGAGATATATTCTTGGCTAATGTAAATCCGTTTCCAGCTTTTTCAAAAACAGAAACTAATTTTTCCGACATCCACTCCACCTTTTGTGTCGCATAAGTGTCCATCTTCCAACTGACTAAGGTGCCTTCAGGAATAACTGCGTTCCCCGTCCCTTTTACAGACTCTGACTTTCTAGCTAAATAAGAAGGAAAATACAGCTCCATTTTGAAGTTAGAAATCGAAGGAACTTCGACTACTTTTAATTCGTACTCTTTAGAGGAAACTGCATTCGCCTTTAAGTGAAAGGCAAGGTTATTACTAGGCTTTACCATTTTAAACTGAAATTCCCCTTGAGCTATGTTTTCTAGAAAATAACTTTCATTATCAATAAATATCATCACGTTTTCAGGAACCACTTTACCGACCGTTTTGATTTTCAAAATGAAATCCTTGTTTTGCTCTGTTTCCAAACTGGGGTTGAGCACTATAAATTTGAAAGGCGCAGGCTCCAAAAAACTGATATTAAAATGGACTACCCTATTTATACTCTGAGATATTATTTCATTATTCCCAGTTAAATAAAAACCGGAAAAAGACAAAATCGGAACCAAGGCTAATGGCAAATACTTTTTGTTGTATCTAAAATCAATGGCATTACTAAAAGGGATTGGCTTCAATGCATTTGCTTTTTGATCTATCGACGCCAATAACAATTCCGATTTGTTTTGATTACCACCAGCGTCTGCAAGCTGGAGAAAATTAGTCAACGTATCATTGACATCTCCAAAGTGCTTTCCAATAATTATCGAGGCCTGATCATAATCTATACCTTTCTGCAACTTAAACAATTTAAACAGCGGAAACAGAACAAAACGAAACAGAAGAAAAACCTCCACTACAACAAATATCGAAAACAATAATGTACGTCCCATTGGCTTCAGCCAAAGAAAATATTCTATGAAAAGAGTGAATAAAAAATACAACAACCCCAAACCGATAAAGAATACTATTCCTCGTATCAATTCATTGACATAAAATTTTCTGATAAAAGCTTCTAACTTTAAATAAATAATATTTGCTGCTTGCACTATTTTATATGACTTTATTTAACCAGTAAATGTAGCAATTTATATGATTAAAGAAAAGTTAAAAGAAGCGCAATTTAACCAATGTGAAATAATCCCCTTTTCGAATAATCCGTTTAGCCTTGGATTTGTATCTTTGAACCAAAATTTATAAAAAATGTCGAAGCAAGTTCGAGTGCGTTTTGCACCAAGTCCTACCGGACCTTTACATATTGGCGGTGTCCGTACCGCATTATTTAATTATTTGTTTGCCAAAAAAAATGGTGGAACTTTCTTTCTTAGAATTGAAGATACCGACCAAAACCGTTATGTGCCCGGAGCTGAAGAATACATAATCGAAGCGCTGGAATGGTTGGGAATTGCCCCAGACGAAACTATTGGCAAAAACGAAAAATTTGGCCCTTACCGTCAAAGCGAACGAAAGTATTTGTATAAAGAATATGCTGACCAATTAATCAGTTCAGATTGGGCGTATTATGCTTTTGATACTCCAGAAGCTTTAGATGCCTTTAGAAAATCTGAAGAAGAACAGGGAAAAACATTCATATATAACCATACAAACAGAGAGAAACTAGATACTTCTTTGGTTATTTCAAAAGAAGAAACGGCTACACGAATTGCCAATGGAGAACATTATGTAATCCGTTTCAAAACTCCTGTAGACGAAACCTTGCACTTACCAGATATCATACGTGGTGAGGTGAAATTTGACACTAATCTATTGGATGATAAAGTTTTGTTCAAGAGCGATGGCATGCCCACATATCATTTGGCTAATATTATCGATGACCACCTAATGGAAACTTCACATGTTATTCGTGGGGAAGAATGGCTGCCTTCTATGCCGCTACACGTTTTACTATACAGAGCATTTGGTTGGGAAGCACCAGAATTTGCTCACCTGCCATTGATTTTGAAACCAGTTGGCAACGGAAAATTATCAAAACGCGATGGGGATAAACTAGGCTTTCCAGTATTCCCACTGGAATGGAAAACTGAAGAAGGAATTTCATCTGGTTATAGAGAGAAAGGCTTCTTTCCTGAAGCAGTTGTTAATTTTTTGGCTTTATTAGGCTGGAATGACGGGACAGAAAAAGAGTTATATTCTTTGGAACAATTAATAGAATCTTTTGATCTTAACAGGGTACATAAAGCCGGAGCAAAATTTGATCCTGAAAAAAACAAATGGTTCAATCACCAATATTTGATTAAACAAACAGACGTAGATTTGGCTAATAGCTTTGCTCCTATCGTTGCTTCAAAAGGAATTATAGTATCTCATGATATCCTGATAAAAATTGTTTCTCTAATCAAAGAAAGAGCCAATTTTGTATCTGAATTTTGGGAATTGAGCGATTTCTTTTTTGTTGCTCCAACCGAATACGATGCTAAAGCGGCGAAAAACTGGAAAGCAGAAACACCCGCATTAATGCTGGAATTGACAGCTGTTATAAAGGAAATAACTGATTTTACTTCTATGAATATCGAAACGATTGTAAAAGACTGGATGACTAAAAACGAAATTGGAATGGGTAAAGTAATGCAACCGTTCCGTTTGAGCTTAGTCGGCGCACCTAAAGGGCCCCACCTATTTGATATCGTTGAAGTCATAGGAAAAGAGGAAACGATTCAACGAATAGAAAAAGCCATAGCAAATTTATAAAGAAACAAAGGCTCCTAAATTTAGGAGCCTTTTTTATAAGTATAGAATTATATTACCATTTAGAATCCCAGGATTTCCTTTAAAATCATAACCCAACTTTTTAGAATTCAGGTTTTCTAACATATTATTGATTCCATACTGATAAGATATATTAAACCGAAAATGTTTTACCCCAGCAGTTAATCCTACGGCTGGATAGAAGTTGAATTTTGAGATGTCCTGGATATCCTTGACAACCAAAGTAGTTCCTGTAACTGTATTGTTTTCTTTATCATAATCAGATTTTAATTTACCCCCAACCTGAATAATTGGACCAAATTCAATACTCAACACATTTTCAACTAATACGTAGCTCAATTGTAATGAAATTTGCGCCGACGCCAATTTCATATTTACCTCCTCATTTGCTGAAAAGCCACTTTTTGTTGCTACAGTAAAATTATTTTCGCTAAACTGAATACCGTAAACCATGTCCCAATTATCGTAAAAATTGCCTCTTATTGACAGTCCGGCATCCCATCCCAATTCCGGTTTAGTTTGAAAATTTTTTGTGTTTAAACTAAGCTGGTTTACACCAATGTTAATTCCTATTCTGTTTGAATCTCTATACCCGTATTGGGCAATCACTGTGGATGAGATAAGTAGTAAAACGAAAGTGGTGTATAGCTTTTTCATATTATGATATTAATAGAGCACAAACCTAAAGTTTTTTTGTAGTTTAACAGTGAATTTAAACTAAAATATATAATTATGAACATTGCATTACTTATCATTCTTGTTTTTGGCTTCTTCATTTTACTATCCTCTTTTTTTACTGTTAAACAACAAACCTCTGTAATAATAGAGCGATTTGGTAAGTTTCACAGCGTAAGAGAATCTGGATTGCAATTAAAAATTCCTTTAATTGATCGAGTTGCAGGTCGCGTCAATTTGAAAATTCAGCAACTAGATGTCATTATCGAAACCAAAACGAAAGACAACGTCTTTGTAAAACTTAAAGTGTCTGTCCAGTTTATGGTTATTAAAGATACTGTTTACGACGCCTTCTACAAGTTAGAATACGCTCACGATCAAATCACCTCTTACGTCTTTGATGTGGTTCGTGCTGAAGTTCCCAAGTTGAAACTAGATGACGTTTTTGAAAGAAAAGATGATATTGCCATTGCCGTAAAAAGCGAACTGAATGAGGCGATGACAACTTATGGTTATACAATAATCAACACTTTAGTAACCGATATCGATCCCGACATACAAGTTAAAAATGCTATGAACCGCATCAATGCTGCTGATAGAGAGAAAACGGTAGCTGAATTTGAAGCAGAGGCATCAAGAATTAGAATTGTGGCCAAAGCCAAGGCAGAAGCTGAAAGCAAGCGTTTACAAGGTCAAGGTATTGCAGATCAAAGAAGAGAGATTGCTAGAGGATTGGTGGAAAGTGTAGATGTATTGAACAGAGTTGGAATTAACTCCCAGGAAGCCTCTGCCCTAATTGTGGTAACGCAACATTATGACACATTACAAGCCATAGGTGCCGACACTAATTCAAATTTAATTTTATTACCCAATTCGCCTCAAGCAGGAAGCGAAATGCTAAATAATATGGTTGCTTCTTTTAGTGCATCAAACCAAGTGGGAGAAATGATGAAAAAAACAAACAGGAAACAAGCTAAAAAGGAGGCTAAAGAAATTGAACCTCTAAAAGAAGAAGACACTGACGAAGAAATATAATAACAATAAAAAAGAGGCTTAACGGCCTCTTTTTTTTAACATCCATTTTGTAACAAATGGAATCAGTAAACTTATAATTTTGCCGTAAGGTCCAGGAATATTGGGACTATAATTACCGATGATTCCTTTTACTATGTTTTTAGGAGCTAAACTGTCTTTGGTTTTTTGAACACCAAAAACAATCTTTTGATAGCTAATTTCTTTTTCAATTTTTAAGATTTCTAGCTCCCTATCAATCTGGGCATAAGATGAGTATTTTTTTGTCCCCATAATTTAGTCATTAAAAAATATTTCCGAGAATTTTTCTAAAATTGGTCCTTCAACGATTTTATTTTTTATCAAAAACAATACAATTGTGAAGAAAAAGTATATCCCTCCAACAATTAAAAAACCATATGGGTAACTGTTTAAATAACTTCCAATAGCAATCGCTAGCGCAAATGAACAAAATAAAAGAACCATCACTAAACACAACGAAATTAATGAGAATTTTACGATTGTAGTCGTCGACTTCATCGCCATCTTAAAACTTCGTAATTTATAGTATTCAAGATTATTCTCTATGTAATCTTGAACTTGTTCTTGGATATATTCGCTATTTTCTTTTAACTCCTCAAAAGCCATATTTTAAATTTTTTAAAATTCTACTTCTTTTATTTTTGAAGAATGCTGTTTTGTTCTTTTAACTCTTTCAGCTTAGTTTCAAGAAACGAAATAACATCATCTTTTTTAAGACTCATATCAGAAAGAATATCTACATATGTTTCTTCTAAATCTAACTTGGCAGCGGACAACTTTTTTTTCATATCAGATGTTAAGCCTTCATATTTGTGATCCAAATCTTTTTTAGCATCATTATATCCATCTTTTAATTTTTCTCTAGTTTTTTCTCCTTTGGCTGGAGCAAATAAAATTCCTATTCCTGCACCTATTGCTATTCCACCAACTAGGGCTATTAAAGTATTTCCTGCATTATTTGACATGCTATTCAATTTTAGTTATTAATAAATTAAAAATACAATTTTTATTAACATGGTGTTGTTAACAAGCCGTTAAAGTAATGTCTGATGAACATCCTGCTTAAAACGAAGCCAATTGCGAGTACAAATGCCCAAGAACCATACCAATTAACTAAAAAAAAATAAAAGACTGTTAGCGCGACTATATAAAAGCTATATTTAATAGCTAAATCTTATTTGGAATTAAAAATCAATAGGATAGTATAATAATAAGAAAACGCCCGAAAAAGGCGTTTCTAATATTGTTAAAATCTATGGGGTAGAAAAAGTAACTAAATATTTAAAGAATTTAATAAATCTAAAATGTTTTCATTCTTTTCGTTGATTTTCAATTCTGAAAGTTGGTTTTTGAAATTCTCAAAATTAATGCTGTCTTTTATTAAGTTTTCAATGGCTAAAATCCGCACCGCAGCCAATTGACTTTTTAATGACATGGAATATAGTTTTATTAATATATCTGATTCTATGTCTTTAGTCTGAACTTTATCTGAATTTGCCAAAATCAAATTAGCAAATAGCAATGAATTATTATCATTTTTTACATTCTTAACCACTGTTTGATTTACCAAACTGTAATTGTCAATACTTTTTATGCTGGCAACTATGTTTTTTAATAACAGATCAGAATTACTCGCATCTTTCTCCTTAACATATTTATTAATTTCTTTTTGGGTATTCATCAATAAATTAGCCTCTTTTTTACCTTTCTCTTCCCAAGCATCTTTCAGTCCCACCGTTTTATTAAAAACTAATGTCCCTTCTTTACTGTCCTTATCTACATTGAAATAACCAAGGCGTTGAAATTGAAATTTATCTCCAGAATTAGCATTAAGCAAGCTCGGCTCTAAATATCCTTTTACAATTGTAAGAGAGTCTGCATTCTTAAATTCAAGGAAGTTCTTCTCTTTGTGGCTGTCTGGAGCTTCATCTGTGAACAAACGATCATAAAGACGAACTTCTGCCTCAATAGCATGTTGCACTGAAACCCAATGTAAAGTGCCCGCAACTTTTCTTTGAGAAGCTTCACTCCCACTGCCGCTTTGACTGTCTTCGTCATAAATCACATGTATTTCTATAATGTTTCCGTTAATGTCTTTTACTACATCTTCTCCCTTGATGATATATCCATTTTTAAGTCGAACCTCGTTTCCTATACTTAATCTAAAAAACTTTGGTGGTGCTACCTCTAAGAAGTCTTCCCTTTCTATGTACAATTCAGCTGAAAGAGGAACTTGTCTAAACCCGGCAGTAGCATCTTCTTGATTATTCTCCGCTTCTAACCATTCTACTTTTCCCTCAGGATAATTCGTAATAACCACCTTAACTGGATCTAAAACCGCCATTACCCTAGGCGCGGTTTTATTCAAATCTTCGCGTAAGCAAAATTCCAAAAGTGAAACATCAATTACGTTTTCACGTTTAGCCACACCTATAATATCACAAAACTTTCGAATCGAGCTAGGCGTATACCCACGTCGTCTCAAACCAGAAATAGTAGGCATCCTCGGATCGTCCCACCCATTAACAATGTTTTCCTGAACAAGTTGTAAAAGCTTACGCTTACTCATTACAGTATAATTCAGATTCAAGCGCGCAAATTCGTATTGATGTGGTTTTACCTTCTGCTCGTCGTAAATCTGGTCTAAGAACCAATTATACAACTCGCGATGCATCACAAACTCGAGTGTACATATCGAATGCGAAATTTGCTCCATATAATCGCTCTCGCCGTGCGCATAATCATACATAGGATATATATTCCAATCGTTTCCTGTCCTGTGATGATGACGGTGCAAAATACGATACATCAAAGGATCTCGCATCAACATATTAGTTGATTTCATATCAATTTTAGCACGCAATACGTGACTCCCTTCCGGAAAATCACCATTTTTCATTCCTTCAAATAAAGCAATATTTTCATCAATAGAGCGATTTCTATAAGGACCGTCTATGCCAGCTTGCGTTGGACTTCCTTTTTGTGTGGCCACGTCTTCAGAAGATTGGCTGTCTACGTATGCTTTTCCATTTTTAATCATAGCCACTGCCCAATCATATAGCTGCTGAAAATAATCAGAAGAGTACAGTTCTTCTGACCAATTAAAGCCTAACCAAAGTAAATCCTCTTTGATTGCATCCACATATTCCTGCTCCTCTTTCGCCGGATTAGTGTCATCAAAACGTAGGTTAACTGGCGCATTATACTTCAATCCTAAACCAAAGTTCAAACAAATTGATTTAGCATGACCTATATGCAAATAACCGTTAGGCTCAGGTGGAAAACGAAATCGTAATTTATCTTGTGGAAAGCCACTGGCTAAATTTTCTTCTATTATTTGCTCTATAAAATGTAGTGATTTTTCTTCTGTAGACATGTTGTTTTATTAAAAAAGCAAAGTTATCAAAAATGTTGCGTAAACAATTAATCGCTAAGTTGTTTCTTCTATATTGCTAATCAAAAAAGAAAATATTCGTACTTTTATACAATAAACGAACAACCAAACAAATAAAAATAGTAAAATGGGCACTATAAAATTAAATAAAATCAGAACATATTCTTATCACGGTTGTCTGATCGAAGAAGGGAAAATTGGTTCAGATTATTCCGTAGATCTCGAAGTAAAAACTGATTTAAGAAAATCCTGTATGTCTGATAACTTGGAGGACACTGTAGATTATGTGCTATTGAATTCAATTGTAGTAGAAGAAATGGCAATACGTTCCAATTTATTAGAACATGTAGTACAAAGGATAATCACCAGAGTATTCAGTGAAATTCCAGAAGTCTCCAGAATACTTTTGGCTGTTTCTAAACTAAACCCTCCCATTGGTGGTGATGTTGAAGCGGTTACCGTTGAACTAGAAGAATATAGAAGTTAAATATTAAAAAAAAATAAGGTAAACCAATATCTTAAGTTCGACACCATCGAATATTTTTTTAAAATTTTCTAAACTTAAACTTTTAAACTCTAAACTTTTTAAGTACTTTTGCCATCCATTCAACAATGGCGTCGTGGCCGAGTGGCTAGGCTGGGCTCTGCAAAAGCTCCTACTCCGGTTCGAATCCGGACGATGCCTCTAAAACCTTCAAATTACTTTGAGGGTTTTTTTTTATGTCAAATTTTTGAGAAAAATTAAATAAAGTATATGTTCTAATCCGGACGATGCCTCTAAAACCTTCAAATTATTTTGAAGGTTTTTTTTATGTCAAATTTTTGAGAAAAATTAAATAAATACAAGTTCACATCTAAATGCAAACGCAAAACGTTTACACAAACCTATCTCTGTTTCCATGTCTAATCTTTAACTAAAGCCTAATAAAGAATGTATTAAAATCAGACCGTTGAACTTAAAACCTTTAAAGTCCACTTCCCTTCGTTTATGTGCATTGTATTTATAAAATTTAAAACACACGTAGATTTAAAATCTAATGATTAAAGCATTTATACATTAAAATTATGTCTTTAAACTGAGTTATTAAACATAAAAAAACCACTCAAATTGAGCGGGTTTAATCTACTTATAAAACAAAACTAATTTTACTTTTCTATATTTTGAAAGGCCTTTTTTACCATTTCTTTTTCTTTAGGAAACCATCCTTGTGTTATTAAAACCACGCCAAAAATCATTAATACTACACTGATACCTTTTTTAATTTTAAGTATATTTAAGGGAGTCATTTTTGATTTCAATTGTTTAGCAAGTAAAATTTTGAAACAATCGACAAGTAGATAACTGATGATTACCGCACTAAAAAAAGTAATCATTCTAGATGTCTCCATTTCTAATTTTGGACCGATTGAGATAATGATGGCTAACCAAAATCCCAAAACACCTATATTAATAATATTTAAGAAAAAACCTTTAACGAACAGACTGAAATAGTTTTTTCTAATAATTTCGCTATCTATTTGCTTTGTATCTATCTTTTTTTCTTTTCTTAAACTTATAAAAGAAATCACTCCATAAGCTAACATCAAGATTCCACCAAATATAAAAAGCGCCGGCTTATCTTTTAAACTTTGAATTAATCTGTAACTACCCAAATACGCAATACCAATAAAAACAATATCTCCCAATACAACACCCATATCAAATACTATAGCTGCTCTAAACCCTTTGATAATACTTGTTTCAAGTAATATAAAGAAAACGGGACCGACCATAAAACTCAAGAAGATTCCCCAAGGAATACCTAATAAAATGTCGTTTATCATTAAAAATTAAAATTTGTTTAGAATAAAACTTAATTATTCCTTCTCTATAATTTTTCCCCCAAAGAGAGTTTCTTTATTAATCTGTCGTGGTTTACCATAGATGTAAACAGAGCCTCCTGCTTTTACTTTTGCATCCACTAATGTACTTGCATTGATTTCCGCATTTCCGCCCGCATAGACGTTTATTGAGGTCTGTGAAGTACTTAAATCCCTTGAGTTTAAAACTCCACCTGACATAATTGTTGCGTCTTGATTTATCACTTCGCCAGATAAACCTATTATTCCTCCAGTAACTGCTTTAATATTTACTTTTTCTGCATCTAATTTTATATTTATCTCCGCTCCTTCCCTAGCATTCAAATCCATGATCGTTTGTTTAAAGACAGACTCACTTGAAACATAAGATCCTTCACTGGCTGATATTCCATCAATATTTTTAAAATACAAATTAATAGAAATATCATCTCCTGATAACAATTTTGGAAAAGGCATTCTTAATTTTAGCTCCCCGTTGTTATTTACTAACTCCACTTCGTTTTCCCTATTTCCAGTTATAACTGCTTTGTTTTCTGAGGCTGGTATCAGCTTTACGCTTAGTTTGTCAAAAACTTCAATTTCATTAAAGTCTCCTAAATTTCTAGTGACTTGGGAAAATGTTACTTGAGCAGTTAAAACAAATACTATAATTAATACTTTTTTCATTATTTTTTATTTTACCGGTTCTTCTATCCTTCTTATGAAATTAAAATCCAATTGTTTTTTTACTAAATCGGCATTTTTAACTTTAACGAAGATTTCGTCACCTAATTGCAATAATTGATTAGAAGTTGCTCCTACCAATGCATATTGTTTCTCATCAAACGTATAGTAATCGTCTTTTATATCACGAATACGGACCATTCCCTCGCATTTATTTTCAATAATTTCAACATAAATTCCCCATTCGGTAACACCTGAAATTACTCCTAAAAACTCTTGATCCTTATGATCTTGCATGTATTTCACCTGCATATATTTAATAGAATCTCTCTCGGCACTTGTAGCTAAACCTTCCATAGTAGAACAATGCAAACACTTAGCTTCATACGATTCTGCGTCAGCAGATTTGGCTCCGTCTAAATAAAACTGGAGCAAACGATGTACCATAACGTCAGGATAACGACGTATTGGTGAAGTAAAATGAGAATAGTAATCGAATGCTAATCCGTAATGACCAATATTATCAGTTGAATATTTAGCTTTACTCATGGTTCTAATAGCTAAAGTATCAATCAGATTTTGTTCTTTCTTACCATTCACATCTTCCATTAATTTATTCAAAGCTTGTGAAATAGAACCTTGCTTAAAATCAATCTTATGTCCAAATTTAGCTATAACTGCCTGCATAGCAAAAAGTTTATCTTCGTTTGGTTCGTCATGAATCCTATAAATAAATGTTTTCTTTTGTTTTCCAATGTACTCTGCTACTTTTTTATTTGCCAAAAGCATGAACTCTTCAATCAGATGATTAGCATCCTTAGAAACTTTAAAATAAACACCTTCTGGCTCTCCCTCGTCACTTAAATTGAATTTTACTTCTACTTTATCAAAGGAAATTGCACCGTCGTTCATTCTTTTTCTTCTGAAAATCTTAGCTAATTCATCCATTTTTAATGTAGCAGCAACAATTTCAGCTGAAACCTGATAAGCAGAGCCCGTAATCGCAATTTCTTCAGGAATGGTATCATCTTGTGTTTCTATAATATATTGCGCTTCCTCATAAGCGAAACGCTGATCAGAATAAATCACGGTACGACCAAACCATTCATTAATCACCTTGCATTTATCATCTATCTCGAAAACAGCTGAAAAAGTATATTTCTCTTCTTGTGGACGCAGTGAACAAGCAAAATTAGATAAAACTTCAGGCAACATCGGTACTACCCTATCCACTAAGTAAACGGATGTTGCTCTTTGATATGCCTCATCATCCAATATCGTTCCTTGTTCTAGATAATAAGAAACGTCAGCAATATGAATTCCTATCTCGTAATTACCATTCTCTAATTTTTTAAATGATAAAGCATCATCAAAATCCTTTGCATCCTTTGGATCAATTGTAAAAGTCAAG
>CALJVL010000005.1 GCA_937773775.1 uncultured Flavobacterium sp.
CTTTCTTTATGGAGCCCCAAGCTGAAAAGCTTGGGGCTCTTTTTTTTATAGGTACAACCTAGTCGCCTAAAGGATTGGTGCGTCGCCTTTCTTTTATCTGAAGGCGTTTCAGATTATAACTAAGCCCCAGGTTAGATAGACTCCTATAGATGCTCCTCCATGTTAAATACCTATTTGCTTTTATAAATGGAGTAAAGCGTTTTCAACGCGGCTTACAGAGTTACAAAAAATATAAAATGCGTTTTTGATACTATCAAGTTTACAAGCCCAACAAAAACCAAAATTAATAGTTGGCCTTGTGGTGGTCAAATGAAAGCGGAATACTTATATCGTTTTTCGGATGATTTTTCTAATAATGGATTTAAAAGAATAATGGAAAACGGCTATTCATTTCACAATATGCATTATAATTTCATATCTACTTTTACTGCCCCTGAACATGCTCCTATTTATACAAGAGCACGCCTGCAACTGATGGAATTGTAAGTAACTAGGGTTTAGCAGAAATCTTGGTACAGAGATGTATCGTACTGATGACCTTAGTGAAGCAGGCTGGGAGATGGGATTGAGGATTAAGTTAAAATGTCTCCTAAGAATATACTAACCATTACTATTACTTATGAGTTAAGAATGGGTACGAATTTTATAGCTAAGGTTATTTTGGTTCGATTCTTAAATATTGGGGTGTCATTTTGCCTGTAGGGCATTTCGCTAATTGGGATCTGTTGGTACAATAAGATGGGTTCTTTTATTTCTAGTTATTTTTATGGCAAAAAAATTACCTGTCATAATATAGTCCACAAATAATATAGCCAAAATTAAATAGTGATTTCAAGAGTTGTAATCCATTTCGGTTTAGTGTGTGTTGACAGGAAAGGACAACACGATCGTCTTGTATTTTTATACTAAACGACAATATTTGACAATAAAACGACCAAGATATTTACTAAACTGTTTTTTGCTATTAAGCAGTTAAAACGGTAAGTCAATAGATTCTGGATTAATAAAATCTTTGGTATACGGGTTTTCGAGAAAGCTAATTGGTGGCTTTTGAAATTTAAGAATATCCTCTTTTTCAATACCGTAAACCTGCCAATAATTGGATAGTAACTGGGCATATATGTCCTCATCCCAAAACCCCGAAATGCGCTTGCTTACCAGCCGTCTCAACTTCGATAGTAATCCCCTTTGTCTTGTTTTTCAATTTTGTATTCAGGTTTGTACTGTAATATATAATCTGAATAATGAAACCTAGCGTACAACTCTTCAAATTGGATGGGATGTAAAACATGACCTTCCATTTTATCGAGGATGTCTTTTTTGCTTCTCCCCAAACTACCCCATTGTCTTGTAAACATGCGATAAAACCAAAGTCATTGACTCCAAATTGGAACATTAAATTGACCGCATCGTTGCGATAACCTAAAAATATCCGCAGAATATTTAAGTGGAAATACGGCGATACTCCATGGTTTTTTCCCAACGAAGGAAATCGGTTGTATTAAGGATTGTAGCATTAAATGAAAGTTACCAAAGCGTTCCCTGAGAGTCGCGGAAAGCCCAAAATCTTCACCTTGCCTTAGACAGCCTGTCTCTTTCATAAAGCATTTCATAGTATAGCATACCGTAGACCATTCTGCCTGTCCATTGAAAAAGCAACTCTGGATCGAGTGACGCCATGCCATCAAAACCTCTTTTATACGCAGCCTCAACTTTTACATCCAGCTCCTCAAAAGCTTTTTTCACTTCGGAAGAAACAGGGTAATTTAAGATCTGCATAATTATAAGATTTGGCTTTATCCATCATCTCAATTCTTTCTATCACCTAATTTAAAATGATCCATCAGCCACAAGGGAAAAACGGTCATGTTTTTCATTTGTCAAAGTTCCTGAAAGGAAACAAAAATGTTCGTCAAAATTCAAATCCTTAAAAGGATTAAAAAGCGTTTGTGTCATCAATGTAGAAAAATATTTAGTGTTTTAATTTTTTCCAAATGTAGCCATAAATTATTGTTTTCTTTGCCTAATTGATATGGAATCAAAAATCTTAAATATGCACAAGATCGTAAAACCTTCCCTTTAAGGAACTGCTCAACAATGTTAATTATGATGATCCAGAGTTTTCAGTCCAGCTCTTCCTAAAATAGGGAAGGCTGTAAGACAGCCGTTTGTAAAGCCAAATCACAGCCTCTTCATATATTTTTTGTTTATACCCAAAAACGGATGATGTCCAAATAAAGTAATTTGTCTTATCTCATAAAAAAAATGCTCCTATTTTTTAGTCATATAATTTATTAATATTTTTTTGTATAAATTAATATATACTTTTAAGTATATATTAAAAATTAGATTCTATCTTTGCGTAGAAGATTTTAATTTAATACCTGAAAATCATGAGCAAGGAAGCGTCTACAGAAACTCTTGAAGAGTATACAAATAGTGATTACAAATATGGATTTACCAGTAATATTGATACTGAACTTATCCCAAAAGGTCTAACTGAAGATACCATTCGATTAATATCTTATAAAAAGGAAGAGCCGCAATGGATGCTTGACTGGCGTTTAGAAGCATTTAGGCATTGGGAGACCCTTACGGAACCCAAATGGCCGAATGTAAAATATCCCCCAGTAAATTACCAAGACATTATTTACTATGCTGCCCCCAAACAGAAAAAAGTACTCAATAGCTTGGATGAAGTTGATCCTGAACTATTGAAAACCTTTGAGAAATTAGGTATTTCAATAGGAGAACAAAAACGATTAACTGGCGTTGCCGTTGATATAGTAATTGATAGCGTTTCGGTGATAACTACTTTCAAGAAAGAATTATCAAAATTAGGAATCATCTTTTGCTCCTTTGGTGAGGCCGTAAAAGAACATCCTGAACTAATAAAAAAATACTTGGGAATGGTTGTTCCTTCAACTGATAATTTTTACGCATCACTTAACTCTGCCGTTTTTACTGATGGTTCGTTTTGTTATATTCCAAAGGGCGTTCGATGCCCAATGGAATTGTCAACTTATTTCCGAATCAATGCCGAGGGATCAGGTCAGTTTGAAAGAACATTAATTGTAGCAGAAGCAGGCAGTTCCGTAAGCTATTTGGAAGGATGTACCGCTCCTACGAGAGATGAAAATCAATTGCATGCTGCAGTGGTTGAACTCATCGCGTTTGACGATGCTCAAATCAAATATTCGACCATCCAAAACTGGTATCCGGGCGATAAAGACGGAAAAGGTGGCATCTATAACTTCGTAACCAAAAGAGGATTGTGTGCAGGTGTTCGTTCAAAAATCAGCTGGACACAAGTTGAGGCAGGTTCTTCCATTACATGGAAGTATCCAAGTTGTATTTTAAAAGGCGACTATTCAACAGGTGAGTTTTATTCTGTAGCCGTTACCAATAATTTACAACAAGCTGATACAGGTACCAAGATGTGGCATATTGGTAATAATACCAGCAGTACGATTATTTCCAAAGGTATCTCGGCAGGAAAAAGCAATAATTCGTATAGAGGTTTGGTTAAAGTGGCGAAAAATGCAGAAAATGCCAAGAATTTTTCACAATGCGATTCTTTATTAATGGGCGATAAATGTGGTGCACATACCTTCCCTTATCTCGAAATAGAAAATGATACAGCACAAATAGAACACGAAGCCACCACTTCTAAAGTAGGTGAAGACCAACTTTATTATTGTATGCAAAGGGGATTGAAACAAGAGGATGCCATCAATCTTATTGTGAACGGGTATTGCAAGGATGTGTTTAAAGAATTGTCTATGGAATTTGCAGTGGAAGCACAAAAATTGCTTTCTGTTAGTTTAGAAGGTAGCGTGGGATAAAATAATAATTAAATAAAAAACAGAACTTATGTTAATAATAAAAAATTTACATGCAGAAATTGAAGGAAAAAAAATACTGAACGGTATTAACCTTCAAATAAATGCCGGTGAAGTACACGCCATAATGGGGCCAAACGGAGGCGGTAAAAGTACCCTGGCGCACGTCTTGGCAGGGCGAGAAGGCTATGAAGTTACCCAAGGTACTGTTACCTATATGGGAAAAGACCTCCTCGAATTATTAGTTGATGAACGTGCCAAGGAAGGTGTTTTTCAGGCATTTCAATATCCAATAGAAATTCCGGGAGTAAGTACTGCCAATTTTCTTAAACATACCATTAATGCCGTTAGAAAACATCAGGAAAAGCCGGATTTTAGCCCCGTAGAAATGCTGAAATACATTAAAGAAAAGGCAAAAATGGTGGAGATGGAAGATGGTTTTTTAAGTCGTTCCCTAAACCAAGGATTTTCGGGTGGAGAAAAAAAACGAAATGAAATTTTACAAATGGCGGTATTAGAACCAAAACTCGCCGTTTTGGATGAAACGGATTCAGGGCTTGATATTGATGCGCTAAAAATAGTTGCTAATGGAGTGAATCAGTTAAAAACATCAGATAACGCTTTTGTCGTAATTACGCACTACCAGCGATTACTCGATCATATTATACCCGATTTTGTTCATGTATTATACAATGGACAAATCGTTAAATCAGGAGACAAAAATTTAGCATTGGAACTTGAAGAAAAAGGATATGATTGGATCAAAGAAGAAGTAGCAATAGAAACAACATCTTAAAAAAATCAGCATGGTAAATTCAAATACAGCAGATAAAAAAGAGAGTAGTAATAGATTTATGGAACTGTTCCAACATTATGAAACTACGCTAAACGGACAGAAAGATTATCCAGGGCATATCACACAAAAAAAGGCGATGCAACGGTTGAGCAATGATATCCCTTTTCCAACCATAAGCAACGAGGATTGGAAATATACCAATATTGCCGACGTACTTCAGCCACAATACCAGCAGCCAAAACTTGTTGACATTGCAGCAGAAGCGATAAAGCCTTTTCTTCTTGAAGGAATGGACGTGTACTTGCTTGTTTTTGTAAATGGCAAATACAATATAGAGCTTTCATCAGAAGATGCGGTATCCAAAAAAATTATAGTACAGGCTATTTCCACTGGACTTAAAGAAGAGGGAAAAACAAAAGCAACAGCTTCCGAATACTTGAATAAATGGGCAAGCGAAACGAGCAATTCCTTCAGGGTGTTAAATACCGCCTTCGCACAGAATGGAATTTATATTGATGTGCCTGATGGATTAGTGTTGGATCGCCCTGTTCATATACTAAATATAGCTCATACAGAAACAGAGCCAACAGTAATCAGCCCGCAAAAAATAATTGTAGCCGGAGAAAATAGTAAAGTAACAGTTATTGAAACCTTTCACCATCTTACTAATTCCCAACAAACGTATTTCACAAATACGGTCACACAGTTGGTTCTAAAAAGAAATGCGATTGTTGATCATTATAGAATTCAAGATGAGGGTGAGAATGCATATTTTATCAATAATACCGAAATTGAACAGATGCGTGATAGTACCTACAGCTCTTATGTAGTTGATTTGGGTGGAAAATTAGTGAGAAACAACCTAAGCTCCATTTTAAAAGATAGCGGAACAATGACTAATTTTTACGGCGTTTATGTAGGTATAAATAAGCAGCATATAGACAATCAAACCTTTATTGACCATGCGTATCCGAATTGCAACAGCAACGAATTGTACAAAGGAATTCTTGCAGATAAAGCTAAAGGAGTATTTAATGGCAAAATAATCGTACGTCCTGATGCTCAAAAAACAAATGCTTTTCAGAAAAACCATAGCCTCGTCTTATCAAAAACCGCCAAGATGAATAGCAAACCCCAGTTGGAAATTTATGCGGATGATGTGAAATGTAGTCACGGTGCTACCATCGGACAATTGAATAAAGAGGCTTTGTATTACATGCGTTCCAGAGGCTTATCTAAAAAAGAAGCTGTATCAGTTTTAAAACAAGCTTTTTTAACGGAAATAACGGAGTTATTTAAAATTGAACCTGTTAGAGAAAAAGTAGAACAGCTGCTTGTAGATAAATTTAAGCAATTTACGGAAACAAACAATTAACTAATAAATTGATAAAAGACATGCCTGAAATAACTAAAGAAAGTATACTAAAAATACTGACTAACGTAATTGAGCCTGACCTAAAGAGAAGTATTGTTGCGCTAGGATTAGTAAATGATATTCATGTTGAAGGAAACGAAATTAGCTTTATCGTTAAGATTAGCAGTCCTACTATGAATAGCAAAAAGATAGTAAAAGATGCTTGTTTGGAAAGTCTTTTGCAAGCCCTAGGTTCGGATATCAAGGTGGATATAGATATGCAAGCCCTTCCTGGTTTTAAGGACCGAGCTCCGGAACTGAGAACAATATTGCCTGGCGTTAAACATATTATTGCTATTGCCTCTGGCAAAGGTGGTGTAGGTAAATCTACTGTTTCTGCTAATCTTGCAGTGGCATTAAGCCAATCAGGTGCAAAGGTCGGCTTGTTAGATGCCGATATTTATGGACCATCAATGCCGCTTATGTTTGATTTAGTGAACAGAAAACCTGTAGTTTCAAATGATTCTGGTCGAAATCTTATAGAACCAATTGCATCTCATGGAGTTGGAATTTTATCTATTGGTTTTTTTACGGAAGCTTCTCAGGCGGTTCCATGGCGTGGACCTATGGTTTCCAAAGCCCTTATCCAATTATTTCAGGATGCCGATTGGGGTAATTTAGATTATCTACTTGTGGATCTTCCTCCAGGCACAGGAGATATTCATCTTACGCTGGTTGATAAAATTCCGCTTGCAGGAGTTATTGTAGTCAGTACGCCACAAGAAGTAGCCCTTGCCGATGCCAGAAAAGGCATCGATATGTTTAAAATGCCAATGGTTAACGTCCCGGTACTTGGATTGGTTGAAAATATGGCATATTATATCCCAGAAGATAATCCCGATAAAAAAGAGTACATATTTGGAAAGGATGGGGCAAAAAAATTATCAGAAGAAATGAATGTTTCATTACTAGGTCAAATCCCTTTAATAACAAGAATACGGGAGGCCGGAGACATTGGAGCGCCAGCAGCATTAAATGAAAACACCATAGAAGGTACCATATTTAAAGAATTAGCGCAAAAAGTGATGGAATGCGTAAAAGATAATAAGACTAATAATTAATAATTAAAATATGGAAATAGCAGATAAAACAGCATTGGAAACAAAAGTCATCGAGGTTCTAACAACCTGTTTTGACCCGGAAATACCTACTAATATTTATGATTTAGGATTAATATATGACATTGATATAGATGATCAAGCCAACGTGCATACCATCATGACTCTAACCTCCCCTTCCTGTCCCGTAGCGGGAATACTGCCTCCAGAAGTGGAAGAAAAGATTAGGAATATTCCTGGAGTTAGCAGCTCTAATGTAGAAGTAACTTGGGATCCCGCATGGTCAAAAGACATGATGAGTGAGGCCGCTCAACTGGAACTTGGAATGATGTAAATTAAAGCAACACTAACTTAACAACAAAAAAATGGATTCTTATAATTTAACGAAAATAACACAGCAAGCCAGCTATGATGCCGTTACTGTTCAACCTATGAGAGATGAACTAACATCTGTAGGTTGCAAAGAATTAATAACACCACAAGATGTAGATAATGCATTAGGAAGGAATGATGACAAAACGATACTTGTTGTAATAAATTCCGTATGTGGTTGTTCGGCTGGTAGTGGACGACCAGGAGTAATGATAGCATTGCAAAATAATATCATCCCTGATGCGCTTTACACACTATTTGGCGGCATGGAAAAAGATGCGATTGACCGATACAGGAATAAATATCTACCAAGTCATGAAACTTCCTCTCCTCACATTGCCCTTTTTAGAAATGGTGAGCCAGTGGTCATTTTTAAGCGTGCCGACATTGACGGACATTCAGCTGAGAACATTGCCATCGAATTGGTGGCTATTTTTAACAAAGAATGCAGCAGCACAGGACCTTCAATTTCCGCGAAAGATTTTGAAAATACTACTCAAGGCAAGTACGGTTGCTATACTAATATAGCAAAAAATAAAGAATAAATAGTTTGTGTTTATTTAGTTCATCGTTTACGATAAATTTGCAATAGTACGCTACTTTTTTATTTGCGAACTTTGTGCACAATAGTAAATCAAATGCAGAAACTAATTAAATAATATAATTATGAAAATAACAGCCCAAGTAGAATATGGTTTAAGGATAATGGTAAGAATAACCAGATGTGCTGATGAGAAAGGACTAAGCATTCGTCAGCTAAGTGAAGCAGAGGGTTTATCTACAAACTATGTTGCTAAACTAAGCCGTCTACTTCGTATTAAGGGTTTGATTAACAGCACAAGAGGTCATATGGGTGGGTATGTCTTGGCAAAACCTGCTGCCGCAATAACAGTAAATGAAGTCTTAAAAGCCTTAAGTGGAAAGTTGTTCGATAAAACTTTCTGTGATAGTCATTCGGGAATAATGAACTTATGTACCAATTCCGTAGATTGCTCCATCCGATCATTGTGGTCAATGATGCAACGTACACTTGACACCTTGCTCGACAAGGTAACTATGGCCGATATGGTAAAGAACGAAAAAGAAGTTTCTAGTGTATTGCAAGATATTATCAACGGAAATGCTCATGTTAACGGCAATTTTTAAAAACAGTAATAAATATGACAAATATAAAAATAGCATTGGATTGGACACCCAACATTAACCATATTGGAATTTTTGCGGCGAAAGAATTGGGATTTTATAGAGACAGTGAAATTGAAATTGAAATAATAAATCCAGTGGAGGACAATTACAACTTAACCCCAGGTAAAAAATTAGAATTGGGTTTAACTGATTTCGCCATTGCTCCTTTTGAAACTGTAATTAGCCTTAATAATAAAAAAAATGCGGTAGATGCTATTGCGGTTTTTGCGATTTTACAAGAAGACATTAGCAGCATCGCTTCTCTAAAATCTTCAAATTTATATAGACCTAGCCTACTGGATGGTAAAATTTATGCATCATACAAAGCGCGATATGAAGACCACATAGTAAAAGAAATGATTAAAAATGACGGTGGTATTGGAGATATTATAATAACATACCCTGATAAATTAGGCATTTGGAATACATTATTAGAAAAAAATGCAGACGCAACTTGGATATTTAATAATTGGGAAGGTATTGAAGCAGAAAGTAAAAAAATAGAATTAAATAAATTTTCACTTCGCGAATTTAATATTCCTTATTGTTATTCCCCAGTTATAATGACCAAAAAAAGCAATTTGGTTAACAAAACAAAAGAATATGCTAATTTCATAAAAGCAACTCAAAAAGGATATCTATATTCTCAAGAAAATAAATCTGTAGTTGTAAATATATTAAAGCAGTATATCACAGATTACGACAAAGAAAATATAGATCTCAATAAATCGATACAAGCTACGAGTGCTTATTTTGGAGATGATGAATTATGCGGGTTTATGAAAATTGAAAGAATCAACTTGTTTTTGAAATGGCTAGTTGACAGTAACTTAGAAAATAAAATAATTCTTGACCAGACATTATTTACGAACGAATTGATGTACTAAAATTTATTACTATGGCAATAATGATAACAGATGACTGTATAAATTGCGGAGCATGTGAGCCTGAATGTCCCAACAATGCAATTTATGAAGGTGGCGATGAATGGAGATATGCAGACGGCACTGCACTTAAAGGCTTTTATACAGGACAAAATTCAGGCAAAACAATAGATGTTGATGAGCCCAATATACCGGTTTCTATGGATCTTTATTATATCGTAGCTGATAAATGTACGGAGTGTGTCGGTTTTCACGATGAACCACAATGTGCCGCAGTTTGTCCGGTGGATTGCTGTGTGGATGATCCAGATTACAGAGAAACAACTGAAGAATTACTGAACAAAAAAGAAAATATGCATCTCATATGATAACTGCAACTACAAAAATACAAATAGAAAAAACAGGTCAGTTTATAGGACACGGAGGCGCTATTTATACATTGGAACCGTCATGTCATACGCATCTTTTTTACTCTGGTAGCAGCGATAACTTGGTGGTAGAATGGAATCTGAAAGAGCCACAGCAAAACAAAGTTGTTGCAAAGATACCTGCCAAAGCGTTGGCATTGCAATATGTTCCGGATAGAAATATTTTGCTTGTTGGCCAGTCCTTAGGAGGAATCCATGTTATCGACCTAAACAAGAACGAAGAAATAAAGTTTTTGCAACTTCATCGGGAATCTGTTTATGATATTAAATATCTTCCGCAACAAGAATCCTTTTGGGTTGCCGCTGGTGACGGTACAGTTTCAGTTTGGTCAATAAACGATTTCTCGTTGATTACTGCATTAAAAATTTGCAATCAAAAAATACGAAGTATCGCTTTTAATAGTGTTTTGAAAGAAGCGGCCGTTGGATGCGGTGATGGATCGATTCGGATTTTTGATTTTGAAACCTACAAAGAAAAGAAAATTCTTAAAGGACATAGGGATGATTTTTCGGTAAATGCAGTATGTTACCATCCCAACGGAAAACACCTTTTGTCTGGTTCAAGAGATGCCTATTTAAATGTATGGGATCTGGAAAACGATTATGCCTTAATCCATCATATTCCTGCCCATAACTACGCCATTTACAGCATCGTTTTTAGTCCTGATAAGAAGTTTTTTGCTACGGGAAGCAGAGATAAATCAATTAAAATATGGGATTCTGAAAACTTTGAGATGCTGATGCGTATCGATAAAACAGAACACGAAGGACATGTGCATTCGGTAAACAAGCTTTTATGGGGTGATTTTAATAATTATTTGGTTTCAACTGGTGATGATAAAGCGATTATGGTCTGGGAAATTAGTCGATTATAATACTAGCCGCAAAGTGAAAGAAGTAATCACGGAAAGGGCTTAAAATTAATAGGAGTTCAAATTTATTTCTAAAACAGTTTGGTCGTCATTACCATAATCTCTAGCAGAACTATATTTCCAATCTCTAGGGTCGGTTACGAATCCCGATTCTACGGGATTGTTATGAATATAGTATAGTTTTTGTTCAAACACTTTCAAACTCCAAATTTCTATTGGTTGTATGTTTTGTTGCCAAAATTGTTTTGCTTTGACATTACTGTTTTTCTTTCCTGCTCTTTCAAACATCCATAGCATCCATTCTCGTCTGCTCTCTTTTGGATTGTCTTGAGTGGCTTTCATTTTTTTTCTCGATGTAATACCTTTTAAATCCCTCATTAATACTGACGGATCGCCTAAAGCCGACCTAAAAATCTAATGCACGTTGCTCGGCATAATACAATAAGCATAAATCTCTCTACCCTTATTTTTTCTGCAATGGTCTAATGATTCAGTTATTACTGCCAAATAAATACCTCTTGTAAATCCCTCTATCCAATTGACAGTAGCGAAACTTACAAAATAAGCACTATTTTTTCATTAAATTTATATTTTCTACTCATCTTTTTTTTGCCCAATATAAGTATTCCTTTAAAAACAAAACTAACGCTTTTTAGGGTTGTGGTTTTGTGGTTGACATACTTTGTGGGTGCGAGCGTGACGCTCGTACTAGAATTTGAACTTATTGCTACTCATGCCAACTTAGGGCAATCGAGCAATAGAGAAGTTTCATTAGTTATAACTAGAAATAGTAGTCAGCACATTCTATTTCTTGATTATAATTTGCATGGCATAATTATAAGTATCAAGTGCTGTAAAGCTTATTTTTTCTGGCCTGACAAAATGTAGATAAGCTAGCATTTTTTCTTTGGTAAAGCGCTGGGACCAGAAACCTTCTTTTGTTGCAGTAAAGCTGTCTTCATTAGTAGTTATGACGGTCATACCCATTTTTTTATAGGAATGTTCCTGTTTTAACCTTGTCGCATCATTGTCAATATAACAGGCCCCAATTACTATTTCTCCTCCTGGATTTAATAGGGCATATAAATGTGAAAATATTATTTCAAACTGTTCATTTCTGGATAAATCAAGGCGATTTTCTGATGAATTATAGCTGTAAAAAGGGAAATTGCTAGGATAAAAATTCCCAGCCGTAAACCAGGTAATGAGTATTAAATCATATTTTTTCTTCCATGTATCTAAATGTATGGCGTCTACTAAATATACCTTTACTTTATCATCAATTTCTAATTCTTTCGCTGTTTGCCTTGATAGTTGTACACACGCTTCGGCATTATCAGTGCCGTCATAGGAATCCAGCATATCCCAAATCTCGGTTATTCCACTTAGATGTTTAGCTATTCTGGCATTTCCAATTCCGATATCTAGGGTCTTCAAAGGTGCTTTGTTTTTTTGATACAAGTCTGCAATAACCTTTTTAAGCTCGACAAATTCGGCCCATTGTGCTTGGATTAGTTCTTCGGACAAATAATTTTTATCCCATGATTTTTTAAAAATAGCTTCGTTGTTGTACATTCCCATTACTTTACTATTTATACCGTTTATTAAAACTAGAAATTTGTTTTAAAAGTAATAAATTTTTCATTGTTTGACATTTAGTGAAGTCTTATTCTCGTGCTCCTAGAGGATAGAATGGTTATCTTACCGTTAATTTTATTGATAGAACATCGATATGTCGGTTTTTTCGAATTCAAAGATGTATTTTTGTTTCAGTAAAAATTTTATTATGAAAAAAATATTTTTGTTTTGTGCGTTTATGATACTGTCAAGTTTACAAGCGCAACAAAGACCAAAATTAGTTGTTGGTATTGTAGTGGATCAAATGAAAGCGGAATACTTGTATCGCTTTTCGGATGATTTTTCGGCTAACGGTTTTAAAAGATTAATGGATAATGGCTACTCATTCCAGAATATGCATTACAACTACATGCCTACGTATACTGCGCCTGGACATGCTTCTATTTATACAGGAGCTACGCCTGCAACTCATGGAATTGTAAGTAATGAGTGGTTCAGCAGACGGTTAGGTACAGAGATGTATTGTACAGATGATACTAGTGTAAGCACTTTGGGAGATGGAACTGAGGAAGAAGGTAAAATGTCTCCGAAGAATCTACTTAGCACTACTATCACTGATGAGCTAAGAATGGGTACGAATTTTAAAGCTAAGGTTATTGGCTTAAGTCTTAAAGATCGTGGTGCCATTTTGCCTGCGGGCCATTTTGCTAATTGGGCTTTTTGGTATAGTAAGACGGGTTCTTTTATTTCTAGTACTTTTTATGGCCAAAAATTGCCTGAATGGGTTCAAAAATTCAATGACGAAAAGCATTATATGCCGTATATCAATAAAGGATGGGATTTATCAAAACCTGAAAGTACTTATAATGAAAGTCTAGAAGATAACAATCCATATGAAGGTAAGTTATACAATAGTACGGCTCCCGTTTTTCCTTATGACTTGAAGGATATGTATGCAAAGAATGATGCGGGTGTATTGCGTGCCACTCCGTTTGGAAACAATTTGCTAGCAGATTTTGCTATGAAAGCAATCGAAAAAGAAGAATTAGGTAAAGATGATATAACAGATTTCCTAACGGTTAGTTTTTCTTCTACTGATTATGTAGGTCATATATTAGGGCCAAGATCAATGGAGTTGCAAGATACCTACTTAAGATTAGATCAAACAATTGCGGAATTTTTGAATTATTTAGATAAAACAGTCGGAAAGGATAACTACTTATTGTTTTTGACTGCTGATCACGGAGGTGCAGAAAATGTAAATTACCTGAAAGATAATAAATACAATGTAAACAGCATTAGTCCAAAGGATATCAGAAATAATTTGAAAGAGTTCTCCGTAAAAACTTTTGGTTCGGACTTAGTATTAAACTACTCTAGTTTTAATTTGTATTTTAATAAGGACGTGGTTAAAGCAAACAATCTTGATTTGAATGTGGTAAAAGCGGCCTTCAAAGTGTATTTAATGACCCAAGATTATGTAAAAAGAGTGTACACTGAGGAAGAAATTTTGAACTCGACGGGTAGTGATTATTTTTTGAATTTTATAGCTAATGGCTATGATGTAACTCAAAATGGGGATTTAGTAATCTTAGATAAACCTGGTTATATTGAATATCAAGGTACTGGAACATCCCACGGGACGACTTATTCGTATGACACCCACGTTCCCGCTGTTTTCTACGGATGGCATATTAAAAAAGGGGAATCTTTCAATAAAAAAGTGATTACTCAAATAGCACCTACAATTGCTCAGAAGATAAAAATCTCGTTCCCTAATGGAACTGAAGCTAATGTTCTTGAGGAAGTTTTAGGCGAATAATTTAGTTTCTGTTTAGTCGTAAAAAAAAGCTGTGTTTTATAAAACACAGCTTTTTTTTAAGTCTATTTTTTTAAACAGTTGCTTCTATTGGCAACGGAATTTGATTTCTTAATAAATCTTCAAAAGTTTCATGAGCTCTGATTAAATGCCCTTGACCATTCATCCATAAAACTTCTGCAGGTCTGTATCTGGAGTTGTAGTTGGAAGCCATTGAATAGCAATAGGCTCCTGCGTTTCTAAAACTCAAAATATCACCTTCCTTGATTTCAGAAATCCTTCTGTTGTTTGCAAAAGTGTCTGTTTCGCAAATATATCCTACTACGGAATAGAATCGCTCTTTTCCTTTGGGATTTGATATGTTGTCTATTTGGTGTTGTGAGCCATAAAGCATTGGGCGGATTAAGTGGTTGAAACCACTGTCAACTCCTGCGAATACAGTTGATGTTGTTTGTTTGATCACATTTACTTTTACTAAAAAGGACCCTGCTTCACTTACAAGAAATTTTCCTGGTTCGAATATCAGCGTCAAGTCTTTCCCATATTCTTTACAGAAAGCATTGAATCTTTTAGATAATTTTTTACCTAATTCTTCAATATCAGTTTCTATATCGTCTTTTTTGTAAGGCACTTTAAATCCACTTCCAAAATCTAAGAATTCAAGATCTTTAAAGTTTTTGGCAGCATCAAATAATATTTCGGCAGCATATAAAAACACTTCAATATCGAGAATATCTGAACCCGTGTGCATGTGAATACCCACTATGTTCATTTTAGTGTTTTCAACAATACGCACTAAATGTGGTAATTGATGAATCGAGATACCAAACTTGCTATCGATATGACCTACTGAAATATTAGTATTTCCACCTGCCATTACATGCGGGTTAATACGAATACATACAGGAACATCTGGATGTTTTGCTCCAAATTGCTCTAATATCGATAGGTTATCGATGTTTATTTGAACACCCATTGCGTTGACCTCTTCGATTTCTTCTAGAGATACTCCGTTTGGGGTATAGAATATTTTTTCTGGCGCATATCCTGCATGAAGCCCTAAAAGTACTTCTTGAATAGAGACGGTATCTAAACCAGATCCCATTTCTCTTAGTAATTGAAGTATGGCTACATTTGACAAGGCTTTCATTGCGTAGTTGATGCGCAGGTTGTCTACCTTAGAAAAAGCTTTGGTTAATCTATTGTACTGGGATTTTATTTTGTCGCCGTCATAAACATATATTGGACTGCCAAATTGTTCTGTTAGCTGAAGTAAGTCTTTTGGTTGCATTGTGATTGATTTTTAAGCAAATTTATTATTCTTTTATGGATACGGCAAGTGAATATTCGATTTCTAACAATTTGTAACAAAATGTTGTAAATTGAACAAATTGGCTGAGCTAGCCTAAGTTTTGGATGAGGGATAGTAGCGAAAAGCCCACAGTCGTGGAAGCGATAGCGAAAGGGACGAGGACTTGAAACGGATAGTCCGACCAAGCAGTAACGCTAGTGGATGCTGGGGCAGCCCCAAAAAAAAAGCTGCCAGAAATTACTTTTTGACAGCATTATACTATTATTTTAAATTTTTATTATAGATTTGGTAAATCACCATTCCCTTTTGTAGGTAAGTTAGTAGATCCCATTAAGTACAAGTCAACTTCTCTTGCGGCCTCACGACCCTCAGAGATCGCCCAAACAATCAGCGATTGTCCTCTTCGCATGTCCCCAGCGGTGAATATGTGAGGTACATTGGTCTTATAATTGGTCGCTTTATAATTAGTTCGCATGTCTAATTCTAATCCCAATTGACTACTTAAGTTTTTTTCTGGTCCTGTAAAACCTAAAGCCAATAGTGCTAAATCGCAGGACCAAGTTTTTTCCGAACCTTCTTTCTCTACCAGCTCTGGTCTTCGTCCTGGTGTCATTTTCCACGCTACTTCAACAGTTTTTAAACCTACTAGTTCTCCCTTTTCGTTTGAAATGAATTCCTTAGTATTGATTAACCAGTTCCTTTCGCAACCTTCCTCATGAGATGAAGATGTTTTTAACTGCAAAGGCCAAAAAGGCCAAGGCGTAGTTTCACTTCTTCCAACGGGTGGTTTAGGCATGATTTCAAAATTCGTCACCGATTTCGCTCCCTGTCTATTTGAAGTTCCCACACAATCTGAACCTGTATCTCCACCACCAATAACGATCACATCTTTACCAGTAGCTTTTATTTGGTCAGGAAATACTTCACCATATAATGATTTCGTCTGTTGTGTCAAGAAAGTCATTGCTTGAACAACACCTTTAGTTTCTATTCCTTTGGTCGGTAAGCTTCTGCTTTCTGTCGAACCACCACATAAAACAATTGAATCAAATTCATTCAGTTGTTCTACACTATAATTTACACCAACATTCACATTGGTTTTGAAAACTATCCCTTCGGCTTCTAATACTAATACACGTCTATCGATAATTCCTTTTTCTAATTTGAAATTTGGAATTCCGTAACGCAATAGACCTCCAATGGCATTGTCTCTTTCGAAAACGGTAACGGTGTGTCCGGCTCTGTTTAATTGCTGCGCGGCGGCAAGTCCAGCAGGTCCAGAACCAATTACGGCAACTGTTTTTCCTGTTCTCACAGCTGGCGGTTGTGGTTTTATCCATCCTTCGGCAAATCCTCTTTCGATTATGTTTTTTTCAATATTTTCGATTGCTACGGGTTCTTCTATTATACCAAGAACACATGATTTTTCGCAAGGTGCAGGGCATAAGCGACCTGTAAATTCAGGAAAGTTATTTGTTGATTGCAATATCTCCAAAGCGCCTTGCCATTCTTCCTGGTGCACCATGTCATTAAAATCAGGAATTAAATTTCCCAATGGACAGGCACTGTGACAAAATGGAATTCCGCAATCCATACATCTTGATCCTTGCTCTTTTATTTTATCTTTTGGTAACGGAATTGTAAACTCATTATAGTTTGATACACGTTCCTTAACTACTGTGTTGCTTTCGTCCGTTCTATTGTATTCTTTAAATCCACCTATCTTTCCCATGACTATGCTATTAGTTCTTCAATTTTCTGTTCGTCTGCTAATCTTTGTAATGCTATTTTGTAATCTGTCGGCATTACTTTGACAAAATGTTTACTTTGGTTTTCCCAATCTGCCAATATTCTTCTGGCTAATGGACTATTGGTATACATAGAATGATTTCTAACTAAACGTCTCAGTTTTACTAAATCTTCGTCTTCTAAAGTTTCCAATTCTACCATTTCCATATTGCATAAACCATTCTCGAATTGTTTTTTCTCATCAAAAACGTAGGCAATACCGCCGCTCATTCCAGCAGCAAAATTTCTACCTGTTTTCCCAAGTACTACAACTATTCCTCCTGTCATGTATTCACATCCGTGATCTCCAATTCCTTCAACAACAGCCATAGCTCCTGAATTTCTTACTCCAAAACGCTCGCCGGCCATTCCGTTTATGTAGGCTTCTCCATTTATAGCACCATAAAGAGCTACATTTCCTATGATGATGTTTTCTTCTGGTTTGAAGGTAGCAGTAGGTGGAACTTTAATAATTAATTTTCCTCCTGAAAGTCCTTTTCCTAAATAGTCATTACAGTTTCCATGAATTTTAAATGAGAGTCCATTCGTGGCAAATGCTCCAAAACTCTGTCCTGCTGAACCCTCAAAGTCAACCAAAATAGTGTCATCAGGTAATCCTTGGGCACCATATATTTTTGAGATTTCGTTACTCAAAATGGCACCGACGGAGCGGTCCGTGTTTTTTATCTTAAAATTGATTCTTGTTTTTTCTTTTCTATATATGGAAGGAATTGCTGCCTTTATAATTTGAAAATCAAGCACGTTTTCTAGGCCGTGATCTTGGGTTGTTGTATTATGATTTGGTACTGTTTTGGCTTTTTCTGGTTTATAAAGAATAGTTGATAAATCCAAACCACTTGCTTTATAATGTTTAATGGCCTTGTTCACATTCAGTTTTTGTGACTGTCCAACCATTTCTTTTAGTGTTCTAAACCCTAATTGCGCCATGATTTCTCTTAACTCTTCAGCAATGAAATACATGAAATTAATTATATGCTCTGGTGTCCCTTTGAAGTTTTTTCTTAATTCAGGATCTTGTGTTGCGATTCCAACAGGACATGTGTTCAGGTGGCAAGCTCTCATCATAATACAGCCAGAAGCAACTAGTGGGGCAGTGGCAAAACCAAATTCTTCTGCTCCAAGCAAAGCAGCAATAGCGACATCACGACCTGTCTTTAATTGTCCGTCGCATTCCAAGACTACACGACTTCTTAGGTCGTTTAATATCAATGTTTGTTGCGCCTCAGCTAAACCAAGCTCCCAGGGAATGCCGGTATGTTGTAAGGAAGTTAGTGGTGCCGCGCCTGTTCCTCCGTCAAATCCAGAAATCAAAATCACATCTGCTTTTGCTTTGGCAACACCGGCAGCAATAGTCCCAACTCCTACTTCAGCAACTAATTTTACATTTACACGCGCTTCGCGATTTGCATTTTTTAAATCAAAAATTAATTGAGATAAATCTTCAATAGAATAAATATCGTGATGTGGCGGTGGAGAAATTAGACCTACATAAGGTGTTGAGTTTCGCACTTTGGCTATCTGTGGATTTACTTTTGGACCGGGTAATTGCCCACCTTCACCAGGTTTTGCACCTTGGGCCATTTTTATTTGAATCTCTTTGGCACTAGTCAAATAGTCGATAGACACTCCGAATCTTCCAGAAGCGACTTGTTTGATGGCACTGTTCTTAGAATCGCCATTTAAGTTCTTTATGAAGCGAGAAGGATCTTCTCCTCCTTCGCCAGAGTTACTTTTTCCTCCAATTCTGTTCATGGCAATAGCCAAATTTTCGTGCGCTTCTTTACTAATTGAGCCAAGAGACATGGCGCCAGTTTTGAATTTTTTAACGATTTCAGTCCAAGGTTCCACTTCATCAATAGAAATAGGGTCTAGGTTGTTGAACTCAAATAAGCCTCTGATTGTCATTAGGTTTTTACTCTGGTCATTGACCATTGTGGAGTATTCCTTGTAACTCTCTGGACTGTTTAACCTAACTGCCTGTTGCAATTTTGAAATTGTAGTTGGGTTAAACATATGTTTTTCTCCTGTTCTTCTCCATCGGTATATCCCGCCAATTTCTAAAGGCAAAAGGCTTGCAATATTAGAGTTAGGAAATGCTTTTTGGTATCTTTTTTTAATCTCTTTTTCGACTTCGATTAGCCCAATACCTTCAATTCTTGAAGGAGTATATGGGAAATATTTAGCTGAAAAACTTTTGTTTAGACCTAATATTTCAAAAATCTGAGCAGCTCTGTAAGACTGTAAAGTAGAGATCCCGATTTTGTTCATGATTTTCAGAATCCCTTTTGCAATTGCTTTGTTATAGTTTGTAATCGCATAATCCGCTTTTAAGTCAGTAATAATACCTTTGTCGACTTGGTCGCGTATTATTTCGTTTACCAAATAAGGATTGATGGCGCTGGCGCCATAACCAAATAGGGAAGCAAAATGATGCGGTTCACGTGGTTCAGCTGATTCAATAATAATTCCAAATTTTGAACGAACTTGCAACAGGTTTAAGGAATGATGAATGTAAGAACATGCCATCAGCATAGGTATCGGAGCCATATCTGCACTGACACCTCTGTCCGAAAGGATAATAATGTTATGCCCTTCCTCGACTGCTTTGTAAGTAGCCTGAACACATTTCTCTAATGCGCGCTCTAAACCATTAGCTCCTTTCTCTATTTTATATAAAGTAGATATTGTTGCAGATTTGAAATCGGGATGGGTAATATTTTTTATTTTATCTAAATCCTCTTTTGAAATAACAGGATTCTGGATCTTAAGTTTTTTACAATGTTTTGGTTCAATATCAAAAATATTGTAATCGCCACCAATTGCTAAACTGATATCTGTAATTATTTCTTCACGAATACCATCCAAGGGCGGATTAGTTACCTGAGCAAATAATTGTTTGAAATAGTTATACAAGAGTTGTGGTTGATCTGATAGTACCGCTAATGGAGTGTCGTTACCCATTGAGCTAATTACTTCGGTTCCCTTAGAACTCATCGGGTTTATGATCGTCTTTAAATCCTCTATAGTATATCCGAACAAACGCAACCTTGTCTCAAAATCTAAATTTTCTGTAGGCGTGTTGTTATTCGTATACGGTACCTTAGCCAGTGGTAACAGGTTCTCGTTAAGCCATTGTCTATAAGGACGTTTGGTTACGATTGCATTTTTTATCTCGTCATCTTCGATGATGCGGCCTTCGTTCATGTCAACAAGGAACATTTTACCAGGCTCTAATCTACCATGTTGTACTACATCTTCTGGTTTGATGTCAAGAACACCAATTTCGGAAGCCATAATTACAAAACCACCCTTGGTAAGTGTATATCGAGAAGGACGTAATCCGTTTCTATCTAATAAAGCACCGATAACATCACCATCAGTAAATGGAATAGAAGCTGGCCCATCCCAGGGTTCCATGATACAAGAGTTGTATTCGTAAAATGCTTTTTTATCATCAGACATAGTTTGGTGTTTTTCCCAAGCTTCTGGAACTACCATCATCATAGCTTCTGGTAAAGAACGACCAGTCATCAGTAATAATTCGATAACCATATCCATTGAAGCGGAATCAGATTTTCCTTCTAATATTATTGGGAACATTTTTTTGATGTCATCACCAAAAACATCACTTTTCATCAACTCTTCACGAGCGCGCATTCGGCTTACATTACCTCGAAGTGTATTAATCTCGCCATTGTGGCACATGTAACGAAATGGTTGTGCTAATTCCCAAGAAGGAAATGTATTTGTTGAAAAACGTTGGTGTACTAGCGCCAGGCGAGTAACTAAATCGTCATCACTTAAATCTTTATAGTAACCGCTAATGTCTTCGGGCATTAGCAAACCTTTATATATAATTGTAGTAGTAGATAAACTTGAAAAATAGAACATATGACTTTCCGAAATTTTTGAATTCCGAATAGCATGTTCTGCTATTTTTCTAGCCGCAAAAAGTTTGGCATTGAATTGTTTTTCAGTTAAATCCAATCCGTTTTTACCAATAAAAATTTGTTTTACGGTAGGTTCTTTTTCGGCTGCAATTTGTCCTAGAAAAGCAACATCAACTGGTACGTCTCTCCAGCCAACAATGTTCAAATTTTGATCGCGCACTGCACTCTCAAAAGTATCCATGCAAAATTTAACCTGGTTTTTCTTTTTTGGTAAAAAAACCATTCCCACCGCATATTGTCTTGTTTCTGGAATTTTAAAGTCACATACTTTTTTGAAAAAATCGTGTGGGATATCAAAAAGAATTCCGGCTCCGTCTCCAGTTCTACCATCTGCACTTACCGCACCACGATGTTCTAATTTAATCAGGATATCAAGTGCTTTATGAATAATGTCATTAGACTTAATTCCGTTTAAATTACAAATAAATCCCGCACCACAATTGTCGTGTTCAAATTCGGGAGAATAAAGGCCTTGTTCTTTAACTTTCATGCTTAATATTTTTTTACAAAAATAAGCGATTCATTAAATATAATGAATCGGAAGGGGCAATTATAAATTATTTTTGCAGTAATGATATAAAAGCGTTGAATAAATAACAATAATAACTCTAAAGTGTAGCAGGATTGTCAATTTAATAATTAGATACGTTTCTAGATTTAAAATTTAACACGAACAAGATAGTTATACCGCTGCAAGCTTTGATTTTCAAACGATATAGTTATTTTGTCGGTTTAATTATTAGCTATTTGGAGCGGTAAACACAAGCTAACTTTACTTTTATTTTAATCTAAATGATATATCCCTTTTTAAAAGGGGAAAAGATTTCTCTTTTTAGATGAATTTTGCTATTTTTGTGCCACTTATATTCTGAAATAAATTCAGAATCCAGACAAATTCTATATTATGAACATACACGAATATCAAGGAAAACAGATTTTAGCTAGTTACGGAGTTCGCATTCAACGCGGAATTGTAGCTAACAATGCAGTAGAAGCAGTTGCTGCTGCAAAACAATTAACTGCCGAAACGGGAACGAGTTGGTACGTAATTAAAGCGCAAGTTCATGCAGGTGGACGTGGAAAAGGTGGTGGAGTCAAGCTTGCCAAAAGCATTCAACAAGTAGAAGAAGTTGCAGAACAGATTATCGGAATGCAATTAGTTACTCCTCAAACTTCTGCTGAAGGAAAAAAAGTACACAAAGTTTTAGTTGCTGAAGACGTTTATTATCCTGGTGAAAGTGAAACTTCTGAGTTTTATGTATCTGTATTATTAAATAGAGCGACAGGACGCAATATGATTATGTATTCTACTGAAGGAGGAATGGATATCGAAGATGTAGCAGAAAACACACCTCATTTAATCTTTACGGAGGAAATTGATCCTTCTGTAGGATTACAAGGTTTTCAAGCAAGAAGAATAGCCTTTAATTTAGGTCTTTCTGGAAATGCTTTCAAAGAAATGGTAAAATTTATCGATGCTTTATATAATGCATATATTGGATCTGATGCATCAATGTTTGAGATCAACCCGGTTTTAAAAACATCTGATAATAAAATTATGGCTGTAGATGCTAAAGTAAATATCGATGATAATGCTTTATACAGACAAAAAGCATATGCTGACATGCGTGATATCCGTGAGGAGAACCCAATTGAAGTAGAAGCTAAAGAAGTTGGATTAAACTACGTTGACCTTGATGGTACTGTAGGATGCATGGTTAACGGAGCTGGATTGGCGATGGCAACTATGGATTTAATTAAGTATGCTGGTTTTGAGCCTGCAAACTTCCTTGACGTAGGTGGAACTGCTGATGCAAAACGTGTTGAAACTGCTTTCCGTATTATCTTAAAAGATCCTAACGTTAAAGCAATTTTGATTAATATTTTTGGAGGTATTGTTCGTTGTGACCGTGTGGCACAAGGAGTAGTAGATGCATACAAAAACATGGGTGATGCTATTAAAGTACCAATCATTGTTCGTTTACAAGGTACTAATGCAGCTATTGCAAAAGAATTAATTGATAATTCAGGAATGCCAATTTTATCTGCTGTTGAATTTCAAGAAGCGGCTGATCAAGTAAAAGCGGCGCTTTCTTAGTTAGAAATAGTTATATATTAAAAAATCCTGTTTGCTTCAGCGAACAGGATTTTTTTTATTGCAATATTAAATGAAGGAAAACTACTTTTATTAACTTGCTATCTGCTGTAGTGTATCGGACTCATATGTTTTGAAGCCTTTGTCGTTTCTTTGAGCGACTTTTAAAAGTGCTTTAGCAACAGCAGTACTTTCGATAGGCTTATATTTTTTTAACTTTCCAAGAAATATAAACGAGAAAGTTTTCATAAAAAAAGCGCCTATTTTTTCGCCTAATCTAAATTCAGTTCGATTCCCTAATAGTAGGGAAGGCTGCAATACAGCAACGCTTTCGAAATCAGAATCTTTTAGGAACACTTCAGTTTCTCCTTTCGTTTTCAGGTAAAAATTTCCAGAATTAAGATCTGCTCCTAGCGACGAAACAATCAGAAATTGCTTGACTTTATTTTGAGCGGCACAAGAAGCAAACTGACTTGGGTATTCAAAATCAACTTTTCTAAATGCTTCTTTACTTCCTGCTTTTTTTATTGTTGTTCCAATGGTACAAAAGAAATCATCTCCTGTAATAAAGTTTTTATAGGTTTCTGGTTTATCAAAATCGACAATATGTTGTGTCAACTTTGGATGCTTTATTCCAGTATCTCTTTTCACGAAAGTAATTACCTTTTCATAATCGTTACTGTCTAGTAGTAGTTCCAACAAATGGGAACCTATTAAACCTGTTACTTCCTATCATTAAAGCTGTCTTCATACGATAACTATTTTTTAGCCTTACCGAAATTGTATTTTACTTTTTCTACTACTTGAACTTTTGCGTTCCCTTTTGGGTATTGTTTTTTGGAAGGTTTTTTACTAGCGGAGCTCGATTTGGAAGGACTTTGATCACCTCTTGACTTTTCTTCGTCCCTGGGTTTAGGTTTAAATTCAGGTCTTTCTTTTGCTCCTTCTTTCGCAGGAATTTGAGCTTTATGTTTTGCTAAAACATCATTTGGGTTTTTTGGGGTTCTCTTTTGTTCCGCGCAAATGGATCACCAAAGCATTTAAAAAGGTTACGTAGAACTTGATCACCACATTCCATATAGTTTTTCATGTTTTTCGTCACGGAAAAAAGCTCCTAATTCGGACTTAGTAATTCTAAAATCCACTAATTCCAATATTTCAACTATTTGGTCATCACGCTAACATTAAAGCTACGCGCAGTTTTTTTGAAGATATCGTTATTTGTCATCATATTCTAATTTTTTACAAAGGTACGTTTTTAAAGTATTTGCGCACCAATTTTGAATTTTGAATTAGCTGTGGTTGAGAACATGAATTATTTTATCTAAATCTTCTTTCCTGTGATTAGCTGTAATTACAATTCGGTTTAAATCCTTAGCTGCTGTAGGGTATTTAAAATTTGTAATTATTATTTTATGGGTAGCGAATGTAGCAGCGCTATTTGCCGCTTCAGGGTAAATAATGGGGGTAGTCCTTATTAAAAGAGAAGGCTTGTGACTCCGCTAAATGGTCTTTCAGGTATTCTAAACTATCTTTTAGTTTTTGATGTTGGCGAATATAGATTCGTTCTGCATCGGGGTATTGTTTGGGCAAAGGCAGGATTCATTCCGGCGCTTGATACAAAAACCTCGTTTTCTGTAATTTGTTTGATGAATTCAGAATCACTAGCAATAACGCCGCCAGTTAACCCAAATGCTTTTCCTAAAGACGCCAGCATGATTTTTCTTTTGATGTTTGGATAATTAATAGAGGAATAAACACCACAGCCATTTTTTCCTAATATTCCCAAGTGAGTGTGATTCGTCAACAACTAATGTGATTTTTTTATTATTCGGAATCAACTTTAGAAAAGAAAGGTCAATCTCTTTGATTTGGAAGGAAGGGAAGGAGTCAGTCAAAATCGTAATGTTCTCTTTTAGATCATCCAAAAGTCGAGGGTTAAGTTCTGTTCCAATAAAGAAAGGGAGACTATTCGGGGGTTTTAATCGCACTGTGTTGTATTGGGAAAATGAAAAAAGCAGGTCGGTTTGAGAGTCTAAGGTCGCCAATTACTATTTTTCCGGCCAACATTCCAGATGATACTGTGAGGCTGGCTTCTGCTTTTATAAATTTTGCCAGAAAACGTTCCCCGTTTTCGTAAGCCATCAATTTAATGTTTGCGTTTCTGGAGCTGCCATAGGAGCTTCCCCAGATTAAGATGTTTTTGACTAGAATGTTTTTAAACTCAGCATTAGCCGGTAATCCTAAGGTAAGCAGTGCCGCCAAAATATAAATAATCCTCATGATCTATTTCGATGATTCTATCGGGAAACTTATGAACCTTCATTTATAGCTTGTTTAAAGTAACTCCAGGTGCCGTTCAATCCGGAATAGGATATTAATCCTTTTTTAATGGTTACTCCAGTTGCAATGTCTTCTGCTAGCAATAAAGCACCATCCATATCTACATAATCCAATTGAGGAAGCAAGTGCGCTATTGCAGATATCCCAACTGATGATTCAGTCATACAACCGACCATTGTTTTCAGACCAAGAGCTTTTGCTTGCTGAATCATTCTGCTTCCTGGGGTCAACCCACCACATTTCACCAGTTTGACATTGACACCATGAAAGTGATTGTGGCATTTCGCTACATCTTCTTCTATAATGCAACTTTCATCGGCGATAATAGGTAAAATGGAATATTTGTATACTTCTTTGTGGCCTTCCCAATTATCTGCTTTCATGGGCTGCTCCAAAAACTCTACTCCTAGTTTTTTTAAAGCAATAGCATTCTTAATCGTTTCTTCGACTCCCCAGCCACAATTCGCGTCAATCCTGAAAATGGCATCAGTATGTTTTCGAAGTTCCGTTACAATTTCAATATCTTCATGGGTTCCCTAATTTGATTTTGTAAATGGGCCATGGTAATTCCTTCATTTTAGAAAGCATTTTCTCTATGGAAGCGATGCCGATAGTATAATCCGTTAATGGGTTTTTATCGATAGTGTACTCCCACAATTCGAATAGCTTCTTTCCCTTTTTACGTGCATACAAATCGGTATAGGCCATATCCAAAGCGCATAATGCAAACATATCCTCTTTTAAATAAGGATGTATTTTTGCCCAGAATATTTCAGGAGTTTCATCTATAGTAGATTCGATAATGGAGCGAATTTTATTCAAATCATCGATCATCACTGGAACGGTAGTTTTGTAATAGGGATTGGATGTCGCTTCTCCATAACCCGAAAATCCATCACTTCTTAATTCCACTATCAAAGAGGGCTGTACATCTATTGATTCCCTTGAAATGGTAAATGTATGTTTTAACTTAAGCTCGTACGCTCTTAATATCAGTTCCATAATTGGTCGTATGTATAAAGTTAGAATTGAATATTTCTTGTTTCTTGTTGAATAAATGCAATGATTAGATTAGTAGCCAAGCCATTTTACGGCATTTGAAAAACCATCCCTCCACAATTTTTCATTGTGTTGGCCATTCTTTACAATTACTTTTTTTGTTAGATTGAGGCAGCTGCATCTTTTTTGGTTCACAATTTTGTCCATTTTGTTTAGATTGGAAACCATATCTTCACTCTCATTTTCACCAGAAAGGAAATAGATTTTTGTTTTCATTTTTTTGTTTTCATTAGCCAGCTCAAATATCTTATCCGAAAACCAAAAGGATGGCGAAAATATTGCAGCCTTCCCGAATATTTCGGGATATTTAAGGATGGCATAATACGAAACCAGTCCTCCTAGAGAGCTTCCCATTATTATCGTATTTCTTGTTTTAGTTTTTGTTCTGTACGTTCTATCAATTTGTGGCTTTAAGGTTTTGACGATAAATTTAAGATAGGCATCGGCATTACTGCTACCATATTTTTCATTCGCAAAAGGAGTGAGTTCCTCCATTCGTTTTTCATTACCATGTTCGATACCTATAACTATTACTTGCGCGTTAATGCTGTCCAGTTTTTCATCAACATTCCATTCTCCCGCATAGGAGGTATTTGTGTCAAATAGATTTTTGCGCATCATGCATGTATATTACCGAATATTTTTTATTTGAAGAGGAATAATTCTTGGGCAGATATACCCATATTTTTTTTTGAGTCTTGTAACTGAGGTGCTTCGATTGTAAAAGTGGAAACTTGAGTTGAAGCAGTACTTAATTGAGCTCTATTTTTTCCAGTCATAAAAAAAAACAGGATGACTAGAGTAAATTGTTTAATCATTATCAAGATTTAGGGTTTTCATTATAAAAATGATATTTTAGCTAAAATTAATAATTTGATGAATACATACGAAGAAAAAAAGAGCTTACTTTTAGAAATGATTGCCTTTTCTACAGTAGAAGGTCATTTACATAAAAAAGAATATGAATTTTTGTTTTTGATAGCTAATGAACTCAATATTGAAAAAGGAGGTTTTAACGATTTGTTTCAGCAGGAGCTACCCAAGTTACCTATAAAGAATGAGTTGCAACGTATCCAGCAATTTTATAAATTAGCCCTTTTGATGCATAGTGACGGGACTCTGCACGTAAAAGAATCTGTTGCTATTAAAGAAATAGGGATCAGGATGGGACTAAATCCAGAGGCGATCAAACGAATTTTGAAGAAGATGGAGAAATCACCAAAAACAATTATTTCAGCAGATGTTTTAAAGAAGATTTTTAAAGAAGAGCGCAATTAACTTAGTTGCGTTTGGAGCTTTTTTATATCATCACGTAATTTTGCAGCTTGCATGAAATCCAAATCCTTTGCCGCTTTTTCCATTGATTTTCGTTTTTCTCGGATTCGCTTTTCAATTTCGGCTTTTGACAAATATTCCGTTTCTTCTTCTGCAGCAGAGTTTAATGTCAATCCAAGTTCGTAATCTACTAAAGGATTTTTGGTAAAAGCGCTTTCAATTTTTTTGTTCAGGGCTTGAGGAACTTGATTGTTCGCTACGTTAAAATTAATTTGCTTGGTTCTGCGATAATCGGTTTCGTCGATAGTCTTTTGCATACTTGCAGTGATTTTGTCAGCATACATTATGGCCTTTCCATTTAGGTTTCTAGCCGCTCGCCCAATCGTTTGTGTTAAGGATCGGTGGCTGCGCAAGAAGCCTTCTTTATCGGCGTCCAAAATGGCGACTAGTGACACCTCTGGTAAGTCAAGTCCTTCACGAAGTAAGTTTACCCCAATCAATACATCAAAAATTCCTTTACGTAAGTCTTGCATAATCTCAATCCGTTCTAACGTATCAACATCAGAATGGATATAGCGGCAGCGAATGTTAACTTTTGTTAGGTATTTTGCCAATTCTTCGGCCATTCTTTTAGTTAATGTAGTGACCAAAACACGTTCATCCAGTTCACAACGTACTTGAATTTCTTCAATTAGATCATCAATTTGGTTTAGACTTGGACGGATTTCAATTACAGGGTCTAATAATCCGGTAGGACGGATTACTTGTTCCACCACGACACCCTCCGTTTTTTGTAATTCATAATCTGCAGGAGTTGCAGACACATAAATTACCTGATTTTGCATCGTTTCAAACTCCTCAAATTGCAACGGACGGTTATCCATTGCAGCAGGAAGCCGGAAACCGTATTCCACTAGATTTTCTTTTCGGCTGCGGTCGCCGCCATACATGGCCTTTACTTGAGAAAGGGTCACGTGACTTTCGTCAACCACCATCAAATAATCTTTCGGAAAATAATCTAGTAGACAAAATGGTCTTGTTCCAGGTAAGCGACCGTCGAGATAACGAGAGTAATTCTCGATTCCCGAGCAATAGCCTAATTCCCGAATCATTTCTAAATCGAAATTAGTTCTTTCTTCTAGTCGTTTTGCTTCGAGGTGTTTTCCTATTTCTTTAAAATAATCGACTTGCTTTACTAAATCTTGTTGAATTTCCCAGATTGCTCCTTGCAAAACATCTGGAGATGTCACAAACATATTGGCTGGATAGATAGTCAGTTTTTCGAACTTCTGAGTGACTTCAGTAGTTTTCAGATCAAAAGACTCTATCTCTTCAATTTCATCTCCAAAGAAATGGATTCGATAGGCCTCATCCGCATAACTAGGGTAAACGTCTACCGTGTCTCCTTTTATTCTGAAACTTCCTGGATTAAAATCGGCTTCAGTTCTGGAGTATAAACTTTGCACCAGTTGATGCAATAATTTGGTTCTGGAAATGATTTGTCCCTTTTCAATTGGAATTAAGTTTTTTTGAAATTCTACAGGGTTTCCAATGCCATACAAACAGGAAACGGACGCCACTACTAAAATATCTCTTCTACCAGAAAGTAACGAGGCAGTTGTTGACATTCGCATTTTTTCTAGTTCTTCATTGATGGATAAATCCTTTTCAATAAAGACGCCAGTAACAGGCATAAAGGCTTCTGGTTGATAGTAATCGTAATAAGAAACAAAATACTCTACCGCATTGTTTGGAAAGAACTGTTTGAATTCAGAATATAATTGAGCTGCTAAGGTTTTATTATGCGCTAAAACTAATGTAGGTCTTTGTACTTCCTCAATCACATTAGCCACTGTAAATGTTTTACCTGAACCAGTAACTCCTAATAAGGTCTGGAATTGTTCACCGTCAATGATACCTTGAGTAAGTTTTTCAATGGCTTGTGGTTGGTCGCCTTTGGGCTGGTAATCGGATACTACTTGGAAATTCATTTGTATTTTGGGACAAAGTTTTTAGAACTGCAAAGTTACGAAGTTTATAACTATTCTAGCCGGGACATGATTCTAAAAAAAAAAAACCATCATGCTTAGCATGATGGTTTCTATAGATATAATATTTAATTTAGAAACTAAAGTTCAAGCGAGCAAAAAGGAATCTTCCGTTTTGACCAAATTGAGATGTGTTTCTTGAATATACAAATTGATTTGCATTTGATAAGTCAATTGTAGATGGTACAGTGTTGTAATCAATAGCTCCTGATACTAATCTAGGTCTGATTGCAGTTTGTGTACCAAGATTTGCATCAGGATAGATATCAAAAATATTGTTAGCTCCAATGACAACTTTTGCAGTTTCCGTAATTTTAAAACCAACAGATAAATCAGTGATTATTTTTGCGCCCCAGATTGGATGCTCGGTTTCGACTGCTTGACCATTTATTATTGTTCCTTCAACTCTTCCATCTCCATTTACATCAGCCGTATTTGGATCAGTAACCTGTCCGAAGTAAACATTTCTCAAAAAGAAATCGAATTTTTTATAAGTAAATGAGTTGGTTAAATTTCCTTTAACTCTTGGAATAGCTTCTTCTAAATAGACTCTGCTCATTTCAGAAAAATATCGATTTATTTGACCATTAGAAACTAAAGTAGGTGAGCCTTTAATCGCACCCACTTGTCTTGTTTGAGAAAAAGTAGTAGCTAAATCAGATTTGATTACTATAGCTCCTAAATTTAGCTTATGTGTTATAATGATATCAATTCCTTTAGACTCTGTACTAATAGCATTGGCAAAAAAGGTAGCCGCATTTGCTCCAGCTCGATCAAATTGTAATTGAAGTTCTCTCTGTGGTGTTCCTTCAGTAAACGTTCCCGATGGACGAGAAAATTGATCTGTCAAAGTTACTCTGTCATCTATTCTTACAATATAGGCATCGGCAGTCAAGGTAATGTTTCCTTCTGGAATTTTAGCGGTAAAACCAATACTAGCACTTTTAGATTCTTCTTGTTTCAATTGGGGAATTCCAAGAGCTTTTGCTGCCGGGGAGTCATTACTAAATGTACTTACTTCAAATGGTACTCCACCAACAAATTGAGTGGCTGTAGCGTTAAAATTGATTTGATGCAAAGAAGGAGCGCGAAAACCTGTGGAAACAGCACCACGCAAATTAATGTTGTCTGTTAGTTTATAACGACTGGCAACTTTAAAATTAGTAGTATTTCCAAAATCAGAATAGTTTTCAAAACGAACGGCTCCGTTCAGTAACCATTTTTCTGTAACATCGTATTCAAGATCTGCATAAATAGCGGTACTGTTACGACCTTTATCAACAGCATTTGCTGGTCTGAAACCTGGAAATACTTGGGAGCCATTTCCTCTAATAGATCCAAAGAAATCAGTTACGATGAGATTAGCGGGGGTTACCCCCGGTAAAGCAACATTACCGTTTATGTCATATAAATTATATGATTCTGGTTGTCCTGCACCAATACTATAATTTTCATTTCGGTATTCAGCTCCAAAAGCTACGTTCAAATCACCAAATTTTTGATTCATGTCAAAATTAGTTGTGTTTTGGCTAAAGGCTAATCCACCTGCATCAAAAGTAGTTGGAGAGTTTTCTCTCATGGAAGAATTGACGGTATTTTCAACGCCATAATCAAAACTGTTTCTACCAAAAGTATTACTTAAGTCAAAATTCCAATTACCAAAAATAGTACCTCTCAACCCTGCTGCTGCTGAAATGTCGTTAATTGTTGAATGGATTTCAGGTAAGAAACCGTTAGGATACAAACCGGTATACGATCTAGATTGATTTGGTCTTCTGTAAAATCCAGCAGCTTCACCAGTTCTGTGGCTGTTTCCTCCAAAAGCATACAATTCTAATTTATCAGTTAAAGGATAGGCAGCATTTACAAAGAATTGTGAGCTTTGAAGTGATGATTGACCTACTCGCATATTAAAATCATTTCGTACTAAGCCTCTAGCAGCAAGTTCATCCGAAGTTACGTCAGCTCCTAATAAAGTTCTCATCCCGGATAAATTTCCATTCGATGCGGCAGTTTGAATAGCAGTTTTTGTTGTTGCATCAAAATAACTTACTTGTTGCGCATACGTATTAATTGTGTTCAGTAAACCATTATAAAAACCAGGGGTAGTGTTTAACGTATTCTCGTACAAACTATTAATGTTAATTCCTGCTATTCTAGCTGTTTCTTCAACAGCATTGTATCGGTTAAATAAATTTCCTGTTACTTCTTTAGCACGACTTGTTTGACTTCTCAATTGAGCACTTGCCGTAACATTAATGAAACTTTTTTCCTTTCCTAAATTTGTTCCGTAGTTCAAGTCAATTTGAATGTTGTTTCCATCATTTCCACCGGTATGGTCATTAGCATTTTTAGAAAAATGACTTCCTCCAAAAAGATTTATTTCTAATTTTTTAGTGTCTTTTTTCATGTTGATGTTGATTACACCAGCAATAGCATCTGAGCCATATTGAGCCGAAGCTCCATCTCTTAAAACCTCAATTTTTTCGATAGCAAAAGCGGGAATAGAATTCAAGTCGGTACCTACAGCTCCTCTACCAGGTGATCCATTGATGTTTACTAAAGAGGACGTATGACGTCGTTTTCCATTTAATAAAACTAAAACTTGGTCTGGTCCTAAACCTCTTAATTGGGCAGGGTCAATGTGATCTGTTCCATCAGCTACAGTGGTTGTATTTGAAGTGAACGATGGTGCTACCATGTTCAAAATTTGATTTAAATTTACTTGTGCACCTTGAGAAGAAATTTATTTCATGCTGATTACATCGATTGGTACAGCAGATTCCGTAACTGTTCTAGGTGCGCTACGAGAACCAAGAATTACTACGTCTTGAAGAGCTACACCACTTTCAGCTAAAACAACATTAACGGTGTTTCCTGTAACTTTAATACTTTTAGTTTCTAGACCAACATACGAAAACTGGAGTATATCTCCAATTTTAGCCATAATCGAATATTTACCATCAGCATCAGTGGTTGTTCCATTGCTAGTGTCTTTTACCAGAACAGAAGCTGCTGGTAAGCTTCCTTTGGCGTCATCTCTTACGACACCAGAAACTTTTATTTCCTGCGCAGTTAATCCTGCAGAGAAAATTAAGGTTAGAATAAAAATGAGTTTTTTCATTGTTTTTGGTTTTTTTAATAACTTCAGCTAAACTATAGATTTATTCGATAGATGTTATTTAAATGTTAATTAATAACAAAACACTTTTAAAAAGTAATTTTAAAGAGCTTTTTTGCCATATTGACAGTTTAAAGCAGTCTTTTGTATAAATTAGCTACTTTTTTTTGTTTTTCTGCTTTTCTTATGCTTTTTGAATATTAATTAAGATGCGATTTTTCCTTATAAAAAAAACATTAGTTACTGCGATGCCATTTGCCTAAAAAAAAAGTCTAGTTTCAAAAACTAATACAATCCATTTGGATGACTATTAATTTTTAAAATTAGACTCGATATGAAGTTTAGAAGTTGGTCGGGAGACAGACTATTTTACTCTATCTATTCAAATTTCCATTCTTTCTGTTGAGATTCACTTAAGAATGTCCAAGCAATTATCCGGCTGTTTTTTTGGCCTTGTGCCATGTCAATTGTTTTTACTTCAACAACGTTTACTTTGTTTAACGTTTTGTAGATGCTCGATAGATGCGATTGTTTAGATACTAGGGTAGTGAACCATAGGCATTGTAGGGGATATTTGGCACTTTCGTAAATCATTTGTGTAATGAAACCGAGTTCTCCACCTTCACACCACAGTTCCGCATTATGACCTCCGAAATTCAATACTGGCTTGGTGGTTTTGGTCTTCTCTAAATTATTTACTTTTCGTGCGCTGCTTTTTGTAGCTTCTTCTTGAGAGCTGTGAAAAGGGGGGTTGCAAATTGTAAAAGCGAATTTATCTTCAGCTGTAATTATGTTTTTAAAAATGAAACGCGATTCTGTTTGTTGTTGTAAACTGATACTCTCAATCAGTTTAGGGTTGGCTTCAATTATTTTTTCGCAGTTATCAATCGCTTTTTCATCGATATCCGTTCCCACAAAACTCCATCTATAGCTGGTATTTCCTATTATTGGGTAAATGCAGTTTGCGCCTACACCAATATCTAATCCTTGCACTGTGTCTCCTTCGGGAATTACCCCATTATTGCTTGTCGCCAATAAATCGGCTATATAATGAATGTAATCCGCTCTTCCAGGAATGGGGGGGCACAGATAGTTTTCAGGAATACCCCAGCTTTCAATTCCATAATAGGTTATCAGTAACGCATTATTTAAAGTTTTGACTGCTTCAGGTTTGCTAAAATCGATTGTTTCAATATCATGTTCGTTAATTAAAACAAAAGCTTCTAATTCAGGACAGTTTGTAACTAAAAGGCTAAAATCGTATCTGAATCTATGTTGATTTCTTGGGTGTAAATTAGTTTTCTCAGTAATCGTTTTAATTGTCATTTTGTGTATTTCAGTGCGAAAATTATGATTTTATCTTTGTGAGAACGCCGGGCAAGCTGTGTGAAAAATCAAGCGTTTCTGTGATTTATTAATTTTTTTGGATTTAATCCGTGCATTCCATCATCAGTAAGTCTCCCTCATCATGTTCTAGGACTACGATTCCGTCATTGATTACGTGATTACTACTTCCTGTCCGATAACCTATAGTTAAAGTGTCGTTTTGCAAAGGATAAAATAGGTTTTTAGAGTGAATACCAGTCACCGTTCCTATTGGGATCAATGAAATTGGTGTATTTGCAGTGTACCATTTCTCAAACCTTTTCGGCAGTAAAAATACTTTTGAATGGTCATCTAGTATGACAATCTTTAATTTTTCTCGGTATCTGACAATATTTGTTAGGTTAGTAATAGTATGATCAGTGCGTCTACCAGTTGCCCAAACTACATTTACAGCGGGAATATTTCTTTTATAGAGATAATCAAATGCCTTCTCCAAGTCGGTTTTATTTTGATCGGGTGTATGAACTATTTCAATAGGGTATTGTTTTTCTTTATAATAATTAGCATCAAAATCACGATCAAAATCACCTAATAGGACATCAACTTTTATATCCAATTTCATAACTCTTTCCATAGCGGAGTCTAATACAATTACTAGCGGAGACCATTCTAATAATTGACCTAATAACTCGGGATTGCATGAAGCACCGTTTGCTATTATTAATGCGGGTTCTTGGTCATCGCGAACAATATGGTGTGAGGACATTTTGAGAAGTAGATTTAATGTATAGAATCGTTAATCCAGTTATATTTTTTGCAAAGATAGAAAATAGTTTTTAATACAGATTTCGGTTTGCGTCTTCTACAAAAACTGATGGTTAAGAACGATCTAAAAATAATACTGAGTTACTCAATTGTATATGTTTTAGTGTCAGCTTCACTTATTGAAAAATAACCCAAAGGGAAATTATTTGGATTTGTAGTATTAATAATATTCCCTCTTACTGTTGCTGGTGGAGATTGAAACGGACTACCGCCAGTGCTTCCTGCGATATTTATCAACACATTCATATAATTATAATAAGGTTTAGACACTCCATAGTGAGTAACTGTCACTTTATCTCCAATTTGTAAATCATCACTTTGTGAAACACTAAAAAATTTGTTTCCTTGAAAAAAAGTATCTTCATCAGCATAAAGGTTTTGATTCATAGTGTTAGAGTAATTGTACTGATATAAATAGTAGTTGGTTTCATTTGCAGGATCTGTATAGTAGGTTTTAATTTCTACTTCTGTTCCTGTAAAGCCACCCTCATTATTTTGAATAATCTCACTAATCGGAGCGACGGATTTTAAAGTTTCTGCTGCATAATATGCATTGTCATTATTTATAATTGTTAAAGTATAAGTTTCGTTAATGACAGGTATAAAGTTGTCGCAAGTATATACTCCTTTATCTGAGAGCTCTGCGAAATAAAATGTAATATTTGAACTGTTTTTTATGGTTACTGTTGCTCCCGAAACTGTTGGGATTTGATCGCTGTAGTAACCTGTGGTGGTAGTTAACTTAATTTTTTGTTCCCGTCCAGAAGTACCTTTATACCAATTTATAGAAGCTTCTATGACTAGCTTCGGAGCATCAGTTTTTAAGTCGATGCTAACCACATCTTCACAACCGTTCAAGAAAAAAGCTAGTATTAGGGCTAAAAAAATATTTGTTTTTTTCATCTGATTAGAATTTGAAGTTATAGCTTACCGCCGGAACGATACCAAAAATTGATGTTCTTACCGCTTCGTTATTTCCAGTATCCACATTTTCTCTAAAATTTATAGACGCTGCGTTTCTTCGGTTATATAAATTGTAAATACTAAAAACCCATTCGGCTTTCCAGATTCTGTCATTGTTTTTACGCGGTGTTAATGTTGCGGCAATGTCTAGATGATGATAGGACGGCAGGCGGTTCTCATTTCTTAACCCATAACTTGGAACCGTAACACCTAGGTAATCATACTGCCCTGTTGGATAGGTGACTGGTTGTCCGCTTTGTAATGAAAAATTCGCTCCAAAAGACCATTTTTCGTTTAAATTATAAGAACTAGTAATGGCAATGTTATGTAATTTATCATAAACAGAATTGTACCATTGCCCATTATTAATCCCCGCTTCTAATGGTGTTCTTCCCGGTGTTTGCTGCTCAGATTTAGATAAGGTGTAGGATATCCATCCGTTCAATTTACCTTCGTTTTTTCGAAACATTACTTCTAAGCCGTAGGATCTTAGTTGGCCGTTAAGAATTATTTGTTCTATTGCTTTATTGGCAATCAAATCGGCGCCATCGATGTAATCTAACCTGTTTTGTACTTTTTTATAATATGTTTCTACTTCAAGAGAATACATTTTATCACTGAAGTTTTTAAAATATCCCAAAGCAACTTGGTCGGCAATTTGTGGCTTGATGTAGTTGTCACTTGGTGTCCAAACATCAAGGGGAGTGGGAGACGAAGTATTTGAGATTAACTGTAAATACTGTACCATTCTATTGTAACTCGCTTTTACAGATTGGTCGTCATTGATTTTATAGGCAATAGAAAAACGAGGCTCTAGGTTGTTGTAGCTTTTAATCGTTTTGTTTTTGCCATAGAACTGAGTGCTTATCGGAGTAGCCTTTTCATATAGCTGTAAATCAGTATTGAAGGTGATAGGGTTATTATCTGTATAATTATTTACTGTAGACTGTCCTAAGCGATAAAACAGGCTGTAACGTAAACCATAGACTAAAGAGATTTTTTTTGAAATTTCCTGCTCAGCGCTAAGGTATACAGCCGGTTCAAATGCGTATTTCTTGTCCAATTGGTCAAAATTAAATCCGGAATTCGCATCGGAGGGTCGAATAGTGCCGGGATTAAAGTCGTAATAAATCGCGTTTATTCCATAATTTAATTTTAAGTTGTCAGAAATGTAATTCTTGAAGTCGTATTTTATGTTATAGTTCCGAATCCCTGAATCCCATTTGAATCCAACAAAATCGAGGTCTAGTCCATAATAATAGTCACTGTAAATAAGAGATAAATTTGAAAACAACTTATCTGAAAATAGATGGTTCCAGCGTAAGTTTAAAGTTGAGTTTCCATAGATATTCATGAATCTTTTATTAAGACTAAAAACATCTCTACCAAAATATCCCGATAAGTATAAGTTATTATTTGGATCTAATTTATAACTCAGCTTGGCATTCAAATCATAAAAATAAGCAGAGTTGTCTTTTTGATCTTCGGATAACTTTAAAAATAAATGAGCATAGGAGCTTCTTCCACCGAAAAGGAAAGAACCTTTGTCTTTCACTATTGGTCCTTCTGCCAAAATTCTACTTGAGATCAACCCAATTCCACCATTTACATGAAAACCTTTACTGCTACCGTCTTTTTGATAAATATCCAAAACAGATGACGCTCTTCCTCCGTAACGGGCTGGAATTCCTCCTTTGTATAGCGTTAAATCTTTTATTGCATCGGGATTAAAAACGGAGAAAAAACCAAATACGTGCGAGGAATTAAATATGGTTGCCTCGTCCAATAAAATCAAATTTTGATCAGCACCGCCACCACGAACATTGAATCCAGACGCCCCTTCACCAGCATTAGTAACTCCGGGAAGTAATAACAGTGATTTTATTATATCGACTTCGCCTAGGACGACAGGCATTTTTTTTATGGAGCTAATCGATAGTTTATTGAGGCTCATCTCTGGGGAACGGATATTAGTGCTAGAGTTTTGACCAGAAATAATAACTTCTTTTAATACTTCGCTGCTGTCGAATAAACTAAAGTTAGTCTTCTTATTCTCTAATAGTGCAACATTTTTAGTAATGGTCTGAAATCCGATGTAGCTAATTTCTACATTGTAATTTCCTTCAGGAAGTGTAATGGAATAAAAACCATACTCATTAGTACGAGTAGCCGATTTTATTTCAGGGATATATACATTTACTCCAATCAGTGTTTCGTTGTTTTTACTATCGGTAATTATTCCGCTCATAGTAAATTTAACTTGCGAAAAAGAAGAAATAGTGATTAAAAGAAAGATAAATAATAAGCTATATTTTTTGGAAATCATTTCTTTTATTTTGAATTACGAATTTCGCAAAAAGATGAGTAAATTGCTACTAAACAATGGTTAAAATACTATTAAAAAAAAGACAACGGTTTCCAGTTGTCTTTTTTACATGTGATAGGAATAATCAAATTAAGCGATTTTAGCTAATATAGCATTCAATGTTTCGCTTGGACGCATTGCTTTGCTAGTTAGTTCTGCATTTGGTTGGTAATAACCACCAATCTCTTGTGCCTTAGCTTGTGTTCCTATTAATTCCTCGTTAATTTGCGCTTCATTTTCTTCCAATTCTTTTGCAACTGGAGTGAAAATAGCTTGTAGTTCAACGTCTTTATTTTGAGCCGCTAATGCTTCAGCCCAATACATAGCCAGGTAGAAATGCGAACCGCGGTTGTCAATTTTACCAATTCTACGAGCAGGTGATTTGTCATTCCCCAAGAATTTCTCTGTAGCCAAACCTAAAGTTTCTGATAAAACTAGCGCTTTTGGATTATTAAAAGCACTACTTAAATGTTCTAATGAAACGGCTAGTGCCAAGAATTCTCCAAGAGAATCCCAACGTAAATATCCTTCGTTAATAAATTGCTCTATATGTTTTGGAGCAGATCCACCAGCACCAGTTTCAAACATGCCGCCACCATTCATCAAAGGAACGATAGACAACATTTTTGCTGAGGTTCCTAATTCGAGAATTGGAAATAAATCAGTTAAATAATCACGCAACACGTTTCCTGTTACAGAGATTGTATCTAATCCTTCTTTTGTTCTTTGTAAAGTAAAAATTGTTGCTTCGATTGGATTTAGAATTCGGATATCTAAACCAGTTGTATCGTGATCTTTCAAGTATAAATTTACTTTTGCGATTACTTGTCGATCATGTGCTCTGTTTTCGTCTAACCAAAATATAGTAGGTACAGTAGTAGCTCGCGCTCTGTTTACTGCTAGTTTTACCCAGTCTTGAATAGGAGCGTCTTTTACCTGGCACATTCTAAATATGTCCTTTGCTTCAACAGCTTGTTCCATCAAAACGGTTCCTTTGTTATCTACCACACGAACAACCCCGTCTGCGGTCATTTGGAATGTTTTATCGTGAGAACCATATTCTTCCGCTTTTTGTGCCATCAAACCTACATTTGGTACACTTCCCATCGTTGTTGGATCAAAAGCACCATTTTTCTTGCAGAATTCGATGGTAGCTTCATAGACTCCAGAATAACAACGGTCCGGAATTAGTGCAATTGTATCTTGTTGTCCCCCCTCTTTGTTATACATCTGTCCTGAAGTACGTATCATTGCTGGCATGGAAGCATCAACAATTACGTCAGATGGCACGTGAAGATTGGTAGTGCCTTTGTCTGAATTTACCATCGCTAGGTCAGGACCGCTTTCCATTGCTTGACTTATAGCGGATTCTATTTCGGCTTGTTTAGGGGATCCAGCAATTTTTGCATATACATCACCTAGTCCATTTCTAGTATCAACATTTAATTCTTTGAAAATAGTGGCGTATTTTTCGAAAACATCTTTGAAGAAAACTTCAACAACTGCACCAAAAATAATTGGATCCGATATTTTCATCATTGTCGCTTTCAAGTGTACTGAAAAAAGTACGTTCTCTTTTTTAGCCTCTTCAACTGATTTAGAAACAAAACTTTTCAAAGCTTTCAGGCTCATGACTGAAGTGTCTATTATTTCACTTGCTTTCAATGGAGTGCTTGCTTTCAAGACGCTAATGGTTCCATCTTTTCCTATAAACTCAATTTTTACGTCAGTTGCTTCTTGAACTGTTATTGACTTTTCGGTTCCGTAAAAATCATCGTTTTCCATTGTCACCACTTTTGTTTTTGAGTCAGAGGACCAAGAACCCATGGAGTGTGGATGAACTTTTGCAAAGTTTTTAATCGCTTTTGGTGCTCTACGGTCTGAATTTCCTTCACGTAAAACAGGGTTTACCGCAGAACCAAGAACTTTAGAATATTTTGCTTTAATTTCCTTTTCGTCGTCATTTTTAATGTCTTCAGGGAAATCAGGTATTTTGTATCCGTGTGCTTGTAATTCCGCAATAGCCTCTTTTAATTGAGGAACCGAAGCGGAAATATTAGGCAACTTAATGATGTTTGCTTCAGGAGTAGTTACTAACTGTGCAAATTCGGATAAAGCATCATGAACTCTTTGCTCTTCGGTAAGGAATTCAGGGAAATTAGCTAAAATTCTTGATGCAAGAGATATGTCTTTGGTCTCTATTTCAATACCTGCTGTCGCGGTAAAATCTTTAACAATTGGTAAAAAAGAATAAGTCGCTAACAATGGCGCCTCGTCTGTTAAGGTGTAAACAATCTTTGATTTTTGTATCATTTTTATATTTTTATAATCGTATCCTTCAAGAACAGGATGTGAAAGGTGTAGTATGCTTAAAATCAAGCGGAGCAAATATATGAAAATCAGACCGAAGTTAGTGCGGGTTACAGATAGAAATATAGCAATGATGGGTTTACTTAACTAGATAAACTAAAATTGTTACTTCTTGTAAGTCATTTGCTCGTGAATAGAAAAACTTAATTTTAAAAAAAAAGCATAAAAAAAGTCCCGACAGCGTCGGGACTTTTATGATAAAGAAATATTTGACTATCTTCTTTTGTCTTTAATTTTTGCTTTTTTACCAGTAAGTTCTCTGAAGTAGAAAATTCTAGCTCTACGAACTGCACCTTTTTTGTTGATTTCAACTTTTTGTAAAGCTGGCAAGTTTACAGGGAAGATACGCTCTACACCTACAGAACCTGACATTTTACGAATTGTAAAAGTTTCTGTGTTACCAGAACCTCTTCTTTGGATAACAACTCCTTTAAAAAACTGTGTTCTAGTTTTTTCACCCTCTTTAATTTCGTAGTATACAGTGATAGTATCTCCAGCTCCAAATACAGGAAAGTCTTTTCTAGGTACTAATTCGTCTTGTACGAATTTCATTAAATCTGCCATAATAATTCTTATTATTGATTTTCATCAAATCAACATTCACGGATCTCGCCAGAGGTTGGTCTAAAGTGGCGGCAAAAGTAGAAAATTATTTTGAATTATAAATTATAAATTTAAAATAATTTAAATCCTTATTTTTAGCAATTTAGAATTTTAAAGCAAACATTTATTCCTCTTCCAATAAATCAGGACGTCTCGTTTTTGTGTGCTCATAAGACATGTCTTCCCTCCATTTGTCAATTTTCGCAAAATTTCCGCTAGTCAAAACTTCTGGAACTTTCCATCCCTTGTAATCTGCAGGTCTCGTGTAGATAGGTCCTGACAATAATCCGTCTTGAAAACTATCTGTTAATGCCGAGGTTTCATCACTTAAAACCCCCGGGATCAAACGGATTAAAGCATCGGATAATACCAAAGCTCCAAGTTCGCCTCCACTCAATACGTAATCGCCAATAGATATTTCTTTCGTAATAAAATGATCACGAACGCGCTGATCCACTCCTTTATAATGTCCGCATAAGATGATAATGTTCTTATAGATCGACATAGTGTTGGCCATTTTTTGGTTCAAAGTTTCTCCGTCTGGGGACATATAAATAATTTCGTCATAGCTTCTTTCGCTTTTCAATTGTGTAATACAGGCATCAATAGGCTGCACCGTCATCACCATGCCAGCTCCGCCACCGTATTGGTAATCGTCTACACTTTTTTGTTTGTTCGTGGTATAATCCCTTAAATTATGAAAATGAACTTCCACAAGGCCTTTGTCGATGGCACGCTTCATAATTGAAGCTTCAAACGGACTTCGTAATAATTCAGGTAAAACGGTAACAATATCAATGCGCATAATTTTATGTCTAAATTTATTTCATCAGCTTACCACACTGGCGCTTGTTGAAGTTGCGAAGGTACAATGTTTTTTAATGGGTAGTTTGTTTCGGGATTGATGCTTTATTAATTTCCGTGGTCGTAAGTCCAATGCTAGTGGCTGGGTTATTTATTATTATCTTGTTTTTAGAAAAGAGATACTCTTGCTTTCAACCACCACAACAGCCTAAAAGAGCATCTCTCCTTTTAAAAGAGCAGATGATTTTGTTTTTTAGGATGTCTAAAGATTAAGGACTATCGATTGTTACATTTCTGATAGTGAGCGCAATATTTCTTATTTATGCCTTGGAGATTTTTTTGTTTGGAAAGGAGGCTGTTAGCGAAGTGATCGTTTAGAAATACGCTTTTGGATTTTCTTTTGTACTTTTAATTAAGCCCCAAATTTTATATTTTGAGGCCTAAAGAACTTTACGCTTACATTATGTTACTAAAGAAAATAGCATTCCAAAACAACTTTTCTGTACCCAACCAGAATGATCTAAAATTAGTATTATCTGTAAAAACGATGATTTTTCCGTCTCCCTTTTTTATCGATTGAAATGGAACTGTCCCTTTTAAGAACTCTAAATTTGGTTTGGAAATATAACCACTAATCAATGGATTTTTTGTGTACTGAATAGGGTTATTGTAACTATTTTTATTAGGTTCAATAATAATAGATGTATTTCTAAAAATTGGCATTGTGTTCCTTGGCATCCCAAAATTAATTGGATGAGATAGGTCTAATTGAGTTTCAAATATTGCACCTGCGATTTCTTGTGCGCCCTTGTAATCTCCCGATTGCTCGAATGAAATGTCCTTTGCCTCCAGCTCTCCAGTTTTAAAAACTAATTCTATTAATTTGTTGTCATTTAACCATTTGATTGCATCTTGATAAGCAATTAAAGTTCCGCCACTTTGTATCCATTGCTCCATTTTTGTAATGACTTTTGGAGAAAAGTTGGAATAGTTTCCATTTACTAGTATTAATGTCGTGTACTTATTTAAATCCACACGTTCTAGTTGATCTGTATTTATTTTGGTTAATGGCATAGCTGCTTTTTGGTCAAACAGATGCCATATTTCGCCTGCATCAGAGGGATCTACTCCTTGTCCTACTACCATAGCAACTTTGGGTTGTGTTAGTGTTACAAAATTTGGATTTCCTAAGTTTATACCGTCCGTAAACCCTGTTTCGACTCCTGTAACTTCAAAGGTATAGTCGGGTATTATTTGGTTAAGATAATTGAATATTTCATCGGAAGTCATTTCCTGATTTTGGACTGGAATGAGCAAGCTGCCGTAAGAAAATGTTTTGCCAACGTGGGTAAACGGCTGCTTGCTTGTTTTAACGCGTAAGTTTTTAGAAAGAATCTGATTTAAGAATTTTGGGGATTGATGATCCGTCCATTCAATTAAATAACCAATATTACTTTTTTTAGATACTACCCCAGTTTTTACAATTGGGTTATATTTGTCGCCAGCAAGACCAAGAGCGTTTAATCCTTCAAAATTTAAGTTGAAAGCCAAGTCAAAACTCCAAGCTGAAATGTCATAAAACAAACTGTCTTTGAATATGGTTTGCTTGTCAAAAATAGCATTGATAAGCCGTGTGTTTTTCTGCTCTACTGGAATAATATAACTTAGATTTTTGGTAAACTTCTTTTTGTTGATTGTGACATCTTCTTTCAATTCCAACATTTCAATTTTATGTTGATTCAGTATTTTTGCCAGTTCATTCACTCTTGTTGCATCTTTTTCATCTCCGAATATATAGGCTTTTGTTTTACTTTTTTTACTTTCATTTGTAGCATTTATATAAAAGTCTCTTTGATATTCAAGGAGCTCTATTCGCATTTCATATGCTGCTTGCAGTGATGATAAACTCGTAGTAAATTGGTTTCTAATAGTAAACGGAAAAGTTAATATTCCGTTGGCACTTTCTTGCGCATGCCCTCTTGAACTGGCTTGCTCAAACAAGATCCCAATTGTCCCGTTAATATCGGGATAAGAAGAACCTTTACCATAATAAAAGTCATCATAATTTTCTTCAATAAAATAGGAGCTGCCTATTTTATCTAATGCTTTAGCGTGATATCCAGCAATTTTTCTAGTTAAAACCTGATTGAGTTCTGGAGTATGAGGATTGGTACGACTTGGCTCTCCTGGCTGGAAAAAATAAGTAGCATTCGTTCCCATTTCGTGAAAATCGCACAATATATTGGGCATCCATTTGCGGTAGGTTCTTATCCTTGCTTGACTTTCGGGAAGTTGAGCTGGCAACCAGTCGCGATTCATATCAAACCAATAATGATTATAACGGCCCTTAGGCCACATTTCATTAAATTCTCTGTCATTAGAATCAGTGACGAGGTGGGTACTTTTATTACTGTTTACCCATGTAGAAAAGCGGTGTAATCCGTCGGGGTTAAAAGAAGGATCTAATAAAATAATAGTTTTTTCTAGTGTTTTTTCTAGCTCTGGACTTTCTGCAGCAGCGAGGTAGTACGCTAAAGCTATTGCAGCGCCTGTGCCGCTAGATTCATTACCGTGAATTGAATATCCTAAATATACAACAATTGGCAAATCAGAAAGATCACTATTATTAGCCTCTGAATCTGTAATCGCTTGATGTCTTTTAAGGATTTCATCAATATTAGCAAGGTTTTTTGGACTCGAAATAGTGAGTAATTGCAAGGGTCTATTTTCAAAAGTAGCCCCCGTTGTTTCAATTAATATTCGATTAGACGCTTTTGCTACTTCTTTCATATAAAGTGCTACTTGTGTGTGATCAGCGTGCATTTCTCCCAGCTCAAAATTGAGAACGCTTTTAGGGGTTGGGATACTTTTGTTGTACGTAATATTTTGTGGTAAATAATAATCTAATGTAGGTTGCTCTTTTTGTTGTTGAGCGCTAGCTCCAAAAGCAATTAAGATTGTAAAATAAAAAATAAATCTCATATTAGGTGTTTTAATTAGGTTTTTTTTAATGTAATTTTGTTAGTTTATTTAATGGCCAAATCGCTTCAGATGATGACTTAAATAGTTTCGAATTAGTTTCTGTCATGGTAATTCTTTTTCCCAAATAGTATTTATTTGTAAAAACAAATTATTTAGCGGTTAGACTATGTTTTTTTAATTAACTAATGTAGATTCTCTCTTTCGTTCTTAGAATTAAAAATTGTATCAAACGGTTGTACTTAAACTCGAGTTTTTGATAATCAAGTTCAATGGAATTTGCTGTTTTTACATATTTCATCAAAACAGGTATTACCGCATTTTGCTTGGCTTTCCGTGGGTGATTTCCGTAAACCTAAAATCATGGCTTAATTCCCCAATTCCTCGAAAATTGAATTCATTATCCTTGTACCTTTGTTAAAAAACAAATATAGACTATTTTTTTCGGTGATGACCTTGATTTTATTTAGTGTTATTTAGAGGGACTAATATAAAAATTTCCTTAGTGTATTTTAACAAAGAACTTTTTTATTTGACTATAAAAAGATTCAATCTATGAAGATTTTTTCAAAAGAAACTTCATCTGTTAGTATCCTGTTTATAGTTGCTAGCTAGCCGGCTACTTAGGTACATAATAAATCGGATTTTGAAGACTTTCATAGGAACTGATCGGATCATGATTTACCTTAATAAGGGAACAGCATTTGTTGCGCGAAGCTACTTTAATAAATATATTTAGCTTCGTTCGATTCGGTGATTTTGGTACCTTGATAAACTGCTTGATAGAGGGAACTCCGCAATTTCGCAATGCTTCAGATCCATGCTAATCGCTCTTAGTTATGTAATCTTTTATTTCTCGGGATTAATTATTACTGGGATTGTTTTCCTGTATTCAGATTTATATGGGGTGTATATTTATCAAATAAAACTCGTGTTTGTTCAGTAATTCTACAATGAAGAAACCGAATGAATAATGAATAGCATATTTGTGTCTTTAGGTTTGCAGTAGGCAGCTGCAGATCCGGCCTTTTGATTGTTTTTATGGCAATTTATGGCGGGTATTTTTTAAGCTTAGTGTGTCTGTAGTTATCTGTTTTGACCTTTTCTTTTTTATGTTTAAAGGTGCGAATATAAACGCAAGACCATAGAAATAAAGTAGGAATGAATAGAGATTAATTTCGTAAATTTGCATTTCAATAAAAATTACACAAAAATGGAAAATGGAATATACGCTAAATTCAACACCGTTAAAGGAGCTGTTTTAGTAAAACTAGAGCACGAATTGACACCGGGAACCGTAGGGAATTTTGTAGCACTTGCAGAAGGAAATATGGAAAATAAAGTTAAACCACAAGGGACAAAATTTTATGACGGTTTAAAATTTCATAGAGTAATTCCAGATTTTATGGTTCAAGGAGGATGTCCTCAAGGAACCGGAACCGGAGACCCAGGCTACAAATTTGATGATGAGTTTCACCCAAGTTTGAAACACGATAGACCAGGAATATTGGCTATGGCTAATTCAGGACCTGGAACTAACGGATCTCAATTTTACATTACACACGTTCCAACTTCATGGTTAGACGGAAAACATACTGTTTTTGGACATGTTGTTGAAGGGCAGGATGTAGTTGACGCTGTAGGTCAAGGTGACGTTTTAGACACTTTAGAAATACTAAGAGTAGGAGATGAAGCTAAGAACTGGAATGCTATCGAAGCTTTTATCACTTTCAAAGGTGCACGTAACAAGCGTGATGCTGCATTGAAGGCAGATGCTGAAGCGGCTATGGAGAAGTTAGCTGCTGGTTTTGAAAAAACAGAAAGCGGATTGCGTTACCAATTCATTCAAAAAGGTGAAGGCAAGCAAGCTCAAGCAGGAAAAACAGTTTCTGTTCACTATGAAGGCTCATTAGAGAGCGGAAAGGTTTTTGACTCTTCTTATCCAAGAAAAAAACCAATCGAATTCAAATTAGGAGAAGGTCAGGTAATTGAAGGATGGGATGAAGGTATTCAATTGTTGAGAGTGGGTGATAAAGCACGTTTTGTTATTCCATCTGATTTAGGATACGGATCTCGCGGTGCTGGAGGGGCAATTCCGCCAAACGCAACTTTGATATTTGACGTAGAGTTAATGGACGTTAAATAGTAATTAGTGATCAGCTTTTAGCCATCAGTTAACATAAATAAAAAAACCAAAGTGAAAGCTTTGGTTTTTTTATGCTCACTGCTCACTGCTCACTGCTCACTGCTCACTTCTCCTGTTTCCACTTAATATTACAGCCCATACTTGGTTTTTGATTGGGATTAATTTTTCTGTTGTAAATAACTCCGTCAATAGCACCTCGTAGATCATTTCCGCTTAAAGGTATTCCGTTTCCGGGACGGCTGTCGTCGAGCTGCCCACGATAAATTAACTCGTCTTGGTTGTCGAACAAAAAGAAATCAGGTGTGCAGGCCGCATCATAGGCTTTCGCTACTTCCTGCGTTTCATCGTAGAGATACGGAAATTCAAAATTATTCTCAAAAGCAAACTCTGTCATCAACTTGGGAGCGTCCTGCGGGTAGTTGGTCACGTCATTACTCGATATGGCTATAATTCCAAGCCCTTGTACTCTATAATCATTGGCAATCATGACGACCTCCTCGATAACGTGAAGTACAAAGGGGCAGTGATTGCAGATAAAAATAACCAATGTTCCTTCTTCGCCTTTTAAATTAGCAAAAGAAAAGGTCCCTTTTCCGGACTTCATGTCTTTTAGGTAAAATTCGGGAGCTTTTGTTCCTAATGCTAGCATATTAGAGGCGGTTCTTGACATTATATTGTTTTTAGGTTTAAAGTCTAAAGTTAAGAAAAAAGGATTGTTTTTGGTCTTAAAAAAGCTAAATTTAGATTTTAAATGATCGGAAAAACTAAAGATTAAATTGATATGGAAAATAACTTAACATGGCAAGAATTCGAAAAAGTAGCAATGCATGTGGGCACTATAATGGAAGTAAATGATTTTCCTGAAGCGAGAAAACCGGCTTACCAACTAACAATAGATTTTGGAAGTGTGATCGGCATCCGAAAAACTTCAGCGCAAATCACTAAACGCTACTCCAAAGAAGATTTACTTCATCGCCAAATTGTTGCCGTAATCAATTTTCCTAAAAAGCAAATTGGTAAATTCATGAGTGAGTGCCTGGCCTTAGGAGCAGTTGGAGAAGAAGGTGATGTAATTTTACTGGCTCCTGATTTTAAAATCGAAAATGGATTGCGAATCGGGTAGTTTTTTACTTTTAAACAATGAAATATAATTCCATTCGACTTCACTTTAAGATTTTCAATTAGTTTTCTTTTGTAATCTGCCAGATACTCATTTTAATTCTGGTTATAAATCCTAGTTTTTCATATAATTTAACAGCACCGATATTGGTTTTTGCTACGTGAAGAAAAGGTGTTTTGTTTTGTTCAAAAATGGCATTTACCGTATATGCAACTAGCTGTTTTGCATATCCTTTTCCAGTGTGTTCTGGATGCGTAATAACAGCACTCACCTCTGTAAACGCATCCATTTGCATGCGTTCGCCTGTTATGGCTACGAGTTGATTATCCTTGAATATACCGTGATAATTGCCTAAATCAGCCGTTTTCGATTTGAAGTATTCTGGATAGACAATTTTGACCAGTCCTAGAAGTGCTTCCCTATGGCTTTCCTCCAATTTTACAATTTCGTCTGTGTATGTAATAACAATCTTATGACGAACAATCATTTGAAGGCATAATAGTTCGTCTTTTAGCTTTAGTGAGGCTGGGACGCTAGGTTTCTCTCCAAATATAAAAAAAGAAGGAACTAATTTGGCGTAGGCTACTAAATCCTCCCCATCGTCAGGGATTTCATTGAAAGCACCAAAAGCACAGTAATTAGGATTGTAAAAGTGTGAGTTATTGTAAACCATAGCCAGTTTTTTGTGATGTTCTGTCAAGGAATACCAAACAGGATTATCCAGTTTTTGTTCTTCGTTCATTGTTGAATACTAGTTTTTTAAAGGTCTTTGAGTTTTAAGTAATTATTTAAATCGGTAAATGCAATTGAAAATTACTCAATAGGTAAGCTATCAATCTGTCCCCATTCCGTCCAAGAACCATCGTAAACTGCTTTTGGATTGTTGTTTCCAATCAGTTCGTAAGCTATCAAATCGATACATGCCGTCACGCCAGACCCACAAGTAAATAGCAAAGGCTTGTCGTTTTGCGGCAATATTTTTGCTAACTCTTCTTTAGGTAAAAATTTGCCTTCACTTAAAAGCCTGGTGTAAGGAATGTTGATGGATCCCGGAATATGTCCGCTTCGTAGTCCTTCCCTTAGTTCTTCGGTTTCTCCCAAAAAACGATCTTCTGATCTTGCGTCAACCAATACGGCTTCTTTGGTTGCTATATTTTCTAAAACTTGCTCCTTGGTTTTGAACAGTTCTGGCTTGAATTTAGATTCGAAGTTACCTAAAGTATAAACTCGGTTTGCTGTTTTTTCAACTTCATAACCTCGTTTTCCCCATTCCGGTAGTCCACCGTCCAAAACCCAGACGTTTTTATGCCCCATGATTTTAAATAACCACCAAGCCCTTGGACTCGAATAAACACCTAAACTGTCGTAAACGACGATTTTGCTTTCGGTATTGACACCTAGTTTTCTGGCTGCTTTTACGAAATTTTCTGGACTGGGAAGGCTGTTAGGCAAGAGATTTTCGGTATCGCTAAAATCGTTTTTGATGTCAAAATAGCGAGCGCCTTTAATTTGGATATCCTGAAATAGGGGTTCCACTTTTGCTTGGTTTACTTGTTGGCTAGCATCGAGTATAATTAAATCTAGATCGTCAAGATGCTCATGAAGCCATTTTACGGATACTATGGTTTTTTCCATTTTATTTTTATTTGAAAGATATTGTTTTAGCACGTTTGTTCCATTTCCAGATTTCGATCCAAGCTACCGAAACGGTGCTTACCACAATACAAATTACAATTTGAGGCAGCTTTAACGGTAGGACGTCAAAAAATTGGGCGATAGGAGTAACGTAAATAATTAGTACTAGCATTAGCAATGTTGATGAATTAGCAAATACCATAATGTTATTCTTGTTTTTTAGTGAAGTAAAAACGGAATAATAAAAGGAGCGATTGACCAGTGATAGAATAATGTTTGAAAACACTAAAGTACTGAAAACCATGGTTCTGGTTAAATTCTCACCTCCGCCATTTTGCACCGTTAATTGATAGACAAATAATATTCCTATTGTTATCACAATTCCTTGTATAATACTTATTCCCATTTCTTTTAATGATAAGAAAGTGCTGCCTAATTGCCGGGGTTTTTGCAGCATACTGTTTTGTTCTTCAGGTTCATTTTCATATACAATAGAACACATGGGGCCCATAATCAGTTCCAGAAAAATGACATGTACGGGCATAAAAATATCTGGATAAACCCAACTAAAAAACAAGGGTAGGGAAACCGTAAGGATAATGGGTATGTGTATGGAAATAATATATTGAACTGCTTTTTTTAGATTGGTATAAATGCGACGCCCTGCTGCAACGGCCACGACCACTTTAGACAAATCATCATCAACCAGAATTAAATCGGCAGCTGCTTTTGCGATTTCGGTTCCCTTTTTTCCCATGGCTATCCCAATATGGGAAGCCTTTAGCGCTGGGCCGTCATTTACTCCGTCGCCAACCATCGCAACGATTTGCCTGTCTTTTTTTAGGGCATTCACAACGGCTAGTTTGGCATCTGGGAACATACGGGTTAGAAGAGTAGTGCTGTGAATCGCTTCAAGCATTTCGGAATTGTCGAGTTGCATGATTTCTTCACCTTCCAGAATACTGCCCGTTTCTTTAATTCCTGCCTTTTCGGCAATGGCCCTAGTAGTAAGACTGTTGTCTCCGGTTATCACTTTTACCTCAATTCCCGCATCATAAAATTGCTGTATTACATGTTCAATATTTGCTTTTGGAGGGTCATAAAAAATTACTAGTCCCACAAAAATGAAAGGAAGGTCTTGTTGGTTTTTTGGATATTCATTCCCTTTATATTCTGAATGGCCTACGCCAAGGATGCGATAGCCTATGGAAGCCAAAGTGTCTATTCTTTTGTGTATTCTTGCTTTTTCTTCAGGTTTAAGCTTGCAGACCTTTATCATGGTTTCGGGTCCGCCTTTGGCGGCTATGATGCGCTCAGCTTCTTTGTTTTGAAAGACATGTGTCATCATGGGCGGTTTTCCGTCGAGCGGATATTCATGCACCATGGAAAAGACTCTTCTAGAGTCAGTAGACGTTAATTTTTCATACTCACGATGCAAACTTTTTTCCATTGGATCAAAAGCAACGGGTTCGCTAGCCCACATGGCAATTCCAATTACTTTTATAGCCTCTTCATTTTTCCAATCTTCCTCTCGTTCATAAAGATGGTCATTATTGAAAGCATATACGGATTGCAGACTCATTTTGTTTTCAGTTATGGTTCCCGTTTTATCGGTGCAAATAATGGTCGCACTCCCTAAGGTTTCTACTGTTCTAATTTTTTTGACAATAACTCCCTCTTTCATCAATCTCCAGGATCCCAAAGCCATAAAAGTGGTGAAAGCCACCGGAATCTCTTCTGGAAGGATAGACATGGCCAACGTCAGTCCTTTCAATAAACTATTTAACAGATCATGTGTTCGCCAAAAATAGACGGCCCAAACTAACAGAAAAATGACAATGCCTATTACTGCCATCGCTTTTACAAATTTTTCTATTTGTATTTGGAGCGGTGTTGCTTCTTCTTTAATGCTCAGTAGGCTGCTTCCCAATTTTCCGATTTCTGTTTCAAGGCCAATTTTATTTACCCTGTAAACCGCAAGTCCTGAAGCTACTAGGGTTCCACTATAAATAGTTTTGTTTTCTATTTTTTCAGATTTAAAAACAGCATAGGCTTCCCCGGATAGTGCGGACTCATTTACCGAAAAATCATTGCTGTGGATGATTTCCCCATCAGCGTTGATGGTGTTGCCTTCTTTAGCAATTACAAGATCATTGACAACAATCTCTTTCGTAGGGATTTTTTTTTCCACTCCATTTCTAAAGACGGTGCTTAATGGTTCGTTCAATTTTTCTAAAGATTCCAATGCATTGCGGCTGCGGTTGTCTTGGTAAAAAGAAATTCCAGAAACGGCGATTATAGCAGCCAGCATAAAATAGGCTTCATTGTTTTGGCCCAAAATAAAATAAATAATTGCTACGGCAATCAACAACGACAACATTGGTTCTTTGAAAAGATCAAAAAGCGCGATCCACCATTTGTACTTCTTCTTGTGGATTTGTTCGTTATTACCAAATTTTCCCCTTGAGGTTTTTACTTCAATATCGGTCAAGCCAATAATGTTGTCAGGAATATTTATTTTTTTGGACATCAAAAGGAATTTGAGTGGTGATACTCAAATATAAGATTTTTAGTTTTATTAAAAGTGTTGTTCTTTCGTGTTTTGTAATTAAAAAAAAAACATCTTTTTGGAATATAAATACCTTTTATTTTATTTCATAGGGCATAATTACAAAATAGAATAAGATTAAAAAACTTGCTGTTCCGGTGACGATAAAAGTAGCCATTGATCCAAACTGATACCAAATTAGGCCTGCTGTCGCTTAGTCAACACCTTTGAGAATACGAATAAGTACAATTTATAAACCAATGGATTGTAAATAGATGGGAATTATGGGATACAGCATTTCGCTGGCTGTATCAGTTAACAAACTGATTAATGATAAAATCCAGACGCTTCGGCTGATATTTTTCAAAATATAGGGATGGTTTATTAGTATCTATATAAAGAAAAAGAAAAAGTCCGAAAACTAATTGATTTTCGGACTTTTTAAAGCTTATGGGTTACCGTGTTTAAAACTATTCTTATTTTACAGCTTCAGTTTTATCGGTTACTTTTTCTAGTTCTTTAGTTTGGTGAATAACCATCTGTGGAAATGGAATTTCAATTCCTTCTTTGTCAAAGGCTACTTTTAATCTTTTGCGTAGCTCTCCTGTAATCGCCCATTGCATGCTAGGTAATGTTTCGCCTAATATTTTTATCATAATGGAAGAATCTGCAAAATCGTTTACGCGTAAAAACTGAGGGACAAGGATGATAGAGTCTTTCCATAATGGATCTTGGGCCAGTTCAGTTCCAGTCCTGTTTATTACAGCGATGACATGTTCTAAATTAGAACTATATCCTACGCCCACATCCAGATTGATGCGGGAAAAGTCTTTAGAAAAATTAGACACTTTTTTTATTTCTCCATGTGGAATATGGTGAACTGTTCCATCAAGATCTCTTAAAGTCGTTTTTCTTAAGCTGATTTCTTGTACTGTACCGCTTGCGTTATCAAAACTAACTACATCGCCTATGCGGTATTGGTTTTCAAGAATGATAAAAAGACCGGAAATTATATCCCGAATCAGGTATTGACCCCCAAAACCAAATGCCAAGCCGACGATTCCAGCTGCGGCCAAAATAGGAGCGATTTCTATACCAAATTCTTGAAGCACCATTAAGCCAGTAATAGTCAGCAATGCAATATTTGCTGTGGCATTAAATATTTGAATTAAGGTGTTTTCCCGTTTTTCTTCGGCCTCTTTAGAAGAAATTCCATCTGGTCGAACGGCTATTCGAACTGCTTTATCAATGAACGAAGTGATCACTTTATTGAGAATTAAAGCTCCTACAACAAGAAGCACGATTTTAAGTCCGCTTGATAAAAGCCATGGGATGATTAAGGCGGCATATTCTTCCTTGTATTTCAATGCAATTTCGTTCATGAATAATGTGTTTTAATTAATAATTTTTGTGACACAAAAAAATCCAAAAACCATATGATTTTTGGACTTTTTTATTTTGGTGTAAAGGGGTTGCATTAAAGATTAAATATCATCAAAATCAATATCAATAAAATTTGATATTTTTGGTGCTTCTTCTTCAGTGACTACTTTTTCAGTAGGATATTCTTTTTTGAAATCTTTTTGATGTCTCTCAGAGATTACTTCTTCACCTTTATGGTTCAGAACATATGAAGTCATTTCACTAAGAATTTCTGAGAAAGCTGCAAAATCTTCTTTGTACAAATATATTTTATGTTTCTTGAAGTGGAATGATCCATCTTCTTCGGTAAATTTTTTGCTTTCGGTAATCGTAATGTAATAATCATCCGCCTTTGTAGCTCTTACATCAAAGAAGTATGTTCTTCTTCCTGCACGTAAAACTTTAGAAAATATCTCTTCTTTTTCTAACATATCATTTTCTCTCATAATCGTTTCAGTCAGTTTATAGTTGTTAATTCGTAATCAAAAATCCTAAAAATATATGTATTACACAACAATTAAAGTAATTCTTTTTCAGAAAGTTGTTTTAAATACAAGGAAGCGTAATAACCTGTCTGATTTATCAACTGGTTATGAGGCCCTTGTTGAATAATTTTTCCGTCTTCCAGAATGATGATTTTATGTGCATTTTTAGCAGACGACACTCTATGACTCACAATAATTGTTGTTTTGTCTTTGCAAATTTCATTTAGATTATTCAAAATAGCTTCTTCGGTTTCAGTATCAACCGCTGATAAACAGTCGTCAAAAAGTAAAATTGGTGGGTTCTTAATGATCGCTCTCGCGATGGAAACCCTCTGTTTCTGCCCTCCAGATAATGTTATTCCTCTTTCACCTAGAATAGTGTCATATTTCTTGTTAAAGCCCTTGATGTTGTCATGTACAACCGCGTTCTTGGCAGCTGTAACTACCTCGTCCATGCTGGCGTCTTCTTTGCCAAACTTAATATTATTTTTAATCGAATCTGAAAATAAAAAGGCGTCTTGTGGCACGATACCGATGCTATTTCGTAAATCAAAAAGGTTTAATGTGCTGATCTCGTTATCGTCAATTTTGATTTGGCCCTCAGTTACATCATAGAGTCGCGAAATTAGAGATAGAATAGTTGACTTTCCAGAACCTGTTTTTCCAAGTATGGCTAAAGTTTCTCCTTTTTTTACAGTAAAAGAAATGTTTTGAATTGCTTTTATGTTGGTGTCTTCATAAGTGTAGCTAACGTTGTCGAAAGAAATCGAGCCGTTTATGATCGACTGACCTGGGTTTTTGTTTTTTATTTCGGGTTCAATTTTGAGGAATTCGTTAAGTCGTTTTTGTGATGCTTCTGCTTCTTGAACCATAGATGAAATCCAACCTAGTGACGCCACGGGCCAGGTCAGCATGTTGACGTATAAAATAAACTCGGCGATTGTACCGATACTTTCGATCCTTCCGTCAATGTACATTATTCCTCCAAAATAGATAACTACCAGATTACTGATGCCGATAAGGCCCAGCATTAGAGGCCCAAACAAAGATTGTACCTTGGCTAAATTCAAACTCTTCCTTTTGCTCTCTTTAGCCAGATTCACCATGTTATTTTGGTGTTGGTCTTCTAACGAGTAGGCCTTAATTACACGGATTCCAGAAAATATTTCCTGTGTAAAGCTGGATACTTTCGAAAGATATTGCTGGAAAACGGTACTTCTTTTGTTGATTTCCGAACTCAATTTATAAATTCCATAGGACAACAAAGGCAAGGGAAGTATGGTGTATAGCGTTAATCGAGGGGACACGTTATACATGTAAGCAATAACAATTGCAAAGCGGATAATGGTATTTATAGTGTACATTACAGCTGGGCCAACATACATTCTCACCTTCGAAACATCTTCGCTAATGCGACTCATCAGATCACCGGTACGATTCTTTTTGTAGAAATTTTGGGATAAGTTTTCATATTGTCTGAACACCTCGTTTTTTAAATCAAATTCAATATGTCGTGACATTACAATTAGAGTTTGTCTCATCAAAAAGGTAAGGAACCCTGCGATAATCGTGGTAGCAATAATCAATAATATATTAGAAGTCAACTCTTGGCGAATCACTGAGGTAGCAATGCTTTTGTTTTCAGAAAATGATTCGATGACTTTGAAAGATTTACCGATCAGTTTTGGGGTGAACAGCATGAAGATTTGCGCAATTATGGTAAATACTATTCCTAGTAAAAAGCTGTATTTATATTTGACGAAATATTTGTTTAAATAAAGTAATTCTTTCATTTTTTTAAGATATTCTGTATTGAAATAGTTTTTTGATTGTCAATCGATTTTTAATAATTGTAAATGTTTACACTTTCTTTATAATTATCAAATCATTACGTTTTACTTGTCTGTTTAAAAAAATATCATAGATCAGTTATTGTAAAAACTAACATTATGAGTAATGCTTTCACAACTGGAAAGGAACTTTAAAAGACGAACTTCGCATTTGGACAATTATCTCCTTATGATTACCAACAGATTTATTTTTTATGTGCAAAGATACAGGTTTAAAAGCAATTATTGGTATTCATAATCCGGTTATGGGACTTGCTTTGGGAGGCGCAAGAATGTATAATTATGCCTGTTAATGGGATGCCCTAAGTTGCATGTTACTTCTTTCGCGCGAATGACTTATAAATCAGTTATTACGGTCAATTGTTGGTTGTCGAAAAGCTTTGATCTGGTGTGATGTCAACAATCATAAGAGACCTGAACAGATATTAAGTTATGTAAATTCGGACGCTTTTTATTAGAGACGCCTAGTACTGCGGAAGATCTAAAAATAGAAATCATCGCTATACAATCTAAGATGTTTCTTTCACTTTAGCACTTAAGCATTGCGCCAAGCGTTATCAAGCACGGACGGATAGCGAGTTGCAGTTGTTTTACTAGATGTAGTATTCAGGGTTATTTTAAAGTAGTATCTGAATGCTGCGCAGTGAATACTTTTAAAATAAGCAATTATATATTTTATTTTCAAGGATGAAATTCTTATTTTTGCAAAATAATTTAACAAAAGTTCTTACAAAGGTGGTAAATAGAAGACACATACGCGTTAAGGTCATGCAATCCATTTATGCGATGCATCAAAACGGTTCTGATAACTTAGAGAAGGAAGAAAAATTTCTTTTTTACAGTATCGACAATATTCAAGATTTATACCTTACCATGATTTCCTCCCTTTTGGAAATTTGTAAAAAAGAAACAGTGTTTCTGCATAAATCAAGTCTTAAGCATCTTGCAACTCCCGAAGAGCGCAAACCCAACGAAAAGTTTATTAGAAATAGTGTTTTTCAAATTCTTGCTGAAAACAATTCTCTGAGTATTGCTATGGAGAGTCGTAAAATTGACGCTTGGACCTTAAATGACGATTATATTTTGTTGTTGCTGAATGCCATAAAAGCGAGTAAGTTGTATACTGATTACATGAGTAATCCAAAGAGTTCTTTTGAAGAGGACAGACAGCTTATAGCCGATTTGTTTTTGGAAGTAATTGTGCCAAATGAAAAGCTATACGAATTCTTGGAAGATGATAAACTGACCTGGATTGATGACATTCCATTGGTCAACACTCATATCATGAAACAGTTGAAAGCAATGAAGCCTATCATGGATGATAACTTCACAGTTCCTAAAGTGTACAAGGATAGCGAGGACAAGGCGTTCGTTAAAGACTTGTTTAGAAAAACAGTTTTAAACGAAGCTGAATTAGCAAAGGAATTTGTTGATAAAACGCCGGGCTGGGATAGTGATAGAATTGCTGAGGTGGATACCATTATTTTAAAAATGGCTATTTGTGAATTTTTAAAATTCCCTTCAATTCCTTTTAAAGTGACTTTAAATGAATATTTAGAACTCGCCAAAGAGTATTCTACGCCAAAAAGCAGTATTTTTATCAACGGTATTTTAGATAACTTAGTTAAAGAGCTGGAAGCCAATAAAAAAATGATTAAGACCGGTCGCGGATTAATGTAATAGTAATAAATAAAAAAAAGAATTAAAATCATGGAACAATTAACTCAATTTGCCCCTTTTCTATTAATGTTTGTAGTAATCTATTTCTTTATGATTAGACCACAACAGAAAAAAGCAAAAAGTGAAAAAGAATTTGAAAGCACTTTAAAAGTTGGTGATAAGATTGTTACTAAAAGCGGTCTTCATGGAAAAGTTTCCGAGCTTGCTGATACTACTGTTGTAATCGAAACAATGGCTGGAAAATTAAAAATGGAGCGTTCTGCAATTTCTATGGAAATGAGTGCTTCAGTAGCAAAAAAGTAATATTTTTTTAAGATTATAAAAAAAGTCCCATTCGGAATCTAATTCTGAATGGGACTTTTTTTTTGATCTGATGATTCCAATTATTTTCCTTTTTTAGCTTTGGGCTGCTCTAAACCAAAGTTTGGCATTGTCGTAAGTTCAGCAATTTTTACGATTACCTCCACGGCTTTTTGCATACTTTCTACGGGAACATATTCATATTTTCCGTGAAAATTATGTCCACCAGCAAAAATATTTGGGCAAGGTAATCCTTTATATGACAATTGACAGCCATCAGTCCCACCGCGTATTGGTTTTATTATAGGCTTGATATTGACCTGCTTCATCGCTTTTTCGGCGATATCTACGATATACTTTACTGGGACAACTTTTTCCTTCATATTGTAATACTGATCGTTGATTTCAGTGACTACTATATCTTCTCCAAACTGTTTTGCAAATTTCTTATTAATTTTCTGAGTAATTTTCTCAATTAACTTCTTGCGTTTCTCAAATTTGTGCTTGCTGTGGTCTCTAATTATCAATTCCAAAACTATTTCTTCTATACTTCCTGTAAGATGGTTTACATGAAAGAAACCCTCGTAACCTTTAGTCTCCTGCGGCGTCTCATCTTTGGGTAAAGCATTGATGAAATCATTGGCGATCAAAATGGAGTTAATCATTTTTCCTTTGGCGTAGCCTGGATGTACACTTTTACCTTTGAAAGTGATTTTGGCTCCAGCGGCGTTGAAGTTTTCATATTCTAGTTCTCCTACTTGGCTGCCGTCCATGGTATATGCCCAGTCAGCACCAAATTTCTCCACGTCAAAATGGTGTGCGCCACGACCAATCTCTTCATCTGGCGTAAAACCTACTCTGATTTTTCCGTGTTTGATTTCAGGATTGTTAATTAAAAATTCCATTGCGGTAACAATTTCGGTAATTCCAGCCTTGTCGTCTGCGCCAAGTAATGTGGTCCCATCAGTAGTAATTAAAGTCTCCCCTTTGTAAAGCAATAAGTCCTTAAAATAACTAGGTGAAAGTATAATGTTTTGTTCAGCATTAAGTACAATGTCTTTTCCATCGTAATTAGCTATGATCTGCGGTTTTACGTTTGCTCCTATAAAGTCAGGAGTAGTGTCAAAATGAGAGACAAATCCGATAGTAGGTACTTCATGGTCCACATTACTAGGTAAAGTAGCCATAATATATGATTTGTCGTCTATCGTGACGTCCTGCATACCAATGGATTTTAACTCCGCTACTAATTTGTTTGCCAAGTCCCATTGTTTTGCTGTACTTGGTGTTGTTTTAGAGTTGGAGTCAGATTCAGTATCAATAGTTACATAACTGATGAAACGGTCGATTATATGTTGCATAAATTCTTTATATGATGAACAGCAAAGATACTATTTATTTAAAAAAAGTCCTCTTTTAAGATGCAACATATATAGTGCTATATGCAGATAGTCTAAAAATTAATAATAGACTTTCTAACGGTGATATTCCTACTTATCTTTTATGCAAAAGAGTATCTAATCGTCCATAACTTTCCTCAATATCGCTTTCCATTCCGGATTGTAGCATAAAATTATAGTGTTCGTATTTTTTTGTAAAACGGAAGAAAAACGGCAGTACTAGATTATCGGTTATGCATCATTTGCTGTCCTTCAGAATGAGAGTTGGTCTCTCCATAATGCATTACTTTGACATTCGTTGTTCCATCTTGGGCGATACTAAGTTGAAATAAATAATCATATTCGTGGTCAGAAATACTGGCAATGGGCCTTTTTCCAGCCAGTGCTTCTATCGTTTCTAAGACGGTATTAGAATGTCCTACGATTAATACGTTTTTGCCTTTATTGTCTTTTAAAATAGTTTCAGCCTCTGTTTTTAGTTCTTTTATATCATAGAGTTTGATTTCCTTTTTTAGCTTTTTGGCTAGTGGCATCGCCGTAGCAGTGGTTCGTTTATAATTGGTGGTATAGATACTAGTTATCGTAGTTTTTTTTAATTTTTTTGCCAAAGCTACAGCTCTATTTTCACCACTATTGGTAAGTGTGGGATCCTTGTTAGTTGGGTCATCAGTTACTTTTTCTGCATGACGTACTAAATAGATGGTAGTAGCTGAATTACTTTGGGCTCTAGTGTTTAGGGATAGTAACAATAAGAGAAATAATATTTTTTTCATGGGGCATTTTATTTAAATAGTTAGTATGCTTTTAATCAGGCCTGAAATACAGTATTAGTTGGCTTTGATATATTTTGACACTCTCTTTCGTTGCTAAATTACAGATAAATCTTCCGTAAAGGAATTCTTTTAAAAGGAGTTATTCTCGTTTCCGAATAATCTTTGAATAATTAATATAAAAGGGCTGATAAAATTAGCTTGTAAAACATTTAATTATCGGCTATATAGTTCTATTTTTGCAGCACATAACCAAACACTCATGTACAAACTTCTTATTCGTCCGATACTTTTCTTTTTTGACCCCGAGAAAGTCCATTATTTCACATTTTCTTTGATCCGTATCACGTCCAAAATCCCTGGTTTTTCTTCTATTTATAGATCCCTTTATTGTGTTGATGACAAACGATTAGAAATTGAAGTTTTTGGTTTGAAATTTAAAAATCCTATTGGTCTCGCCGCTGGTTTTGATAAAGATGCCGTTCTATATAAGGAATTGTCCAACTTTGGTTTTGGTTTTATCGAGATAGGGACTTTGACGCCAAAAGGGCAGGAGGGTAATCCGAAAAAAAGACTTTTCCGTTTGAAAGAAGACTCAGCAATTATTAACCGAATGGGGTTTAATAACGGTGGTGTTGTGGAAGCGATAGAAAGACTAAAAAAAAATGATGGAGTTCTTATAGGAGGGAATATTGGTAAAAATAAGGTGACACCAAATGAAGAAGCAGCTTCGGATTACGAAATATGCTTTGACGCTTTGTATGATTATGTCGATTATTTCGTCGTGAATGTGAGTTCTCCAAATACACCTAATCTTCGTGCTCTGCAAGATAAAGCGCCTTTGACGCAATTGCTGCAGACTTTGCAAAATAAGAATTTCTCCATGCCAAAACAAAAGCCAATCCTTTTAAAAATTGCACCCGACTTGACCGACGAGCAATTACTAGATATTATAGATATTGTAAAGGAAACCCAAATTGCTGGAGTGATTGCCACGAACACAACTATTTCTAGGGAGGGCTTACAATCCGATAATAAATCCGAAATGGGTGGTTTGTCAGGGAAGGCCTTTGACAAAAAGTTCTACTGAGGTCATCCGATTTTTGTCCGAAAAAAGCAACAAGGCATTTCCAATCATCGGAGTGGGAGGAATCCATTCTGCAGAGGACGCCCATAGAAAAAATAGATGCTGGAGCCAGTTTAGTGCAACTGTATACTGGTTTCATCTATGAAGGTCCCGCTTTGGTGAAAGCCATTAATAAAAAGATTTTAGATAGATTAAAATAGGTGGTTTGCCGTAAAGTGAGTCAAATAGCAGAATATAAAAGGGAGCAAGAGATGATTTTCGTGTTCCCCTTTTTTTGATAATAGAAGACTTTCTGAAGGCTTAGAATAATCTTTTGCAAAATTAAGTGTTACTTGTGTTTATGATTATAAAGCGTAGTGTGCTGGATAGCAATACTTTTTTGTTTTTTTTGCTAAACTTTACAGCGCGTATTCATTGCCAGTTTGCTGGTTTTAGTATCTTTGAAAGCCTATGAAGCCAATAAAAATTATAGAATGTCCTCGTGATGCTATGCAAGGCATTAAACCATTCATTCCTACTGAAAGAAAGCTAGCTTACATTCAATCTTTATTGCGAGTGGGCTTTGATTCAATAGACTTTGGTAGCTTTGTTTCCCCCAAAGCAATTCCGCAAATGCAGGATACGGCTGCGGTTCTGGCGCAACTAGATTTGTCTCAAACAAAGAGTAAATTATTAGCTATTATAGCCAATACCAGAGGGGCAGAAATAGCTTCTAAGCATAAAGAAATTGGATATTTAGGTTTTCCTTTTTCGATTTCTGAGAATTTTCAGATGCGTAACACTCACAAAACTATAGCAGAATCCTTAGTTACTTTGCAGGAAATTCTTGAGATTGCTGATAATAGCAATAAGGAAGTGGTTGCCTATTTATCTATGGGTTTTGGAAATCCTTATGGGGATCCATGGAACGTAGAAATAGTAGCTGACTGGACCGAGAAATTATCTACTATGGGGGTCAAGACTCTTTCCCTATCAGATACAGTGGGTAGCTCAAGCCCCGAGGTGATTAGTTATTTGTTTTCAAATCTAATCCTACAATATCCCGAAATTGAGTTTGGAGCTCATTTGCATACTACATCTGATAAATGGTTTGAAAAAGTTGACGCAGCCTATAAAGCCGGTTGTCGTCGATATGATGGCGCTATTCAGGGATTTGGTGGATGTCCTATGGCCAAAGATGATTTAACGGGTAATATGCCTACGGAAAAATTATTATCGTATTTTACTGCCAATAAGGAAAACACAAACCTAAATCC